>CAZEES010000043.1:0-1583 GCA_964511265.1 uncultured Candidatus Nitrosopelagicus sp. | reverse complement strand
CAAATGGGAAGCAAAGTTCAATTTGTTGTAACAAACACAAAACCATCAAAACCAGTAATTGTTACTGAAAACACAATTTTCAAACTCGGTTCACTAACTAAAGCTGTGGATTCCTCTGTTCCAAGGATTACTTATGACGAATTAGGTGGTCTAAAAAACGAAGTTCAGAAAATTCGTGAAATGGTGGAATTGCCAATGCGCCACCCTGAATTGTTTGACAAAATAGGTGTAGAAGCTCCAAAAGGTGTCTTACTTTATGGTCCTCCAGGAACTGGTAAGACTTTACTTGCAAAAGCAGTTGCTGGTGAAACAAATTCTAATTTTACCACTCTAAGCGGTCCTGAAATAATGGCAAAACATTATGGAGAAAGCGAAGAAAGACTAAGAGAAATTTTTACACAAGCTGAAGAAAATTCGCCTAGCATAATTTTCATTGATGAAATTGATTCTATTGCTCCAAAAAGAGAAGAAGTTTCAGGAGAACTAGAAAGAAGAATAGTTTCTCAATTGTTGACGTTAATGGACGGTATGAAATCCAGAGGTAAAGTTGTAGTAATTGCAGCTACTAACAGACCTGATTCTATTGATCCTGCACTAAGAAGACCTGGAAGATTTGACAGAGAAATTGAAATTGGAATTCCTGATGAAGATGGACGATTTGATATTCTTTCAATTCATACACGTGGAATGCCTTTGGATGAAGATGTAGACATTAAACAAATTGCAAAAACAACTCATGGATTTGTCGGAGCTGATTTAGAAGTTTTATCAAAAGAAGCTGCAATGAGATCCTTGAGAAAAATAATACCTGAAATTAATTTAGATGAAGAAGAAATTTCAAAAGAAGTATTACAAAAAATAAAAATTAACAAAGATGATTTTACATATGCACTAAAAGAAGTCAAACCAAGTGCACTACGAGAAGTTCTGGTCCAAATTCCTGATGTAAGTTGGGATGATGTTGGAGGTCTTGATGAGTTAAAAGAAGAATTGCAAGAATCTATCGAATGGCCAATTAAACATAAAGAAGCATATGACTATGTTGATGTAGAAGCTCCAAAAGGTGTTTTGCTACATGGCCCTCCAGGAACTGGTAAGACTTTGATAGCAAAGGCATTGGCAAAAACAACAGAATCTAATTTTATTAGCATCAAAGGACCTGAATTACTATCAAAATGGGTTGGCGAATCTGAAAAAGGTGTTAGAGAAATTTTTAGAAAAGCAAGACAAGCTGCACCATGTATCATTTTCTTTGATGAAATAGACGCACTTGTTCCAAAAAGAGGCAGTGGAAGCTCTGATTCTCATGTAACTGAAAATATCGTTTCACAAATTCTCACTGAAATTGATGGATTAGAAGAATTACACAATGTGTTAATTATTGGAGCAACTAATCGATTAGATATTGTTGATGAGGCTCTTTTACGACCAGGAAGGTTTGATAGAATTATCCAAGTTGGAAATCCTGACTCTAAAGGAAGAAAACACATCTTTGAGATTCATACTAAAAAGAAGCCACTTGACAGCAATATTGACATGAAAAAACTAGTTGAAATTACAGATGGTTTTAGTGGTGCAGAAAT
>CAZEES010000042.1:0-2463 GCA_964511265.1 uncultured Candidatus Nitrosopelagicus sp. | reverse complement strand
ATTAGACATCCACCGCCTTCTTCATTAGAACCAGTTACTTCTTGGGAATCTTCAGAAGCTGGCGGTCCTGAGTGAATCAATTTGAATGATTGTATAATGCCAGTTATTTCGTCTTCATGATTGTAATAATCAGTTAGATGATTTGTGTATTGAATTGTGTAAACTCTATTATCATCAACAAATACAATTGTGGAAAAACCTACTTCTCTTAGTTCATCATTTAGGTTTTCAAATTTACCTGTTGCACGAAGGATGTATGCAGGATTATCATCAACTGATGTTGTTCCTTCATCTACAATTGTTAAAACGTTCTGTGTAATCAAAGGGGCAATCTTCTCCTGTAATTTTTTTACTTCCTCCTCAAGAGTGTCAGATGTACCATCAATGGTTATGGAGAATGCAGGACTCGAAGTTGAAGTTTGAGGTCCTAAAACAACAAGATCAGGGACGTTAGGATCAGTTTTTGGGGGGGATTGTATCAACCATCCAACTGGGGAATTAAAAGAGATTCCAAGGTAGTTGTTAGTGTAAAGTTCAGGTGCGGTCTGCATAATTGGTGTGTCGGTCCTTGTTGGAGGTTTTAGATCCAGAATATCTGAAATTTCACTGCGATCTTTGATAATTACCTTGCTAACAATTGCTTTGAATGTTTGAACTGCCTGATCATTTGGCATTGTTTCTAATTCCGCAATTGCATCTAAAGTGTCAAAACTTTCTTGAGTAATAATTCTTCCAAAAACAGTGTATTGCCCATCAAGGAAGGTGGAATCCTTGTGAACAATGAAAAATTGTGAACCGGCACTATTTGGATCATTTGAACGTGCCATGGATACAATTCCCCTTTCATGTACAATGTCATTAAATTCTGCATCTATCGAATAACCAGGATCACCTGTGCCCCATAATGACATTGATACGCCAGCTTGGGCAGTAAGTGGATCACCACCTTGAATCATAAATCCAGGAATAATTCTATGAAAGACGGTTCCATCATAAACTCCATCTTTTGTTAATTTAAGAAAATTTTCAGTGTGGTTTGGTGCATCATCTGAGAAAAATTCTATAACAATGTTACCAGATGATGTTTCTAATACAACAACAGGATCATTAGATTCTGCAAATGTTTGAGGAGTTAATATAATTACAGATAGGGTTAGCATTAGTAAAATGAACTTTTTACTCATGTGGAATGAAAATTTTGTCTATATAAAAATCAGATCTGCAATTGACTTTTAACGATCTATTTTTCAAGTTTTTCTATGGAATTTGATGAAAAAATTCATACACATTTGATGTCTGTCTGGAGAGAATCAAAATCATTTTTTGGTGTTGGTGGAAAGGAAGGAATGTTACTATTAACAGATAATCACTTCATATTTCTAAAAAGGACTGAAAGAATGAAAAAGTGGTGGGGCGCAGCAAGTAAAAGACAGATTGTTGCGTTATTACAAAATAAAAATACAATGACTGAAAAATTGGATGGATATGAGGAAAAAGATTTACAAGTTGATTTAGAAGAAGTTAAGAAAAAACATATCAGTAAAATCACATTTGATAATATTTTAGAAATTGGAGAAGAAGAAAAAACATGGGGTAGTGTATTATCAATAAAAGCAATAGAAAATGGAAAGGAAAAAGAATATCAGTTTTCAATTGTACAAGACTGGGTAAAGTATCCAATTAAAGACCCAACAAAATATCTTAGAGTTGATTGGAAGCCGTGTGTAGAGTTCATTAAATCAAGACAGAGAATTACAAAGTAAAATGAACAAAGTTTTTGCTGTAGGAGTTGGTCCAGGTTCACCAAAATTTGTTACAGATGTAATAAAAGAAGCAATCTCACAATGTGATGTTGTAATTGGGTATGGCTATACAATTAAAACAATTGAAGAGTTTGTCAAAGGGAAAAAAATTCTTGAAGTTACGATGCAGAATCAAGAAGATGCATATCAAGAGATTGCAAAAGAAGACAACCATACAATCCTAGTTCCTTTTACAGGTGATGTTAATTTTTCAGAATCAGAAGTTGTAGACAGATTAATTGAGATTTATGATGAGGTTGAAATAATTCCCGGAATAAGTTCAACACAAGTAGCTGCATCACGAGCCAAAGTTCCAACAGACAAGTCCAAAGTTATCACCATGCATATTTCAACATCGATTGAGGAGAAAAAATTGGAGTTACAAAAAGCGTTGATTGATGGGTTTAGTGTCATACTTGTTCCAAGACCATGGCCAAAGGTTCCAGAGAAACATTTCATGCCATCTGAAATTGCAAAATATTTGAAACAGAATGGTTTTGAGACAGCTAAAATGAAAGTTCATGTCTTTGAGGCACTAACAACAAAAAATGAGACCAGTTTTGAAGGAACGGTTGATCAGTTAGAAGGAAAAGAATTCTCAGATCTTTCTGTAATGGTGTTTAATCAAGTAACACTTGAATCGTATATCAATTTTGAATAG
>CAZEES010000041.1:0-3228 GCA_964511265.1 uncultured Candidatus Nitrosopelagicus sp. | reverse complement strand
AAGTATTTAGAAAAATTTTCACATGAAAAATACATGAAGGCAAGAGTAAGCTCTGCAATAAAATCAGTTGATCTCAAACAAGAAGTAGGTCCTCTGATTATTGGTGAGAGATTAAATACTCAGGGCTCAAAGAAAGCAAAACAGCTGGTTCTCAACGATGATTTTGATGGATTAGTTGGTCTTGCACGAAATCAAGTAGAAGATGGTGCACATTGTATAGATGTCTGTGTTGCAACCACCGAACGCTCAGATGAAAAGGAATTTCTTCTAAAACTAGTCAAAAGTTTGAGTCTAGAGATTGATGCACCACTTGTCATAGATTCCACAGATCCTGATGTCATTGAATCTGCAATTGAACAAATTCCAGGTAAACCAATCATCAATTCTATAAATTTAGAAGGTGATGGAAGTAGATTCAAAAAATTAGCACCGTTAATGGCAAAATATGGAATCCCTGCCATTGCATTGTGTATTGGTCCTGATGGAATGGCAAAAACTTCCACTCAAAAAGTTGCAACTGCTGAATTGTTATATGAATCCGGAAAAAAATATGGTTTACGCCCCGAACAATTCATCTTTGACGTTCTAACATTTACACTTGCGACAGGTGAAGAAGAATTTCGTGATGCAGGTAAAAATACACTAGAAGGAATCAAACTTGTTAAAGAGCGATTTCCAAATTCATTTACCACTCTGGGGTTAAGTAACATCAGCTTTGGTTTAGCTCCTCAAGCAAGACGTGTTTTAAATTCCGTTTTTCTATACCATGCTGTACAATATGGTCTTGATAGTGCAATTGTTAATGCACGTGAGATTACTCCATACACTGAAATCGATGAAAAAGAAAAGAAACTAGTTGAGGACTTGATCTTCAATAAGAGTCAAAATGCACTTGCTGAATTAATTACACACTTTGAAAATATCACTCAAGATTCTACATCTAAAACAAAAAAGATTGATGTAGATCCATCATGGTCTGCAGCAAAACGTGCAAATTTCAGAATAATAAATAGACTAAAAGATGGAATAGAAAATGATGTAGTTTCTGCAATTGCAGAAAAATTACCTGATGAAAATCTCATAACTGAAAAAGATGGTATTTTGTCAATTAACGCTGGAAAAGAAATTACTCATCAGGGTGCTATTCAAACGTTAAATGATGATTTACTTCCTGCCATGAAAATTGTTGGTGATAAATTTGGTGCTGGTGAACTAATCCTTCCATTTGTTCTCAAGTCTGCTGAATGCATGAAGGCTGCAGTAAAAGAATTAGAAAAATATCTCCTAAAAGAGGAAGGTACAAGCAAAGGAATACTTGTTTTAGGTACTGTTTATGGAGATGTTCATGACATAGGAAAAAATCTTGTCAAGACAATTTTTGAGAATAATGGATACACGGTACATGATCTAGGCAAGCAAGTTCCTCTCCAAAAATTCGTTGAAAAAATTAACGAAGTCAAACCTGATGCTGTGGGTCTATCTGCATTGTTAGTCTCCACCTCAAAACAAATGCAATTCTTTGTTGAGCATGCTAGAAAGACTGATGTCAGCATTCCAATTTTGTGTGGGGGAGCTGCAATAAACAGCAATTACATTAATCGTATTGCAAAACAGGATGGGATCTATGAATCTGGAATATTCTATTGTGGAACAATGTTTGATGGTCTGAAAACAATGGACAAGATAGTCTCTGACGAACGAGATGATTTCATTAGTGCTTGGAGAGAGAAATTATCAAACTGGAAAGAAAGCTCAATCACAAAAATTGCATCTGAGGATCTTCCCCATAGTGGTGTGAAACCTGTATCTGCACCAACCCCTCCAAAACTTGGTTCAGTTACTAGATTAACTTCTGAAGACTTTGACCTAAACGAAATTTGGAAGCATCTTAATAAAAAATCCCTATTCAAACTCTCATGGGGTATTAGAGGAAATTCCAAAACTGATTCAATTGACGACCCAGAAAAACTTCTTGATGAGTGGAAACAACGAGTATTGGATGAGAATCTTTTTGAACCACAAGCAGTTTACGGATATTTTACATGCCATAATCGTGATGATAAATTAATTGTTGACAGTACTGATGGTCAAAAAATCATCTTTGATTTCCCACGTTCATCCAAAAGCAAACATCTGTGTTTGACAGATTATTTTGGAGAAAATGATATTGTTGCATTCCAATCAGTTACTGTTGGAACAAAAGCAGCAGAATTAATTACAAAATGGGACAAAGAAGACAAATACACTGATGCATATTACCTACATGGACTTGCAGTTGAAACTGCGGAGGCAATGGCAGACTGGGTTAATCAAAAAATTAAAACTGAATTGGGTTTATCTGGAAAAGGTGGATTAAGATACAGTTGGGGATATCCAAGCTGTCCTGATACAAATCAGCATCATTTAGTTTGGAAACTAATTCATGGGGAAAAATCTGGTATGGATTTGACCGAGTCTGGACAAATAATTCCTGAGCAATCTACAGCTGCAATTGTTGTTCATCACCCTGAAGCAGAATACTTTGTTTTATAGAGAAAAATCACGCTTGATTTAAAAAGAGGAAAATTTGTTCGAAACTTTATGGCAACTAGAAAATCATCTGCTAGAAAAATCAGATTGCTTAAGAAAACAAAGCAAGCTTCAGCTGTTCCAGCATGGGTTATTCTAAAGACAAAACGTTCAGTCAGAACCAATCCGAAGGCTAGAAAATGGCGTAGTACTGATGTGGAGGTTGGATAGTTGTCTCAAGAAACTGAACGTGTTTACACAATTCCTTTAGGAAAAGTGCTTCTCTCTCAAAGTCAACACAGAGCTGTTAGAGCAACTAACATGATCCGTGAATTTGCCCGAAAACATATGAAAACACAGCAAATTAAGATTGATGAAGAAGTTGCACATTTGATCTGGTCTAGGGGTGTTAGAAGTCCACCACGCAAAATTCGTGTCAGAATGACAAAAACTGATGATGGCCACATTTTAGTTTCTAATTATGAAGATGACGGGGAATTAAATGAAAATGATTCAAAGAAATCTACTGAGATTGAACAAAAAGTTGAACCTCAAACAGATGATGTTGAGGCCATTGAAGTAACTGAGGAAACTCTCAAAGAAGAAGCTAAAGTAGAAACACCAGAAGCTAAAGTAGAAACACCAGAATCTAAAGTAGAAACACCAAAAGATACAGAAGAAAAACCAAAAAAGAAAGCAGCTAAACCAAAAGATACAGAA
>CAZEES010000040.1:0-5481 GCA_964511265.1 uncultured Candidatus Nitrosopelagicus sp. | reverse complement strand
CTGCGGCTTCTGCGGCTTCTGCGGCTTCTGCGGCTTCTGCGGCTTCTGCTGCCATCATAGATTCATGTTTATCATCATGACCATCAGATGTATGTCCCTCACCGAAAATCATAATTTTTTGAGAATTTGCCATAAAGTCAATTATTAATTTTTTCCCAACTTGAGTAAAGTCAACCTCTTCGCCATCAACAGTTACAAAGTACGTTCCATCATCAAATGGAACAACTGAATCAGAAGTTAATGTAATTGTTAATTGACCATCAAGTCTTGAATCCATGATAATTTTAACTGCATTGTGATGTTCATCTTGAGAAATAGAGTCAACTATTCCACCACGAATTGTATATTTCAAATTTTCACTTGATGAGGTTTGGGGGGCTGCTTCAGGAGCTACAGTTGGTTGTGTTTCTACTGGAGCTGGAGGAGGAGAATATGTTTGTGCGGGCGCAGTAACGCTTGGTGTAGAAGGAGTAGAGTCTGGTTGTAATGCACCACCCATTATAGCGATCATTGCAGCAACAAATACAATTGTGAAAATGACACCAAATTTGTCTGCCGAAGTCATGCTCAGTCGTTTTTTTAAGTAATTTAAATATCTAATGCTTTTCTATGAACTAGATTTATTTGCACAATTTATTCACATAAAGTATGACAGATGTAGATTCAAGTAAGAAAGTCTATCTTTTCACTCATGGAAGAATGGACTTACATGAAAAGTCACTGAATGCATTAGCAAGTAATGGATTTCAAAAAGAGAACATAGTCATGGCAGACCCAAAACAAGCAGGTGAAGTCGGAGACTATATGGCAATGCTTTGGATGCCTCCAAATCCAGACCACATCAAAATTCAGCAAATTACAGCCGTAGAAGACTGTGAACCTGAAGGAATGATTGGTGTTTGGAAAGGAGTTTCAAAAGATGATCTTTTTGAGATTAAACTAGAATAGATTACAAATCGCTAACAATTCCAGAAATGAATGATTCGTATTCATCATCAATGAATTCGATAATTTCAAATTTATTTTCTTTTTTTGCTATAGAAATTGATTCCAAATGATAACACGGAGTATTGTTTTTAATCATACCAAAATAATATCCAGGACATGAACAAAAATCCGAATAAGGATCAATCCAATGTTCTTTTTCTTTTCCAACTATAGTCCAGATTTCTCGTTTACTTGGCTTAAACAAGTGTAGTTTTACACGTCGTTCTTCTACTATAGAATTGATTTTATCTTGCTTAGCAGACATAAGGAATTAATCTAAGACAAACGTATAATCTTGATGGTAAGTACAAGAATAATTGATTCAGAACCCGCATTAATTCTTGAAGGGGATAAAAAGAATCTTGTTATATCAGATCTTCATATTGGATTTGAACACAAATTTTCATCAAATAAAATAACTAATAAGAAAAATTCTTCAGTAAATGAGATTATTTCAAATATCAAAAAAATTATTGGAAATGAAAATCCAGATTCATTAATTCTTTTAGGAGATATTAAATCAAGTATACAAAATATAACAAGTTCCGAATGGGATGATGTACCATATTTTTTTGAAGAAATAAAAAATTCATTAGATATAATTTTAATTCCGGGAAATCATGATGCAAATATTGAAAGATTAATTCCAGATTATGTAACAGTGAGTAGTTCCAAGGGAATGATCATCGATGACGTTTTATTAACACATGGACATACGATGCCATCTGAAAATTATTCAAGTGTAAACAATATCATCATGGGACATGTTCATCCAGTATACTTTGATAAAAATTCATTACTTAATGGAGAAAGAATTTGGATATCGATAAAAACTACAAAATCAAAAATTTTCTCATCGTCTACAGGAGAGATTAACATTACAATTATTCCATCATTTAATCCGTATTTCTACGCAACTGAAAAGAGATTTTACAAAAGATCAATTTCACCGATAGTTGAGAAAATCAAGGATGTGTCCATGGCCAGGATTGCCACATTGGATGGAACAATAATCGGAAATGAGTCAATAATTAGTCAAGTTTTGTGAGTATTTAGGAAAGTCATTCAAGTGCATCATATGGTTCAATAGGATCTTTTGTTGTCTCATTATTTTGTAACCATTCTAATGTCTTTACAAAAGAGTCAGCCAATTCAATTGTAGTAAGTACAGGAATTCCTAATTCAAGAGATTTTCTTCGAATTTGATATTCATCATCTAACATTCCAACATATTTTTCCAAAGAAATGGTGCTTGGAATATTGATAATAAAATCAATCTTTTTCTCATATAGTAAATCAGAGATATTTGGTTTACGTTCGGGCTCTGAGATTTTGTATACAATTTCTATATCTCCAACTTTGTCTTCAAAGAATTCAGCAGTATGTTCTGTTGCTAAAATCTTGAATCCCAGTTGTTTAAGTTTAGCAATTGAAGGTAACAGTTTTTCTTTATTTTGAGATCCTCCAACAGTAACTAGCGCAGTTCCTTTATCAGGTAAATTGTAACCAACAGATGTCAAACCTTTTGATAATGCATCATAGAAACTATTTCCAAAACATGCAGCTTCTCCTGTAGATTGCATCTCCACTCCTAATGCAATGTCAGCTCCATCGAGTTGCATAAATGAAAATTGTGGGACTTTAATTCCATAATTGTGAATTTTTTGCCATTTATTTTCCGGAATTTTAGGAAGCGGCTTGCCAAGAATTGCTTTGGAGGCAAGTGAGATAAGATTAGTTTTTACTAGTTTTGACACAAAAGGCATTGAACGTGACGCCCTAATGTTAAGCTCTATAACATAAACATGATTATCATGAACAAGAAATTGTAGATTGAATGGACCCTTAACATTAAATGTTAATGCAATTTTTTTAGTATAGTCATTAATGGTTTCAATTATTTTGTTATTAAGACGCCATGGAGGAATACACATCATTGCATCACCAGAATGAACTCCTGCAGAATCAATATGTTCCACTATTGCACCTATAACTACTTCTTTTCCATTACTAATTCCATCAACATCTACTTCAAGTGAATCTAACATGAATTTTGAAATTACAACTGGATGATCTGGAGATACATCCGTAGCCTCTTTCACATACATTTTAAGTTCATCTTGAGACCATACAACTTTCATGGCTGCACCAGACAGAACATATGAAGGTCTAACAATTACTGGAAAGCCCACATCCTGTGCAAAGTTTCTTGCTTCAGTTATATTTGAAAATGCTTGCCATTTTGGTTGCTGTATGTGAAGCTTGTCTAATTCTGCACTAAATTTTGAACGGTCTTCAGCTCTGTCAACATCAATTGCACTCGTACCCATAATATTGATTCCACGTTGTGCAAGTCCAGGAGTCAGATTATTTGCGGTTTGTCCACCAACACAAGTGATTACACCTTTAGGGTTTTCAAATTCTGCAATGTCAAGAAGTCTTTCTTGGGTTAGCTCTTCAAAATATAATCGGGCACATATATCATAATCAGTGGATACAGTTTCAGGATTACAGTTTACAACTGATACATTCTTTTCGCCATTTTCTTGAAGGCCCCACACCATGTTCACAGTCCCCCAATCAAATTCAACACTACTTCCAATTCTGTATGGACCTGCGCCAACTACAATTACTCCTTTTTCATCTGGAGAGACTTGAATATCATTTGAATTTCCGCCATAAGTCAGATAAAGATAATTTGTAACTGCAGGCCATTCTGCAGCTAAAGTATCAATTTGTTTGACAGCAGGAATGATTCCAAAGTTTTTTCGGATTTCACGTACTTCATCAGTGGTTTTTTCTTTTACACGTGCAATTTGATTATCAGAGAATCCCATCTTTTTTGCTTTCCTCAAGACGGATTCATTTAGTTCAGATTCTTTGAGTTGGGATTCAGTGTTTATAATATTTTGAATTTTTTCTATAAACCAAGGATCAATTGCAGATAATTTGTATATTCTATCAACAGATATTCCCATCTTTAACGCAATTGCAACATTATACAATATTTGGTCATCATGATGTGAAAGTTTGTATTCAAGATCTTCTTCAGATATTTTTTCATCGTTTGAACGATTCAAAACTAGTCCATCATTTCCGATGTCAAGCATTCTGATTGCTTTTTGCAGAGATTCTTCAAAGGTTCGTCCCACAGCCATGACTTCGCCAACAGATTTCATCGTTACGCCTAATTTGCGATTAACAAGTTCAAATTTTGAGAAATCCCATCGTGGATGTTTACAAACAACATAATCAAGTGATGGTTCAAAGCATGCGGTAGTGCTTTTTGTTATTCTGTTTACAAGTTCTGATAAATTGTATCCTAATCCAATCTTTGCAGACATGTATGCTAGCGGATAACCAGTTGCCTTGCTAGCAAGTGCTGAAGAACGTGAGAGTCGAGGGTTGATTTCAATTGCAACATATCGGTCAGAGTCAGCATCCAGTGCATACTGAATGTTACACTCACCTACGATTCCAACATGTTTTGTAGCACGTAAAGCTGCTGTACGCAACATATGATATTCATTATTGTTAATTGTTTGGGAAGGTGCAACTACAATGTTATCTCCAGTGTGAACTTTCATGGAAAGAACATTTTCCATGTTACAAACAATTACATTATTTCCATCATAGTCTTGCATAACCTCATATTCAATTTGCTTCCAATGTCCAATGTATTCTTCGACTAGAACTTGACCTACAAGACTAGCCTTAATGCCACGTTCTACAATTTCATGTAATTCAATTTCATTATGAGCAATTCCACCGCCTCTACCACCAAGAGTGTATGCAACTCGGATTATTACAGGATATGATAATTCTTCAGCAGTCTTTTTTGCATCCTCAAAATTTGTGACAGTTTTACTTTTCAGTACAGGAACGCTTGCTTCTTTCATTGAATCTTTGAAAAGCTGCCTATCTTCCGTGTTTTTGATTCCATTTACTTGAGTTCCAAGTACTTTGACATCATATTTTTGAAGGATTCCAGAGTCTTCTAACTTAACACCACAATTTAGTGCAGTTTGTCCACCATATGCCAACATAATTCCATCAGGTCTTTCTTTTTCAATTATAGATTCTACATAATTTGGGGTTACTGGTAAAAGGTAGACTTGATCTGCAAATCGCGTATCTGTTTGAATTGTAGCAATATTTGGATTGATAAGAACACTTTTGATTCCATCTTCATGAATTGCCTTCAAACACTGACTTCCAGAATAATCAAATTCTCCTGCTTCACCAATTTTTATTGCACCACTTCCAAGCACTAGGATTTTCTTTAGTGATTCATTTTTTGGCATGTTTTTATTTCTCCATTAATTTTTTTAGTTCGTCAAAAACATATTTGCAATCAAAAGGACCAGGCGCAGCTTCAGGGTGAAATTGTACAGCAATACAATCTTGAGTTTTATGTTTAATGCCCTCAACTGTGTTATCATCAGCATTTGAAAACCATAATTTAAAATCAGATTGTTCTAAAGATTCAGGTTT
>CAZEES010000039.1:0-5831 GCA_964511265.1 uncultured Candidatus Nitrosopelagicus sp. | reverse complement strand
GGGATTAGAGTACGTCTACAGATCTACCACTTGGCTTGGTATCCAGATTGAAGGTTAACTCCAGGATACCATTCGTATAGGTAGCTTTTGGAGAGTCTGAATCGACCTTGTGATGAATTGGGACGTTCACATGGTAGTCTTTTTCGCCATGTTTGGCATCGATGTGAACGATATCCTCGTCCACAAAGACTTTCACATCGGTCTTTTCAACACCTGGCATCTCGGCAACAATCTTGAGAGTTTGTTCCTTGTCGTCAACCAAAGTGTCTATCAGAGGTTCTCTCTTCTCGGCAGTAGCTGCTTGTGGTTGGTTGGCACATCCACAAGAGTCTGTAGTAGGTAAACTGTCTGGTCTGACATTTCCGTACTCTTGGATAACGGGCTTTCCGTCAGGTCCAACGGTCATGGTATAACCATAAACAATTGGACCAGAAACCCCGTTAGTGTTTTTTAGAACCTCAAAGATGTCATCCATACTTCCAAAAGAGCGGGACATTTCTTTGAAGATTCTATTGAATTCGTCGGTGAACATTGTCATATTTACCTCTATTATGTAATGTATATGACATTATATAAGTTTTATTTTCTAATCATGAGTATACTTACAATTTATGCCTATAATTACATAATGTTATTATATATGTCATATGTATTATACACTATGAGAACAAGTGGTGTTTCCATGCCTGAAGTTGTGCGTGAAATCATTACTAGAAACCGCTCGATTTATGACTGTATGAAGATGGATGTCATTAATTTCACAGCATTGGCAGTCAAGATTCAGCCTGATGTTGAAAAGACAATGGGAGGTCCTGTTAATCTCAATACCGTAGTTGTTGCCATAAAGCGATATGCTGACTCTTTTGAGGCTACTGATGAAATGATAGATGATCCGGTTCTGAAAGATGCGAGATTAACCCTTACTGATGGGATAATGGGCCTGTCATGGAATATGACGGATGCCGGAGACGAGATGGCAAAAATGCTCAACGAGTTCCACAAAGAGTTTACAGATTCGGAATTTTTCAGATTTGGAGATTCCTTTAGAATTCTAACTGAAGATAGTGATAGGGTTAGACGGCATTTTCAATCCTTACCAAGAGAGAACCAGTTTAGTTCGGGATTGGCTAAGATCAAGGTGGCAGTTCCAGAAGGTCATAGTCGTTCGGATGTCATGGCATTTGTGACTGAGATTCTACATTACAATGGAATCGATATGGCTGATGCCTTATTCACCCAGGATGGTTTGGTCATCGTACTAAAAGAAGATGATGCACCAAAAGCATATGAGAAGTTACGTGCTCAAATATCTCGATAATTTTACACTGCAATCTTAAATTAGCATTAAAGGGGCTGAAATATCATCATGAATTTGATCTTTCTCAGTATTTTTGAGGAATTTCGTGAATTTTTTAAAGATGGTTTTCTGTCAAAAATCAATACTGAAGGATTGGAAGGATCAAATGCTCGAGATTTAGTAAGGTCATATTTTGAAAGAAACCCAATACCTGAAGCAGATTCTAACACAGGGTATGATTTCATCTCTCAAGGATTAATCAATATTCAAAGGTTCTTAGGCGAGGTTTCGATGGGAGAAGGCTCCCTCATTGCATCTGCACCAATTTTACTATTGGCAGCAAGTGTTGTTATCATTTTAGGCGTATTAGGAGAGGCATTCTTCAAAAAGACCGGAATTCCAGACATTGCATTTTTGATGGTTCTTGGAATTATCATTGGTCCAATACTTGGAATTGTACAACCTGCAGCAGTTATTGAAATTGTTCCTTACTTTGCAGCTCTTGCATTAATCATAATCATGTTTGATGGTGGATACAATTTACATATTGGAAATGTGTTGAAGACTGCGCATTTTGCAGTTATTTTAGTTATTTTGGGATTTGCAGTTTCGGTTGGAATTGTTACCGGACTGGCGCATTATGGATTAGGATGGGAGTGGCTTGATAGTATTTTGCTTGGAACGATAGTTGGAGGTAGTAGCTCTATCATTGTTTTCGGTCTGGTTAGAAAACTTAGAATTTCAGATGAAGCAAAATCAATGCTTAGTTTTGAATCCGCATTAACTGACATTTTATCAACTATAGTCGCATTTGTTTTGTTTGAGGCAGTTCTGACAGGAAATTTCAGTGCAGATCTGTTGGGAGAAACAATTGGAAGGGCTGTGTTGGTGGGCCTCATACTAGGATTTGGTGTAGGAATTCCTTGGATGTTTGTAGTATCCAAGCTAAGCAATGCCCAACATAATTACATGCTCACACTGGGTGTTCTGTTTTTGTTATTTTTCTTGGCAAACTCATTTGGAGAATCAGGAGCACTAACTGCTCTAGTATTTGGATTAATGCTTGGAAACAAAAAGTATCTGCTCAAAAAATTACGAATTAAACTTCCAGAACATACTATAGATAACTCACTACACAGCCAGGTCACATTCATCGTTAGGGCATTCTTCTTTGTCTTTGTAGGATTGTTAGCTAGCTTTGGCCAGTTTGAATATGTCATATTTGGAATAGTTGCTGCAGTAGCAATTTACATTGGAAGAATCATAATCACGAAAACTGCACTTGTTCGTGGATTCTCCAAACTGGACAAGAAAGTTACATCAGTAATGATACCGAGAGGATTAGCGGCAGCCGTACTAGCTACAATACCGCTTACAATGGGATTGCAAAACGGAGAAGCTTACCCACAGATTGTATTTTTCATCTTACTAACATCTGTAATCATAACAACAATTGGCTTAGGTGGCGCAAAGAAAATTGAACCACCAGAGGGTTCTGGCGGGTTTGTTACAGAAACAAAAGATAAATAATTGCTTTATACGTCTATAGATTCTTTTAAGCCTTTGTACCTATTTCGGATTGTAACTTCAGTTACATTTGCAGCTTCTGCAA
The DNA here is from genome assembly GCA_964511265.1 of uncultured Candidatus Nitrosopelagicus sp. Taxonomy (GTDB): domain Archaea; phylum Thermoproteota; class Nitrososphaeria; order Nitrososphaerales; family Nitrosopumilaceae; genus Nitrosopelagicus. The sequence continues at coordinate 2,922 of CAZEES010000039.1, read as the reverse complement.
TGTCACGTTGAGTTTTGTCTTCACCATTCTTGACACATGATAAGTACAATGCTGCTGCTGCCAATCCCATAGGATCTTTTCCTGCAGATGCTTCATTGTCTTGTGCAATTTTTAAAACCTTAATTGCATAACGTTTTGTTTTTTCTGCAATACCAATTTTACTTGCAATTCTTGCAACACACTGTACTGAATCAGTAACTGGCATTTTTAGATCTAATTCTTTTACAAGTAAACGGTAACATCTTGCAATATCTTTTCGTTTAATGTTTGCAGCAATTTCAACATCTTTTAGATTTCTTGGAGTTTCTGTGTCACGACATGCAGCGTACAATGCAGATGCCATTAGTGCAGAAATTGAACGTCCTCTAACTAGACCTTTGTCTAGTGCTTTACGATAAATGTAAGCTGCTTTTTCTACAACAGATTCTGAAATTGCAAGTTTGTCTTTTAATCTATTTAGTTCACTGAATGCTTGTCTAAAGTTTCTGTCAACTGGTTCATGAACTTGACTTCTACTATCCCATGTTCTTAATCTTTCAATTGTGTTTTTCATTGATGCAGTAAGTGGTTTACCAGATGCATCTTTGTTTACAGGATTAATTACAGTTGCAAGACCCATGTCGTGCATTGTTAGTGATGTTGGTGCACCAGCTCTTGCTCTGTCACCATGTTCATCTTGTGTAAAAGAACGCCATTCAGGTCCAGATTCTTGTAGTTTTTCTGACATTACAAATCCACACTTGGAGCAAAACATTTCGCCAGATTCATTATCTGTGACCATTTTACCTTTGACACAACGTGGACAAGCATCTTTGGAGGCGCCTTGATTAACCATAATGTTAATTCATAACAGAATTGGTTTATAATCCTAATTGTTTTGGCACGCCTAGGTCATATCCATAGAAGAATTTGTGATATCAGTTAATTATGGAAAAGATGGATTTGTGATATGAATCTCAAACTTTCCATTATTCCATTATTGATGATCGGGTTTATTCTCGCAGTGGAAATTCCAGATTCATCAGGACATGGTTTGGGGTCCGAGACAATGCCTCCAGTGATGATTGGGGAAAAGGAAGCAACGTTGGAAGTAAATTCATTTACAAATTATGTGGATGTAGATGGAGAAGAGAAAGGAGTTCGACAGATCACAATAAATCTTTTTGAAAGTTTTACAAATGTGAATTCTAACGAAGTAAAACCAATCAGAGATGTAACATTTCATGTTGAGTTAATCAAAGGGAATGATGTTCTTGTAAATGAAAATTTTCAGAGAGAAGATGGAAATCTCATAATGAATCTCGCGCCATCTAATAATGAAAAAATTGAAGTAATGGAACAAGAGACGTTTGCATCACTTTTTGAACTAGCAAGTGAGCAGTATAATTTCAAAGGGAAAATCTTTGAAAATGGAGGATTGTATAAATTCAAAATTTCAATTCTTACAATTGATAGTTACAATAATGTTTTGGCAGAGCCAGTAAATTATGATCTTGGAATATCGATAGAGGAAACCACACGTTACGAAATAAATGATGTAAATTATGGAAAACAAGAACTTGGAATTATTACATTTTTTGATCAAATTATAGATTTTACATATGATGAAACAACAAAAGAGGTAAAATTTTCATTTCCTTTTGAATGGAATCAAGAGACTATAGATCAAACAACAGTAATACATGAAGAACTCTTAGTTCCAAAAACATTTGGTGATCTTTTAGTTGCAGAGTATGTTGCAACATTAAACGGAATTGAATTACCTGAATCAATGATTAACATAGATGATTTTTCTGGTGATGACAGACTTGTTCATGTTGTAGTTAGCCAAAATGAATTACAAGAAATTTTTTCTACAAATCAGTTCAATGAAGACATTGTAATAATGACGATAATACCAAAGAGTGATTTACCATTATCGGGCGTAACAGAAAATGGGCAATTCAAGATTAATTTGTGGTGGGATGATGAATTAAGATCTGGAGAGAGAACAGTCATTCGTTACGATGTTTTAGATACCTTCCTAAAAGATAGACCAATTGCAGTACCATATGATTTGAAAGTTATTCATGATGGAAAAAATGTATTTTCAAAAAATAATCTAAGTTCGGATAAAAAAGAATTGGAGTTGAGAGAACCAAACAAAAATGATTTTGAGTGGGACATACCATCAGATGTAACAGGGTTGGCGGTTGTGAAATTTGAAAATGTTGGTGGAAGTAAGTTTGCAACTCTGGAATTTCCCATCATTATTGATAGAAAGAATAGCTCCGCTACATTTGACTATCAAATTCCAAGTTGGGTAAAAAATAATGCTGGTTGGTGGGCTGATGGTCAGATACCAGATTCAGCATTCATTGATGGGATTGAGTTTTTGATAAAGGATGGAATAATTGTTGTTCCAATTTCAGAAAGTGAATCAAAGGATGAAGTAAGTATTCCAGAATGGATCAAGACTAATGCTGGTTGGTGGGCCGATGGTCAGATTGATGATAAAACATTTGCAACAGGTATCGAGTTTTTGATAAAAATTGGTCTTATTGTAGTTTAGTGATTTTATTCTTTATTGCAATGATTACTGCTGCTGGTGCTACAAAGTACATTCCAATGTTAAGTAGTATAATACCAATTCCATAACCTAACATTTCTTGTTCAGAATCAACATCAACATAGTTGAGTAGTGTTAATGATGTGAGAAGTGGAGTTAGTGTTACTTTTACTGCTTCTTTGAAGACTGGGTTTTCTCTTTCATAATCTGCCACATATGGCGAGAATGAATAGTAGAATTGGTTGAATGCTGTCATGAATGCAGTACCTGATTCAGTTGCCATGACTTTACCGTCTCTAATCTCTCTCAAGAATTGAACCTGTGGTGCCATTTCAGAACCAAATGCCGCAGTTGCAATTAGACATCCACCGCCT
>CAZEES010000038.1:0-6132 GCA_964511265.1 uncultured Candidatus Nitrosopelagicus sp. | reverse complement strand
CCTGCAATCTCTCCTGCATCTTTCTTATCAACTACAACTTGTTTAATCAAAGATGCAATCTCTTTCATCTCAGATTCTTTCATTCCTAAACGAGTAATCTCAGACGTTCCTAAACGAATTCCACCTGGATGCATATAGTGACGGTTTGCTTTCAAGTCTCCTGGAATTAGTTGACGATTTACAATTATGTTTGCTTTTTCTAAATCAGCTTCGATAGTTCCCCCATCACCAAAATCTAAAACATTTACAACTGTTTGATGTGATTCTGTATAACCTCTCTTCTCACCTAGCACTTTGAATCCTACATTGTTTAATTCTGAAGCTAGTGCTTTTGCGTTCTTGATTGTCTGTTCTGCATAATCTTTTCCAAACTCTAATGCTTCTGCAAATGCTACTGCCTTTGCACCCATGTGATGAATGTGATGGCTACTTGTTAATCCTGGGAACATTGCTTTCTTAATTGGCTCTGCATGTTTTTCAAATCCTAAAACCAATCCACCTTGTGGACCAAACAAAGTTTTATGAGTACTCATTGTCATTGTATCTGTTCCTTCTCTAAGTGGATCTTGGAACTTTCCACCTGCAATTAATCCTGCAACATGTGCCGCATCATAATTAATGTGCATGTCATATCCCTTTAGAAAATCTGCTAATTCTTTTACTGGATGTGGAAATAAAAATACTGAACCTCCAAACATTGCAATTTTTGGTAAACGATTCTGTGATTTCAAATCTTCAACTTTAGCTTTTGTCTTATCAACATCTAATGTCATCTCTTCAGGGTCAAATGCAAAGAACTCAATATCTAATCCATGCACCAGTCCGGCAGTTCCTGAATGCTCTTTTTTACCATGAGAAATGTGACCTCCTGCAGGAATGGATGATGCAATCATTACATCCCCTGGATTCGAATAAGCAGAATAAATTGCCAAGTTTGCAACAACTCCTGAAACGCTTCTGACATCTGCAAATTCAGCCTTGAATAATTTTTGTGCCAACTCCATGCATTGAATTTCAACTTCGTCGATGTAGGTGCATCCCGCATAGACTCTCTCGCCTGGCCAGCCCTCGGCATATCTATTACCAAAATCTGACATCACAGCTTCTCGTACAGCTGGGCTAGGAATATTCTCACTAGCAATTAATGGAATTGAGTTCTCAAACCACTCATGATGTTTTTCAAGACTGGAAAATACCTTATCATACGATTCTTTGTTTGAATCACTCATGACTTTGAACTCGATTTTCCTAATTTAAGACCAGCGATCTTTTCTGGACTCTTCAATCAAGAAGCTATATATTTTGAAAATCTTGGTTTTGATTAATGGCAGCACAGACACCAAAAGGCAATTTACCTGTTGTAGTTCTAAAAGACGATGCAAGTCAGGTTAAAGGAAGAGAAGCCCAAAAAAACAATATTGCAGCTGCCAAAATTATAGCCGAAATTGTTCAAACCAGCCTAGGCCCAAAAGGAATGGATAAGATGCTTGTTGACTCTTTAGGCGATGTTACAATTACAAATGACGGAGCAACAATTCTGAAGGAAATTGATGTTCAACACCCAGCTGCTAAAATGCTAGTTGAAATTTCAAAGACTACTGACAATGAAGTAGGAGATGGAACTACATCTGCGGTAGTTTTAGCAGGCGCTTTACTGGAACATGCTGAAAAACTAGTTTTACAAGATGTTCACCCAACAATTATTGTTGACGGTTACAGAAAGGCTGGAAGAAAGGCAAGAGAATTCCTAGATCAAATCGCTGATAAGGTTTCACCAACTGATAATTCAATTTTATTAAAAATCGCAAAAACTTCCATGCAAACTAAACTAGTTAGAAAAGATTCTGAACAGCTAGCCGAAATGATTGTCAAAGCAGTAAAAGCCGTTGCAGAAAAGAACGGTGAGAAATACACTGTTGACATTGATGATATTAAAGTAGAAAAGAAATCTGGAGGATCCATCAGTGAATCTTCAATTATTCAGGGAATCGTTTTAGACAAAGAAATAGTTCACTCTGGAATGCCAAAAAAGATCACAGAAGGAAAAATTGCACTCTTAAACGCAGCACTTGAAATTAACAAAACTGAAACTGATGCAAAAATTAACATTTCAAATCCACAACAAATGAAAGCATTCTTAGATGAAGAAAACAAAATGCTCAAAACAATGGTTGACAAAGTTATTGGTTCTGGCGCAAATGTAGTTTTATGTCAAAAAGGAATTGATGACATGGCACAACATTACTTGTCTAAAGCAGGCATTCTAGCCGTAAGACGTGTAAAAGAAAGTGACTTGTCAAAACTAGCAAAAGCAACAGGCGCAAGAATTGTAACTAATCTAGATGACTTGTTTGAAAAAGACTTGGGCTCAGCATCATCAATACAAGAAAAGAAAATTGAAGAAGACAAATGGGTCTTTGTTGAAGGTTGCAGACATCCAAAATCTGTAACATTATTGCTACGTGCTGGTTCACAAAGAGTTGTCGATGAAGTTGAACGTTCAGTTCATGATTCACTAATGGTTGTAAGAGATGTAATGGAACTGCCATCTATAGTTGCAGGTGGTGGTGCACCGGAAACATTCGCAGCAACAAAAATTAGAAACTGGGCAAAATCACTTCAAGGACGTGAACAATTGGCTGCTGAAAAGTTTGCAGAAGCACTAGAATCAATTCCTTTAGCATTGTCTGAAAATGCAGGAATGGATCCAATTGACACACTAACTCATCTGCGTTCAAAACAAATCAAAGGCGAGAAATGGACCGGAATTGACGTGATGAAAGGAAAAGTTGGAAATTTGAAATCAACAGATATTATTGAACCACTAGCAGTAAAACACCAAATTGTCTCTGCAGCAACAGAGGCTGCATGTATGATCTTGAGAATTGATGATGTCATTGCTACGGCAAAATCTGCTGGTCCTCCACCAGGTGCAGAAGGCGGTATGCCTGACATGGGTGGAATGGGCGGTATGCCTGGAATGGGAGGCATGGGAATGCCACCTGGAATGGGAATGTAGATTAGCAAAAATTTTAATCAATCAATTTTAGACTAAATTAGAATGGCAAAACATAGACGTTTTTCAGATGCTCCAAAACCTGACTCTGTTCAAAAAGACGAAGAAATTGAATTAGCAGAACAAGAAGTTCCTTCCAAAGAAACATCAACTAATATCAAATCAATCCTACTATCTGGAACAAAATATGTTTACATCGTAGCAGCAGTCGCATTACTTTCTGGAATATTTACACCTTTGACTATAGGTGCAGAATTTGAAGTTGTGGCACTTGGAATGCTCTCAGTTTTCCTAGGACTTGGAGGAGGCATTGTAATTTTTCTAGGAGTTAAGAATCAAAAATTCACTTCATTGATGATCTGCGGTGGACTGGGAATGATGATCGCTTCGTTGATATTTATCCACGAACTGGCTGAACGCCCATTATTTTGAATCTCTGTTTATACATCAAAATAAAGATAAAATTCATGAGGATGTGGTCTAATTGCAATCTCTCTATGATCTCTTCTTTCTAATTCAATAATTTTATCTAAAACTTCGTTTTCAAAAATTGGGGTAAGATATTTTCTATCACTTTCAAGTTCATCTAACGCTCTTCCAAGATTTGCAGGTAAAGTATCAATACCATGTTTTATTCTTTCTGATTTTGTCATTTTGTAAATGTCTTCTTTTACCGGATCACCAGGCTCTATCTTCTTTTTAATTCCATCTAGACCTGCAGCTAAAACAGCTGAAAATACAAGGTAAGGATTTGATGCTGGATCTGGTACACGATATTCCATCCTTTTCATGTATGCATATTTTTCTCCTGTAAAATGACCGGGTATTCTAATTGTTGCAGAACGATTACTTGAACTCCATGCAATGTAAACTGGTGCTTCATAACCTGGAACCAATCTGTGATAAGAGTTTGTAGTAGGATTTGTGATTGCTGTTAATCCTTTAGCGTGTGCCATCACTCCTCCACAAAAGTATCGGCCAGTTTGACTCAATTCAAGATCCTCGTCTTTATCATAAAATGTATTCATATCTTTTTTCCATAAACTGACATTGGTATGCATTCCCGAACCCGAATCCATAGAGATTGGTTTTGGCATCATTGTTGCCACTTTACCAAATTCTGCCGCAACATTTCTTACAACATATTTGTATGATTGTGCACCGTCAGCAGAATTAGTCATTAAATCATATTTGATATCAATCTCACACTGTCCTGCGGTTGCAACTTCATGATGATGGTTATCACATAAAATTCCAAAACTATCATTCAAAACATCAACACACTCATTTCTAAATGGTGTAAGTGTATCTGAGGGTGTACTTGGATAATATCCCTCTTGTAATCCCATAGGATAACCAGTTCCTTCTTGGCTCCATGGTGCTTCAGCAGATTCAATAGAATACGATTGACCTTTGTATGGTGTTAAAACATCCCAATGAACCTTATCAAAAACAAAGAATTCAACCTCAGGTCCCCAATTACTAAAATCAAATCCTTGTGTTGTAACATATTTTTCTGCTTTTTGGCAAATTCCTCTAGGATCACTTTCTAGACGTCCTCTATTTCCGCCCCAATAAACATCACAAAGCAGTCTGGCAGTCTTTTTCTCTTTTACCCATGGAATAATTGCAAATGTACTTGGATCAGGTTTTAGTATTAAATCCGAATCTGCAATATCCGTAAATCCTACGATTGATGAACCGTCTAATTTTGGTAAGCCATCTTCCATCTGATCGGGTGTAAATGTGTCTGCTGAGATTGTTGTGTGATGAAATCTGCCTGTTAGACCAGTAAATTGAAGATCTATGAACTTAATCCCCTCGTGTTTTATTCTAGAGAATACCTCATCTGAAGAATATTTTACTTGTGTGGCTTTACCACCTATTACTTTATACGGCAATTTTCTACTTCAAGCTAAAAGAATTAAACGTACCATTTAAGATTAACTTTGTATTAAAATGCCATCTAATGAATCAGTAGATCTAAAAAATCTCCATGTAATCGTCATGCAAGAATTTCAAACCGACGAACCACAGGAGCTTAGTACTGATTTTTTTAGAAATTTATCTAACTTTATTGGGAAATTAAAAAATGAAGAATACGATGGAATTGAAAAGAAAACTAAAAACCAGATAATTTCAACTGCAACAAACCTAGTTGAACTCTTAATAAATAAAAGACTAGAAAAAATCTCCGCAATGTCTACAAAATCTTATAGTATTCTAACAGATGAAGAAAAATTTGTTATTGATTCAAACGATGAAATGAATGAGAGAAAAAACATGATAATTTCTGGGATAGTAAATGGAAAATCAAAATTCCTAGAAATTACTTCCACAAAACACAAAACTAAACCTGTAACAGTCAGATTTGTCAAAGAATTTGACGAAATTGTAGGTGTTGATCTAGAAAAGTATGGTCCATTCAAACCTGAAGATATTGCAACAATCCCTAACGAAAATGCACAATCTTTAATTTCAAATGGAATTGCATTAAAAGTTAGAATAGAAGAATAACATGTCTCATCCCGGCTCAGTTGATATAATTGATTTCTTAGCTTTTACGATCTATCCATTTTTGGCTCTTGGCGCAATAGAATTAATCAGTAGAGCAATCAAAATTCCTTCATGGAAAAAACTTTCTGTGCAGGGAGTTTCTATGATAATTTTATCTGTGATTTATGTTGTTTCTCCTTCAATGATTGTTACACAAGAGAATAATGTCCATGTAGAACCATTATGGATGTCAATTTTGGTGATGCTTGCATTAGCTGCTACATTATTTTATCAAGCAAGACGTTCGAAAATTGATCCATCAAAAGCAGAATATTAGATTATCGAAATCTTCCAAAAAATCTTTTAATTTTGCTGGAACCCGGTCCACCATCTCTGATCACTTTTTTTTCACCAAACTTTTTTGCTCTTATCACCGTTAATTTCACACAGCGATGGTCTTCAGGAAGTCTATGCTCGTCACAAAATGGATCTTTACAATATGTGCATTCAAATGGAATGTCAACCATATCTCCACAATACGCACATCTCTCTGGTTTCATAATACAAGATGGATTTTTTCTCTAATAAATTTACAACATTTTCTCTAATGCAGAAAAAGT
>CAZEES010000037.1:143-7004 GCA_964511265.1 uncultured Candidatus Nitrosopelagicus sp. | reverse complement strand
AAAAGATACAGAAGAAAAACCAAAAAAGAAAGCAGCTAAACCAAAAGATACAGAATAAAAAAATTATTTACTCTAATTGAGGCAAATCCAATTCGCAGTTAAAACTAGTTTCTGGCTCATCCCAGTCTAATGTTTTGTCTTTTGAAATTATTCCTAGTGGATCATATTTTTCAAAACGTGTCTCGCCTTCAATTGCACTTAATAAAACTACGTTAGTATTATTTGATGTTGACATGTCTACTTGTGAATTGTTCTGATCAAAAATTCCGCCAAGTATATTTGAAATTGAATTGATAACTCCTACTGGAATTTTACTTGCTCCATATACATACAACATTGAACGCTTGATACTATTTGGTGGTGCATCTTCGTACAGCATTCTAATTGCATCTTTTACGGAATCTTCCATATTTTCTGCATTACGTGATGTGGATAAAATATTGGTATCATCTGTCAATGATGATGATTTAATTGATGTAGCAAGACACTTGATTGCATTGTTTGTTATGTCATAACATTTTTCAGCAGACAGGTCAGGGTTACTGTCTAAAATTGCATCATTGTCAATGATTATTGTAGAATCTGAATTCATTCTCAATCTCTTTAATGAAATTCCAGACTGGAAAATTCTGTCTTTTTCAAATTTGAAAGGCATTATTGCAAATGATAGGACATTTTTGTTCTGTTCTTTACAGATTGATGAGATCACTGGTGCTAAGGCTGCACCCGATTTTCCAGCAAGATTTGCCATAATTATGACAGTCTCATATGTACTGACATGTTTGGCAATCTTTTCTCCTTGTTCCATCGCACACCCTCTGATTAATTGAACGGATGGATTGATTATTGACTTTGTAGAAATATGAATTGAATTGTGCTCTGAAATGTCTTTCTTATCCTGACTTATTTTGAGAGAGTCTACGCCTAGGATCTCTCTCATTTCTGAGGCTAATCTTATTCCTGCGCCTCCTAGTCCAATTACCAATACTGGCTCTTTAACTTCAAAAGTCATGAACAGTATCGCGATTTCCGATAAAAAACTGTTTACTTAGTTTTGATTAGAATTCCGATCTAAAATTTTTGAGTTGTATTAGTTGATTATCTTGCCAATTAGGCTGTGGTTGGTAGCATTTGTAATTTCTACTGATGAAATGTCGCCAATCTTTGGTTTATCATTGACAAAAATTGGCTTGTACGCAAAATTCCTACCTCTCATCTGATTCTCAAATTCCTCATCAAATAGCACTTCGCCTTTCCATCCGATCCACTTTTGGTTGTTTTCATTTGAAATCTTTGTGATTAATTCATATGCAATCTTGCTTCTTCTTTTTACTTCTGCAACATCGATTTGTATCATCTCCGCAGCATCTGTTCCCGGTCTCTGACTATATCTTGATAAATTAACAACATCTGGTCTTGTCTCATCCAATAATCTCATGGTCATCTGAAAATCTTCTTCAGTTTCTGTAGGAAATCCAACTATTACATCAGTTGAGATTGTGAATTTATCAAATTTCTCTCTAAACTGATTAGTCACATCTCTGAAAGTCTTAGCAGTATGGCCTCTTTTCATATCATTTAGGACTTTATCACTTCCACTTTGAACTGGCACATGCAAAAATTTGAAGACCTTGCTATTCTCAAACGACTTTAACAAACCCTCGCGAATTCTTGGCATATACATTGGATTCATCATTCCAACTCTGACAAAGAATTTCTCCGGGATCTCTATTACTGAATTTACTAATTCAGGTAAATCTGAATCAATATCGAAACCATAACATCCATTATCTGTTGATGTAAGCCAAACTTCGGAACATCCTTCTGATATCTCAGTCCTAACTTGTCTTACAATGTCTCCTATTCTATAACTCTGCAAATCTCCTTTTGATAATTTTGTCTGGCAAAACGTACATTCACTCATGCATCCACTGGCAATCTCCACAATTCCCACTGCAGGATTTAGGCGAATTTTTGGAAGCCCCACCTTTGAAATGTCTGAATCATCCAACGCAATCAATTTCTTTCCATCTAATGTTGATTGAATGACTTGGAGAGTTTTTCCAATCGAATTTGGACCTAAAAGACTGGCATTCTCAGCAAATTTCTCTACTGTATCTTTTTCTGCTTTTGGTAGACATCCTGCAACTACAAGAGGTTTAGAATTTGACTCTTTTATCCTATGAATCATTTTTGATGCGGTAGCATCCTTGACAGAACATGTCACTATGACGCTCAAATCCGAATCATCTGGATTTTCTGCCAAGGTATGTCCACCATTTACAATTAGACCTGAAATCATCTCCGAGTCTGAAAAACTAGCAGAACAGCCATAGGCCTCTACCCAAATCTTTGCCATCTTAACCCAACAGCGCACTGACTTCTTTATTTGTCATCAATTTTTTTGATACTGCTAATTCTCTAATCGTCTTTCCTGTCTTGAGTGATTCTTTGAATAATTCTGCAGACTTTAGATATCCAATCTTTGGTGCAAGTAGCGTCACAATTACTGGACTATTCTCTATATTCTCTCTAAGCTTGGTTTGATTTGCAGTTAAACCGTCAATTAAATTCGCAGAAAATATTGGCAAAAAGTTTGTTAACATATCTGTGGAATCTAAAACTGCCTTTAACATTCCTGGCAACATAACATTTAGCTCAAACTGTCCAGCTTGCGCAGCAAACGAAACTGTTGTATCATTTCCTATTACACTAAAACAAATCATGTTCATGCATTCTGCTAATGATGGATTTACTTTTCCTGGCATGATTGATGATCCCGCATGTACTGCTGGAATTCCTAACTCTGCTAATCCTGCAATTGGTCCTGATGCCATCAGTCTGATGTCGTTGGAAATTTTTGCCAATTCTATTGCAAAGTTTTTCAATGCAGATGATGCGTTTGCAACAGGGAATTTACTTTGTAGTGAATACTGCATATTTTTTTGCGGTCTTAATGATAATTTTGAAACTCTACTTAATTCAGTAATTACTGCTTTTCTGTAACCTCTAGGTGTATTTGCACCTGTGCCAACTGCCGTTCCTCCTAGTGCAACTTGTTCCAATTCTTTTTGCGATATAACAATTCCATTTCTTGCGTTTGTTAATGAAGTTGCATATGCTGCAAATTCACTACCCAAAGTAACTGGAAGTGCATCCATCAAATGTGTGCGCCCAAGTTTTTTGTATTTAGAAAATTGTTTTGCCTTTTTGTTAATTGATTTAATTAATTTATCAATTACTGGAATCATTTCTTTAAATGAAAACAGTATTGCCATATGCATCGCTGTTGGATATGTATCGTTACTTGACTGAGACATGTTTACATGATCATTTGGATGAAGAAATTCATACTGTCCTTGTTTTTTGCCTAAAACTCGTAGTGCAACATTCGTGATTACTTCATTTGAATTCATATTGAATGCTGTTCCTGCACCTGAATTGATCACATCTACCAAAAACTGGTCAATGTGTTTTCCTGAAAGAATCTTATCACAGGCTTTGACAATTGCAGTTCCTTGCTTTCGGTTGATTGCCTTTGTCTTCATGTTTGCAACTGCTGCTGAGCGTTTTATCATAACAAATGACTTTATCAAATTTCTGTGAGATGGATTACCTGTTACGCTGTATTGTTTTATCGCTCTTCCAGTAAATGGTCCATAATACGCATCTGCTGGGATTTTGACTGGTCCTAAAGAATCACGATCAGTTCTATATTTCAACAATATCTATAATATCTTCGCAAATAAAAATTGAATTTCTTAAAATTTTCCATATTTTTGAATATGGAAAATGAACAAATGATCGGTTTCTATTAGTTGAATTTGAAAACATTCCATTATTTTATATAGTATAGTACAACCATCAAATTTCATGAATAGACGTTATAGTACTATTATGACCGTAGCTGCAATCGCAGTTATGGGCGGCGCACTATTCGGAAGTTCTTTTACCTCTCCACAAATTGGAGGTTCTGCACTAGATGTAGTTTCAGAACCACTTAGTAAAGTCCAATCTATGGGTGGATTAGAACTTGTAATGCCTGAAGCATATGCATCAGGACCATGTGCAGACCTACTAGATTCAGGTCGACCTGTAGTCAACTTTGATTTGACTGGTGAGAGTGTAACTCTTCCATCACTATCTGGTGACTTCAGTGCAATGACTTTCAGTGGAACAGTCCCAGGACCAACCCTTAGAGTCACACAAGGTGATGTTGTACACATGACATTGACAATTCCAGCTGATGAGGTAACTCAACACGGAAACGACATGCATGCATCACAAATGTCAGCAAAACCTTACATGGGTGCAGTAAACATCGGTGAAACCGGTGAATACTGCTTTATCGCAGAAGTTCCAGGCGTTTACAAATACCACTGCTCTGGTGTTAATGTTGCAGCAATGGACCAACACGTACTATCTGGTATGTATGGAATAACCATTGTTGATCCACTTGACGGTTACAAAAGACTAATGGTGGAAAAGACAGCACTAGAAGGTGGCGAAGTTGTAAAGGACAAACAATTCTATGATGCAGATGCATTAGAGTTCCAACTGCAATACAACCAGATGTACTTAACAGACGCTGGTACTTATGACATGTCCAAGATGATGGCACACTCCACATCACAAACAGTCGTAAACGGACAAGCATTTAGTTATGTTCCAAACTCGATTCATAACTTGCTAATGTTCGGTGATGCAGACAAGAACATCTTCATTGCACAACCATGGAATTCGATGGACTTGAAGCAATATCAATCACAACTACTCTTCATACCAACTGGTGAGCACGTTCGTTTCTTCGTTGAAAACCAAGGTAACGAACCAGTTTACTGGCACATTGTCGGTGAAATCATCGACAGAGTAGTACAAGCAAACAGAGTTCAGGCACAAGGTACTGAAACATGGTTACTTGGTGGTTCACAAAACATGATCGCAGATGTGGTCTTTGATGAACCAGGCATTTATGTCGCAGTAAATCATGATTATGCAGCAATCTATAGTGGTGCAGCAAGTATCTTTGTCGCAGGTCTACCATTAGACCCAGTAAATGAAGCTGCAACCGCACTTGGCGTAGTTCAAGGGGCAGTTGATGCAGGTTCATATGCAGGTGTATTAGGTAACCCAATGGACTCAGTTCCACCAGCAGGAATGAACTCAATTTCACATCCTGCCTTGAACGTAAAATGCATGTGTACAGATGATGTTGCAAACGCAGCTATCGAAAACGGCGCACTACCTCTATGGGAAGTAATCCCAGCTGTAATAGCAGCTGCACAAGGATAAACTACCATATTTCTTCTTTTTATTTAATTTCTAAAAATAACGACTTTATGCAAAAATTTCTACTTTGACAATACTTGTATTATCAGAATTCCCTCACAATGATTATATTAAATGAATCTAGGTGATTTGCATGAGTCTCACTCAATCGATATTAATTTGTGACCAAGTCAATCCTATTTTAAATGAGATTCTAGAAAAGAATGGTCTACAAATTACATATGAGCCAGAAATTACTCCTGAACAAATCGCAGAAAAAATTGGAAATTTTGAAGTTGTTATTGTCAGAAGCAGAACAAAACTCACAAAAGAACTGATTGAAAAGGCTGACAAATGCCAAATTATAGCTAGAGTTGGTGTAGGTCTAGATAATATTGATCAAACAGCTGCCAAAGAAAAAAACATCCGTGTGATTAATGCAGTTGAAGGTGCAATGAATGCAGTAGCTGAATTAGTTCTTGGGTTAATGCTATCACTTGCACGAGAAATTCCAAGAGCTGATCGAGAAGTAAGAAATGGAAACTGGATTAAAAAAGAATTGATGGGTTCTGAGTTACGTGGAAAATACTTGGGAATTGTTGGATTAGGAAATATTGGTAAACGATTAGGACGATTGGCCAAAGCACTAAACATGAATATTATTGGATATGATGTTGTTCCGATAGATGAGGAATTTTCAAAAGAAGTTGGTCTGATGAAAGCAGATCTTGGTACTCTTCTTGCAAGCTCTGATTATGTATCATTACATGTTCCTCTGTTGGATAGTACTAAACACTTGATCAATGCTGAAAAAATGGGCACAATGAAAAACACTGCTCGTATAATCAATACTTCCCGTGGTGGTGTAATAGATGAAGATGCTCTATATGAATTTCTGAATGATGGTAAACTTGGTGGTGCTGCATTGGATGTATTTGAAGTCGAGCCTGCAACTTCGAACAAATTGACTGGTCTCCCAAACTTCATTTCCACGCCTCATATGGGCGCTCAGACAAAAGAAGCTCAGTCTTTAGCTGCAAATGTTATAGCAGAAAAGATAATACAAATACTTAGAGGCGTAATCTAGACTTGAAACTAATGATTGCATTTGTAACGGCACTTATTGTTACAATAATGATCCCATCTGCATTCGCAGCTACCCTGTCAATTGAAATTGATGGTTCAACATATGATATTGATTATAGTTCAAATAATGTAAATCTGAAATCAGTTACTGCTGATCTTGATTTCATCTCTTTAATCTTTGAAACTGATGTCTCAGCTTCTGGTGGTGATGTAACTATAACCTTTGAACGAGACTTTTTTGACGCAAAGATTGGATACTCTGATGATGATTTCTTCATCTTATCTGATGGTGATGAAATTGAATTTGAGGAAACAAAAACAGATGAATCCAGAACTATATCTTTTTCACTCTTAGAAGGAACTGAAGAAATTGAGATTATTGGAACTATCCTTGCAGATAATTCTTTCTTGAAAGCCCAACTAGATGAACAAGCTGAAGCTGAAGCAGCAGCACAAGCTGAAGCTGAAGCAGCAGCACAAGCTGAAGCTGAAGCAGCAGCACAAGCT
>CAZEES010000036.1:0-7055 GCA_964511265.1 uncultured Candidatus Nitrosopelagicus sp. | reverse complement strand
GTTGCATTTGCTTCTATAAATTCCAGAACATGTCCGGAATGTGAAAAAAAGATGTTAGAACATAACTCTCCTCAAGTGAACCAATGTGTAAAACAGTTTATACTGGATGTTGAAGATCTAGAACTCTAAAAAAACCTAAATTCTAGAATGTTGTGTATAATGGCATGGAATATGATGCAACTATGAAACGAATAATGGACTCAGATCAAAATATTCGACACTGTATCATTGCAGACATAGAAGGAGAGATCAAAGCAGTGATGCATCGAGATGGAGTTAATAACTATCTGAGTGATGCAGAGACTGTTTCATCACTAAAACGAGCTGCAAGCTCTTGGAAGGCAAGAAAACAACTTTCTCCAAAAATTGGTCCTGGCCAATATGCAATTGCAGCCTTTGAGAAGCTGACCCGAATAACATTCCCTGCAGGAGAAAATCATTTAGTCTTTGTCAGTATGTCCTCAAATCCTGTACGATCTGACTATCATGAAGGTGGACGAAGCGATGTGGTTGAACACGTGTTAAACATCCTTAGTGGCGATCCAACAAAAAACTAGTATATTGACATCTCATACATACTGGATTTTTTCCTATTGTAATTACAAATTTAGATTTAAATTTTAAAACTAGTGTTAGAGACTTCGTTTCACTACAAAATCTAAAAGACTAACCATCTCTTTTTTCTCATTTCCCGAATAACTAGAAAGTGATTTTGTTGCTTTTGTTGCATATCGTAATGCTTTTTTTCGTACTTCTTCCTCAATTCCTAAAGAACGAATTGTATCTACTGCTACTTGTACATCTTTTTTTGTAGCATTAACTTTTCCAAAAACTTTGAGAATTTTTTGTTTGTCCTTACCTCTTGCCTTTCTAATTGCTAGAAGAATTGGCAGTGATTTTTTACCTTCTCGAATGTCATTTCCTACTGGTTTTTTCGTTACTTTACTATCTCCCATGATTCCGATCAAATCATCTGTTATCTGAAAAGCAATTCCTAGATTACGTCCAAATGATGATAAATTCTTAACATCTTTTGATTTCTTTTTTGCACAAATTGCACCCATTGCACATGATACTTCAAAAAGAACTGCTGTCTTTTTCTCAATCATCTTGATGTATTCTTGTTCTGTAGGAATTCTCTTGTTTTCTGCAAGTTTTACATCATCTACTTGTCCTTCACAAATCTCAACACATGCTTTCGATAGTTTTGTAACTAATTGAGTAGTAAAATTTGGTGAAAGTTTTGATTTCGATGAAATTGTATGATATGCTTTAGAGTATAACACATCTCCTGCTAAAATTGCTAATGGCATATCAAACTTATTGTGAGTAGTTGGAACTCCATGTCTCATCTCATCATTATCCATAATGTCATCATGTACTAGTGTAAAATTATGAATCATCTCTACAGAACTGGCAGCAGCCATCGCGTCTACTTGTCTTCCACCCAAAACTCTACAACTCTTTAAGACTAAATATGGTCTAAGTCTTTTACCACCGTGAATAATTAGATGTGCTGCTGCATCATACAGTTGTTTTGGTTCTCCCCTTAACTCTTTTTTTAAAAATTTGTTCACAAATACGGCGTTTTTCTTTATTGATTCGGATGTCTTCATTTTACCAATCTCCAATTATTCTCAGGAATATAATGTTTAATTGCTTTTTCATAATTTTGCTTTAATTCACTCTTTGTCCAATCTGAAATTAATGAAGAAAATTTCTCTTTTGTTTCTGATTCACACACATCAAGATAATACAGTGCAATAACCATCCATGGGCAATAAATTTCTCTATTATTTTCAAGTTCTGCTTTCAATTCATCAGGTGTTATCCATCTTATCGCAGAAATCTCATCTTTGATTAATGATGATTCCTCAAAATCATCTGCAATTCCTAATAAAGTTCCACAAACCTCGTTCTCAGAACCAATGTCCTTGTATGGAACATGATACTCAAATTTGTTTACATAATTCATTTTACATGTTATGCCAATCTCTTCTGGCATTCTGCGTTCTGCAGATGCTACGTATGTTTCACCTTCTCTAGGATGACTAGCAACTGTTCCATCCCAGTCTCCAGGCCAAAGCATTTTTGAATCACTTCTTCTTGTTAAGAGTAATTTTCCTTCCCTGTTGAAAATTAAAGCAGTAAATGCTCTATGAAGTTTTCCATTTGGAAGATGACATTTTACCTTCTCCTCTTTTCCAATTGGATTATCATTTCCATCAACTAAAATTACAAATTCTTCCATAATTATTTCCTAAATAAAGTCCCTTCAAATTTCTTTCCTGAAATTGCATCATTAATTCTGTTAGGCTTGTTACCATTTACAAAAAACACTTTCAATCCAGCTTTTGCCATCTTACTTGCTTCTGTTATCTTTCTTGTCATTCCTCCAGTAACATCCATCGTGTTGTTTTGTATCTCTGGTTTCTCTTTCTTAAAATCATAAATCAATTTTTTTGTCTTCAAATCTGAATAAACTCCATCTACATTTAGTACAAAAATTGAAAGTCTTGGCTTTAGAACCTTAGCAATTGTAGTCATTATCACATCCCCCGACAAAATATATGATTTTTTTTGTCCAAACCACAATGCATCACCAAATGTTATTGGGGTTAATCCTGATTTTGCAATATCGCCAATTGTTAAAATTTTACTTTTAATTGATTTGTTTCCATTCATAAAATCTGTTGGTGGGAGACAGTAAGAGTTGATTTTATTTCTTACCGAACTATCTAAGATTATTTTGTTTAATTCTATCATTGAATTTTTGACAATTGCTACTCCTTTTGGATTAGTTTTTGCAGGCTTTGTATGCATATCATATTTTACTGACCAATAGTGCCCATACGATCCTCCTCCATGTACAATTATTACTGGTTCCTTAATCTTTCCAATTTGTTTTAGAATGCTATCTATGGTCCTTTTCCTAGCAGAAAGTGGCTTTTCCTTATTTGTAATAATGGAGCCTCCAAGTTTGATTAGGATCATATCTGTATAATGAGTCTAGGTATTAAAAACCTGCATTCCTGTTTTTTGTATTGATACGTGATGAGTTTGATATTTTGTGGTGTTAACATATTCTGAAAGATCATCATCTTTTTGTGTTAATGCTATAATACATCCTCCATCTCCTGCACCTGTAATCTTCGCACCAAATGTAATCATTTCAATTTCTTTTGTTATTGATAATAACACATCATTTGAAACTCCAATCTGTTCTAAGAAAATTTCATTTTGTGCCATACACTTTCCAATAGTTTCTAAATCATTACTTTTCATACTGTCTAGTGCTTTTGTTATCAATCTCTCTTCCTCAGAACATAACTCTGCAAACACATCTTTATTTTCTTCTTTGAATTTTTTTACTCGTTCAACCACCTTATCTGTTGCATGAATCTGCTCTGAATCTATTATCAGGAAAAAAAACTCATTTTCTGTATCAATCTTTGTAAAACCTTTTTCTTTTTGATATTCAATTATCCCTCCATAGACTGATACAGTGCAGTCAGCTCCTGATGAATTTGGAAATATTGTTTTTTCCGCTTGTATTGCTAATTCTAATATCTCTTTGTCTGTTGTATCACTAAATAAATTTGCAATTGATGCAGAAGCTGCAACACAACATGCAGATGAGGAACCAAGCCCCGCACCAATTGGAATATTCGACTCAATTTTAATACTAATTCCTTTATCAAAATTATTTTTTTCAATTACTTTTTTTGCAATATAGAAAAATGGCCTGAATTTTTTTTCCACTTTGCCAACATCTTCATCTTTTTTAATAGATGATTGTCCCAGTGAAGAAGAGATTAGTATGTTGTCTGTATTTGTTTTCTCTGAGGTTACTGTTGCATATTTATCAATAGCACCTAGAATTGCTCTATTATCATAAACGACAAAATGCTCACCAAAAAGAATAATCTTTCCTGGAGCTTTAGCTATTGAAGTCAAATAATCATTTTGAAGAAAACTTCTATAATTCTTCTTCTATTTTGGTCTCAAAGTCATCAATTTCATACTTCATGTCTTGATCCTCTTTAAGTTCACCTTTTTGAATTAGAATTTCTCTTGCCAATAACCAGTAAATTGTTGCTAGTGCTTTACGACCTCTGTTATTTGCAGGTATTATCAAGTCTAAGTTTGAAGTAACATTATTTGTATTTGAAATGCCAATAACTGGAATGCCTGCATTTGTTGCCTCAATAATGGCTTGTCCGTCTACCTCTGGATCGGAAATTATTATGAGATGTGGTTCTATGAAATATGGTAATGATGGATTTGTTAGTGTTCCTGGCATAAATCTTCTAAGCATTTGTGTAGCTCCTGTTAATTCAGTAAATTTCTCAATTGGTGTAGTTGCATATTCTTTTCCAGAACATACTATGACTTTTTTCATATCAAATCGAGTTGCAAATTTTGCTGCACTCTTAATTTTAGCTAGTGTAATATCAATATCTAACATGTAAAGTCCTTCAGGACTAGCTGATGTAATGAATGGTCGCATTGATTTAGTCTTCATATCAGTTCCTACACGAATTCCAGTTGCTAGAACTTTTTTCTTCAGATCAGTTATTTCTGCTTGTTGGCTCATTGCGATTTTTAAATGTCAATCATGCCATGTATTAAATCATGCTCTGAAATACGAATCAATTCGTTCAATTTTGCTACTCTTTCTCCTCCTACAATTCCTACTTTGAGTAGTTTTGAACCTGTTCCAATTCCAATATGGGAAATATGTGAATCAGTAGATTCTCCTGAGCGATGTGATGTGATTAATTTTATATTATTTTCATTAGCTACCTTAGCAAACTCTAATGCATCGTACAGACTTCCTGCTTGATTTACCTTAAGGATTGCTGCATTACACGATTTTGTATTAACTGCTTTTGTAAGAATTTTATTATTTGTAACAGTTAGGTCATCCCCTGTAATCATTGAATTAGGGAATTTTTTTGTAATTTCTGCCATGTCCTCAAATGCTTCTTCATGTACAGCATCTTCTGCATAAATTAATTTGTAATTTTCTATAATTTTTGTTGCAAATTCAATCTGTTCGCCTGAATCATTCTCAAAACCTGCACGATCATAAACATATTTTTTCTTTTCTTCATTCCATTGTGTTGATGATGCAAAGTCAACTCCTAAAGCAACTTCTTTGCCAAGTGTAAATCCTAAGTTCTCAATTGCTTTTACTGAAATATCTAATGCCTCTTCGTTGTTAAATTTTGGTGCCCATCCTCCTTCATCACCACGTCCGTTTGTAAAAGTTGGATCACCTTTCAAAATTTGTTTTTTTAATTCCTTATGCACTTGAAGATTCATATCGATTGACTCTCGAACTGTTTTTGCGCCTACTGATGCAACCAAAATTTCCTGAATATCGGGAGTTCCTGGTCCTGCATGTGCTCCGCCCCCAAGAATGTTCCCAATCGGAAATGGAAATTTCAAATCAGATTTGTCACTAATCATTTGGAAAAATTGTTTATCTTCTGCTTTTGCTGCTGATTCTGTCGCAGCAATTGTTATTGCAAATGCACACGCACCTCCAATCTTTGCATAATTATCGCTTTCATCTATGGAATGAATTACATCATGTACTTGTTTTAGATCACTTGAATCAATTCCAATAAATTTTTCTGAATTTTGATTTAAAATTGAGAGACTTTCTTCAGGATTGTTGTTAGGAAAACTAACTGCCTCAAATTTACCCACGCTTGCACCTGATGGAGCACAAACTCTTCCAAGAAATTTTTCATCGCTTAAAACATCAACTTCTATAGTTTTACTACCTCTGCTGTTATACAGAACTCTACCAGAAATTGTGGTAATCTTTGACAATTTATTCTAGTTCACTTTGCACTTCTTGATTTCTTTTATGCATTGCTTCATAAAATGGAACAACTTGTTGAATTGTCTCAACTGTTGTTAATAGCATACGTCTACAACAGTATCTTTCCATACCTAATTCATCAAGAACTTTCTTTGGATCTTCTCCAGTCTTAATTCTATTCTGATAATCTGAATATTTATCGGCAATTAATTTTCCGCATGTAAAACATCTTACAGGTACTAACACACTTGAAAAAATCAATCAAGGATTATAAAAACCCTACAAGGATTTTTCTATGCGGGTATCGCCCAGCCTGGTCAAAGGCGCTAGCTTGAGGGGTTAGTCTCTTAGGAGTTCGTGGGTTCGAATCCCACTACCCGCACTGATTATTTCTTAGAGTTATTTTGTATATTTTTAATAAATTCTTGTCTTCTGATCTCTTCGGTAAGAACTAATCTTGTTTCTTCAACAAGCATCCTGTTCACATCTAATTTTCTTCTAGACTCTTTTACAATTTTATCATATGTAGCAAATGGATATAGAATCAAATACAAATTCTCCATTATCTCAAAATAGTTTTCAGCTTTCTTTGAATCCCCAATTCGTATCTGATCAATTATCTGTCTTTTTAATTCTCCAATACAATCAAGCAATCCAAGTATGTATGATTCTCCTGAAACTTTAATTGATTTGTAAGATGGAATTTGCTTTCCTTCAATAATTGATAGTAATGCAACTGCTTCTACTAACTCCTGTTCTGGCGTCAAAAGATATCTGTTAAGATCTCCTGTTGATTTTTGTTTTAATTTTGCAAGAAGTGATTTTGCTTTTTTAATTTTCAGTTTTGCTGAACCCAAATCATTTTTATGAACTGCAATTATTGCCTGACTACAATTTATTATCACTTCCCGATTATTTTTTATTAAAAATTCTCTAGATGAATTTGTCTTTTCTAATTCTTTTGAAATCTGTGGAAGTGAGGTCTTAACATTTCTTAATCCCATTAGACTGAATTTCATATTCTTGGTTAAAGGCGTTTGCAAAACCTCTTTATTGAAATTATATCTCAAGTGTTCTGTGGAAATATCTGTAGATCAAATGTATCAAATTGAAAATAACGGTCATGATATGGGATTTTTAAAAAAATTCATGATGGAAAATGCCGGAGCTGTTGCTGTTCGAAGATTAATTGAAAAAATTGGCAATGTAGATTCAAAAA
>CAZEES010000035.1:0-7595 GCA_964511265.1 uncultured Candidatus Nitrosopelagicus sp. | reverse complement strand
AAATTTGGAAATTCGTCATTCTCATCCCAGATAATCTCTGTTCAGGCTTGTGGTAATTCTCCATCTTATTATAATACAATTGTAGGTTCTGAAGATGATGATTTGTTAATTGGAACCACACTTCCTGATCTAATATTTGCAAAAGGCGGTGATGATATAATCTCCGGAAGTAAAGGCAATGATTGTATCTTGGGCGGTGAGGGCAATGATATAATTTTTGGAAATGAAGGCAACGACAATATTTCTGGACAATCCGGAAATGATATAATCAAAGGTCATTCTGGTGACGATTATGTCTCTGGTGGACTTGGTTTTGATATAATTGATGGCGGAGATGATTTAGACACCTGTAGAATTATTGATGAACAAAACAGTGACCTAGTTGTAAAGTGTGAGTCAAATTCAACAGAAAATTAACCCTCGGCAAAATCTCTTACTCCTTTTTCGATAACGTTTTTAACTAATTGAGCTGGAATTAAGGTAAATGTCACTCTTACTAAAAGATCGTGTTTACACAATGGAATCCTCTACTGCAAAAAGAGGTGTTTATCCATTACACGGATTTAAACTGGGATTGTATCGGTTACCATTCAAATTAGATGATCCTCTTGAAATAAAATCTATTCATGATGGTCTGAAAAAAGCATTTGAAATGGAAATTTATGCTGATAGAATATTTGCTACATACAATTGGACTGAAGAAAATATGTCTGACCCACATGCTAAAGATTATGAAAAAGTTGACTTGAATGTTACAGTTGAAATTGTTACTGGTGAAGTTGTTGATATTATCTACCAAATCTGGCCAATTGACAAATTTGGTGATCCTCACTGGTTAAAAGATTATAGAAAAAAGGCTGATCATTTTGCAAAGATGGTTACTGATACAATTTTACGTAATACGATATTAGAAGAAAAATTCCGTGCAGCACTAATTAAACTTGAAAAAATTTCTGAAAAAGAATCAATCAAACGATTAGAAGAACTAACTCCTTTGGCAATGATTGTTCTTAATGCAAAACCAAAACCAAAAGTTGCATCTGAGGAGGATGAAATTGAAGATGCTGGAGATGAAAACATGGAAGTACCAGATGGTGCAAAACCTGGACCAATTGATGTTGATTACAAATCTAAAATGAAGCCTTCAGCAAAGTTTGAAGCTGAAACTGGACACGAAATTAAAACATGGGGTCGTGTTGGTTCTGAAAATGGAATCATGGGTGTATGGGGCGAATTTGTCTCAGTTGATTTTGATATCTGTGTTGCCGACGGTGCTTGTATTGATGCATGTCCTGTTGGTGTCTATGAATTTGTAGACTTTCCTGGAAATCCAGCTTCTGATAAGAAACCATTAATGTCAAAAGAACCAGATTGTATTTTTTGTCTTGCATGTGAAGGCGTTTGTCCTCCAAAAGCCATCAAAATCTTTGAACAAAAGTAATTTCTCTGATTTCAGATATATATCACCGATACAAATTTCAAAGTGATAGACATTGGAAGGTAATCCGTTCACTCAATTTGTATTTCAAATATTCATATTTTGTGCAATTCTAATTATTGGCTATACATGTAACTTCTATTATCTGGCTTTCTTATCTAGTCGCCGAAATGATACTAATTCAATCATCGAGGTTGGTGAACCAACAATCACCATTCAATTGCCAATTTATAATGAAAAGTATGTGGCAACAAGACTTGTCGATGCAGTATGTCAACAAGATTATCCTAAAGATAAAATGCGAATCATGGTCTTAGATGATTCTGATGATGATACTGTTACAACCATGTCGAACACTGTAAAAAAATACCAAAGTTTAGGATTTGACATAACACATGTTCGTAGAGGAACACGAAATGGATACAAAGCTGGTGCTCTAAAACACGCAATGAAATCTACTACCAGTGAATTTGTTGCAATCTTTGATGCAGACTTTATTCCTCCAGAATGGTTTTTGAAAAAAGCAATGCCACATTTTACAAAATCAAATATCGGTCTTGTCCAATGTAGATGGGGTCATATCAATGAAGACTACTCTGCTCTTACACAAGCTCAGGCATTAAATCTGGATTTTCATTTCTTGGTAGAACAAAAAGCAAAAAGTAATTCCAAACTCTTTATGAATTTCAATGGTACTGCAGGTATATGGAGAAAAGAATGTATTGATGATGCAGGTGGTTGGCATACTGCTACACTTGTAGAAGATCTTGATCTTAGTTATAGAGCACAAATGAAAGGTTGGAAATGTCTATTTCTACCTGACATAGTAGTTGATGCAGAACTTCCTGTACAAATGAATGGTGCAAAAAGACAACAATTTCGTTGGGCTAAAGGATCTATACAATGTGCCGTGAAACTACTTGGAGATATTTTACTTAAAAGAAAAATAGCCTTTGATGCAAAACTACAGGCTTTCATTCAACTTACACGACATATTGTTTTCCCACTAATGCTGATACAATTCATTACACTTCCAATACTTCTTGCATCTGAAGTTAATCTTTACATTGTTAGCTTTTTACCTGCATTAACTCTGGCAACATATCTTGCTATGGGACCTGGTGCATATCTTCTTGTCATCCATAAAATGTACAAAAATAATTGGAAGGCAAAAGCAAAGGCACTGCCGTATCTTCTTGTTTATTCAATTGGAATGTCTGTGAACAATACTGTAGCTGTGTTTGATGGAGTATTTGGTAAAAAGAATGAATTTCTCAGAACTCCAAAGTATGGAATTATCACGAATGATGATGATTGGAGAGATAAAGCATACAACTTACCTTTCTCAAAGACTACGCTCTTGGAAATGTTCTTTGCTGTATATGGAATACTTGGAATATTCATTGCTATATTTTCTAATAATCCAATCTTTGCGCCTATAATTGGTTTACAGGCAGTTGGATTTTTCTATATTTCCTGGCTCAGTTTCTCTCATACAAGATATAAAAGACCACAATCTACAAAGCATAAAATAACAAAGGAAGAAAAAATGGCAAATCATTTCTATAAACTTGCACTCGGCGGAATATTCGCGATAATCGTAATTGGTGGATATATGGCATACACTGGTTATGCAAATGATGTATATCCACTTGATCTGTCCGTGGGTCTTTTAGATAGAATCATGGCAACATCAAATCCACAATCAATCATTGCCGACATTAATTCAATTAAAGCAAATCTACCTGCAACTGGAAATCCTGTGTGGATCTTCCCAACTGATTCTACTAATTTTGTAAGAATCCAATCTGATCTTAGTACAATGTTAATTAGCGCAGAAAAAATTGCTGCAGTACCTGTAGATAGTGCTGCATATCATACTGGCATGTTGGATATTAATGCACGTGCCGTAGCCTTACAAGAAAATCTTGCTGATGCTATTCCTTACATGTATGTGAGTTTCTCGAATATCATATTCAGCTCTATTTGGATTGCAGCAATCTTAGGAATATTTGCGGCTCTTAACAAAAAGAAACAAAAAATGAAAGAATATGATGTCTCACAGGATGTCTAAGAAATATTCAACTCATTTCTAATCTCATCTACTGCACGAATTCCAAAAATATCTCTGACCTGAGGAATTCTTATTGCTTCTTTTAATAATTCTCTTCCTAAATTATCTATCAATATACTAAACACTTCTGAAAATCTTAATTCCCATCTATCTGCACAATCAAAAATCTTCCCAACTGCCCATCGTCTAACCTCATGTGGTAGTGGAATTTTATCTTCTGTTTCAATTGAAAGTCTATCGAACAAATTAATTAATTCAGTTGTTTGGGTTGCCATTTTTTCAACATCTTTGATATCTCCATATTTTGATTCAGCCTGCATCCTAATGCTTGATTGGTATTCGTTAAGTTTCAGAATTGCCATGACCTCTTTTGAACTGTCATCTGAAGCCTTGTTTGTGACTCCTTTTACTCCTTGTAATTCATGCATAACTTTGTCTGTTTTTTGGTGAAATTCTGAGGCTAATTGATCTGAACGATTTATCATATTTGAAATATTTGATATTTTTTCTTCAATCTCTGATTTGAATGTCTTCATTCCATCTCCTATCAAAGAGGAAATTTTTGGACTAGAAACCAACCCTCCAATCTCATTCTTCAGATTTGACATATCTTTTCCAATATCCCCTGTCCTGCTAGTTATTGATTTTATACTCTCTCTAAGTTCTTCAATTTGTCCTGTGATATCGTTTTGTCCTTTTGTTGGAACCTTATCCATCTTGTCTTTTACTTCGTCCACTCTATTTGCAATCTTCATAATCATTTTTGAATTATTTTTTATTGCTTCTTTGCTCTCTGAAATTGTTCTCATAACATCATCAGTTTTTGGCATCTTGCTAATTTTTTTATCAATATCTTCTGTTTGCTTATTCAGCTTGGTAATGAATTTTTCATGTACTCTCACCTGATTTAATCCTGAAAACAATCTTTGTGTATCTTCTTCAATTATGTCTATCTGTTTTGACTGTTTCTGTATATGAGACATTGTTACATTCAAAGATTCCATCATATCACTCATTGAAACTAACACTCTTTGATTTTCTTTGAAGATCTTTGCCATTCCTTTAATTTCTTTTGATAATGCTTTAGTTGATTCTGAAACTGCGTTTACTTTATTGAATAATTGTGCTGGACTAGGATCTCTTTTTGTTTTGACAGGTTGTTTTTTTGTAGTCTTTCTTACTACCATTACATTCTGAAGTTACATTGCTGGTTTAAAAAGTGCGGTATGAAAAAAGAAAAACGTGGAGATTATTTGTTAATAGTCTCTGGGTCGTGTAGTAACTGATGAAATGTCTTCTCAGCTAATCCGTTTTGACTTTCAATAAAGCCTCTGTTACAATACTCACATTGTATCATGTATACCGTATAGTACCGTACCATATATAACAAAGGTTCTACTAAAATAACCATCTCTGGTCAGATACCCCAGAGCTTATTTCCTCATGAATCAGTCACTCTGATCATCATCCCAGATATTATAGTGAAAATTTTGTTAAAATAAAGCCGTATCTTGAAATTGTTTTAACACACGCATTATACTGTACATAGATGCAGAACATTTTCCTTCAGTTAGGCGCTGGAGACAGTGAAAGCGCTATAGAAGGAGGAATTTGGAGTCTAGTTGATAAAATAAATCCGCTACAAATGCCACATGATACATTTGTAACTGATTTGGCAGTCATAATGATTCTTGCAGGAATTGTTACTCTTGCATTCTTTAAAATTAGACAGCCACTAATCATCGGATATCTTTTTGCTGGAATGTTAATTGGACCTTTATCTCCTCTCTGGGCGCCATTTCTTACTGAAAATGGAAATATGGAACCTAGTGGTTCTGTAGGGATTTTGTCTGATATTGCAGCTCTAAACGTTTTTGCTGAAATTGGAGTAATTTTGCTATTGTTTGTAATTGGTATTGAATTCCCATTTGCAAAGATACGTTCTATTGGTAAAGTTGCTATAGGGGTAGGAAGTCTTGGTCTATTCCTAACTCTAATAGCTGTATTTTATGCATGTTCAATATTTGGATTAGGATTCATGGACTCTCTCTTTTTAGCAGCAGCATTATCAATTAGTAGTACTGCAATAATTGTCAAAGTATTAGAGGAAACAGGGAAGATCAAAAAGGAATCTTCTATTTTGGTTTTAG
This sequence comes from uncultured Candidatus Nitrosopelagicus sp., assembly GCA_964511265.1. GTDB lineage: Archaea > Thermoproteota > Nitrososphaeria > Nitrososphaerales > Nitrosopumilaceae > Nitrosopelagicus. Next base: position 1,933 of record CAZEES010000035.1, on the reverse strand, counting down.
GAATTTTGATTGTTGAAGACGTCATTGCAGTCATTTTGATTGCATCATTAGAATCAATTGCATTAGCAGGAGCTGTATCAATTGAAGGTGCACTAGCTGTTGTAATTGTTGCTACAATTCTGATAGTTGGAACCTTTACTGTTGGAATACGTACAATACCAAAATTAATAGATAAAGTTGCAAGTGCAGAAAATCGAGAAATTCTCCTTTTGAGTGTCTTGGGGGTATGCTTTGGTTATGCATTATTAGCCAACATTGTAGGGCTCTCTGTTGCAATTGGTGCATTTCTTGCAGGCGTACTTGTCGCAGAATCAAAATCTGCGGAAGTCTCTAAAATTTTATCCAGTCCGATTAAAGACATGTTTGTAGCAATTTTCTTTGTATCCGTAGGTGCTTTAATGGACGTAAGTCAACTAGAAAATTATATCTTTTTAGCAATTGCATTAATTGCAATAGCACTTGGAATGAAATTAGGAGGAAACATGCTTGGAAATATAATGATGAGACAAAAAAAAGAAAAATCACTTCGTTCCGCATTTACTCTTGCTGCCCCTAGAGGGGAATTCTCTATCGTAATAATCAAAGTAGGTGTGGATGCAGGAGTTGTCAGTGCATTTTTGTTCCCTCTAATAGGAGTGATTGCTATAATAACTGCATTTATCACTCCATTTCTGGTAAAAGCAAGTGATTACGTGGTTCCAAAATTATCGAGGAAATGATTTGGCAAATAATGAACTTGATGAACTATTAAAGAAATCTCATAAGGATTTGTCTGTAGAAGATTTTGAAGGTAAGAAAGTTCCTTGTATTGGATTTGAAGGACGAAAGTTTGATGATATATTGAATAAAGTTGCAGGCAAACCCTTGTCTGTAGATACTAATCTAAATATTCTGCAAGATGGTCTGGGTCATGTTTTTGTAGAAATGTTATTGACATTTTCACATGGTGGAATAAATGAAAAAATTTTAGTTAATGCAAATGAGAATCTTGAATTCTTTGAATCACTTGCTGAAAATACAATGCTTGCCATTGCCTCTGTAAGTCACCCTGAAAAAATCTTCATGATACAGTTGCCAAAACCTGAAAGAACTCGTGAGGCATTTGAAATAATAAAAAATGGTCTACAAAAAAATACTCAAACACACAAACAATAATTGAAAAATCTTAAATCAACTACCACCCATGTATTTTTATGAAGATAGTCCAATTATCTGATATACATTTTGGAGCACAATTTCGTAACGATGTTTTTGAGCAGGTAGTTGATGAAGTAAATGAATTATCTCCTGATGCTGTAATTATTACTGGAGATCTGACTAATGAAGGTCTAAAAGAAGAATATGAAGGGTGTAAAGAACTAATCTCAAAAATAAATACAAAAAAAATCATTGCCATAAGTGGAAATCATGATTATCGAAACACCGGATATCTGCATTTTAAGAAGTATTTCCCATTTCAGACAATTAATGAACTGAATGATGAGGTGGTAGTAGTCACTCTTGGAACTGCTAGACCAGATCGTGATGAAGGTGAGGTTGGTTATAGACAAACATTGTGGCTTGAACGAACTATGAAAAAGTTTGAAGATAAAGTAACTATCCTTGCAATGCATCATCATTTGATAGGGATTCCTGATACCGGTTCTGATAGATTAACAATAATTGATGCTGGGGATGTTCTTCGTGCAACTTTGAATGCAAAAGTGAATCTTGTGTTATGTGGTCATAAACATAGACCCTGGATGTGGGATTTTAGTAATTTACTAATCGCAAATGCTGGAACAACATCCTCTAAACGTGTAAGGGGGTTCTTTGAAAATAGTTATAATATCATAACTGTTGAAAATGGAAAAATTCAAGTTGATCTCAAAGTTGTAGGTGGAAAACGAACTCCTTTACAAGATATTACAAAAAATTATGCTAGATTTGAAGA
>CAZEES010000034.1:0-8159 GCA_964511265.1 uncultured Candidatus Nitrosopelagicus sp. | reverse complement strand
AATTTCATTTACATTAACATGATTTGGTGCATCAATTGCAAAAATGATTGCGTTTGAGATGTCTTCGGCCTTTAATCCTTCCATTTCTTTATGCTTTTCAACAAATGCCTCTAAAGCTTTTTCAGTAATTGTATTAGTTAATTCGGTTTGTACAACCCCAGGTTCAATACTGGTAATTCGAATATTTTTTCGTACACTAAGTTCTTGTCTTAATCCTTCTGAAAATGCAGTAACTGCGTGTTTTGTAGCACAATACACACTTCCTGCAGGGAAGACAACTCTTCCTGCGACTGATGAAATGTTTACAATGTGACCTGATTTTTTCTCAATCATTGTAGGAACTACTGCTGCAGTACAATAGAGTACGCCTTTGATGTTTACATCTATCATTCTATCCCATTCATCTATTTTTAGAGATTTTACAAAACTAAGAGGCATTAAACCTGCATTGTTTATCAAAACATCTACGGTTCCATACTTGTCAATTGCTTGTTTAACTAAATTATCACAATCAGATTTTTTGGTAACGTCTGTTTCACAGATAATAATTTCACCGCCATCATCGGTAATTTCTTTTTTCAAAGTTTCTAATCTATCTAATCTTCTTGCTCCAGCAACTATTTTTGCTCCTTTTTTAGCAAGAGCTTTTGCAGTTGAATAGCCAATTCCGCTAGAACCACCAGTAATTACTACAACCTTATCTTGTATCAAAGTTGAATTTTATGAATTTTGTTGTGCGTAAAAATGTTACTTGGTTATAGAAAAATAAAATTTAGTGGTGGTCATGTCCACAACCACATCCATCATGTCCCTCAGACATCTGAGGTTCGTTTGTTCTACATTTGGAACATTTGTCTTTTCCATCTGGGGAAAAGAATCCAATTCCACATGTTACACATTTCATACTTGACATATCAATTCTTTTTCTAATGAGTGTTTTATACTATACCTTCCATACCTTGAGCTGTCTCTATCATCCACATCTCAACTATTCCCCCAACTAATAGAAGCCCAATAACAATTCCAATTTCAACTGCTATTACGAGCCTTTCATTTTTGATATAATTCCAGTTTTTTTGAATTACGTTCTTTGCTAGTAATGCACTTCGTGACATGGCAATTGAATATGCGGCAACCTCCATCAAACCAAATGGTGTTAAGAGTACAGCAAGAGGATTTAGTTGAGCTATCTCTGGATTGGCTGCTGCGATTGCAGAATATGCAAATCCAGTTGAATATGCAGAGAATAATCCCCATGCAACACCAAAACCCGGAATAAACATTGGAATTGCAATTGTCGTATTATGTACAAAAATACCAATTCCATCTATTGTGTCTACTATAGAATCAAAAAAATCCATTACTTCTTGAACTTCTGCTTCAGTAGGCTCGCTTAGTATGGCAGATGAACCATACACTACAGCAAAAATTGCTGTAAAAATGAAAAATAAAATTATTCTTTTCATGGTCAGCATGGTGCACATTTAATCGATCTATATTTGAGGTTTTGTTGTAAAACAGATTTAATTAAAACATTAATCACTATTTGGAATGGATAAAGAAATTTCTTTGGCTGTTAGTTATGCTTTGAATAAAGGATTCCAGATTCATCCAGATGCTCTGGAAATTTTGCATAAAATTGATGTTAGAGAATTGGGTCAGATTATCAAGGATGTTGTTAAAGAAAAGACCAAGCAGAAAGTCTTTTTGATAAACGAAGAGGATTTTGAGATTTATCTGGGAATAAAAGATGATGGAGAGCATCAGGCGGAATTCGAAATTTTATCAGACCCGACTGGAAAGATTACCTCCGCTGAAGGGGTTGAGGGCTATGGAGCATTGTTTGCTAGTAGATTTGACAAATTAAAGCAGATAATGTCAGACAGACCCGAGTCAAAAAAGGTTAGAGATATTGCATCTATCAAGTCAGTTACAAAAACCAATGATGAACTGTATGTGTGGGGGTTAGTCTCTGATAGAAAATCTGATAGAAACATCACAAAAATCACTCTTGAAGATCCTACTAGCTCTATGGAAATAGTGGTGTTTGAAGGCGAGTTGAAGGATGCTGCAGATACTTTACTAATGGACCAGTTTGCAATGTTTAAAATAATTCCAGCCAAGAATGGGGGATTTTTTGCAAAAGACATCCTCCTCCCAGACATTCCAGAACATACCACAAATCGCTCAAAGACTGAGACGTATGCTGTATTTCTATCAGATTTGCACGTTGGAAGTAAGTTTTTCATGGAAGATGAGTTATTAGATTTTATTAATTGGGTTTCTAGTGCAGACCCAATTGCTAGAAAGATTAGATTTGTTGTAATAGGCGGTGATTTGATTGACGGAGTTGGTGTTTTTCCAGGACAGGATAAGACTTTGAGTCAATTAACGACTGAGGCTCAACTACAGAAGACGTTTGAAGTTTTGGATAAGATTCCAAGACACATCAAAGTCTTTCTCATATCTGGTAATCATGATGCGGGAAGAAAGGCACTTCCACAACCAGCAATTCCAAAGATGTATAATTCTGAATTGTGGGATAGAGAGAATTTCTTTATGTTAGGAAATCCATCCATGGTCTCCCTAAATGGGGTTAAGGTCCTGATGTATCATGGTCAATCCATTGATGATGTTGTTAGAACCACACCTGGAGTTAGTTATGACAAGCCAGCTGCTGTAATGAGACATTTTCTAAAGGCTAGACATATGAGTCCGATTTATGGAAGTCGAACCCCAATTGCGCCTGAAACAGAAGATATGATGGTTATTGATGATGTTCCAGACATCTTCCACTCTGGGCATGTTCATTTTGTAGGTCTTGATATGTACAAAGGGGTATTGATAATCAATTCTGGTGCATGGCAAAGACAGACTGATTTTCAGGAAAGTGTGGGGATTACTCCTACACCAGGAATGGCCATTATAGTAAACCTACAAACAATGAAGGTCTTTCAAAAGGACTTTCGTGTTCAAGAATCAGATTTTATCGAACCAAAATATACTGAACCCCAGAAACTGAGTTAAGTGCGGTGGATTTGAACTCATAGTGGGTCCTTTAATTATATTTACCACTGCCCATCCTTTTCTTTTTTTGTGGTTTTGAATGTGCTCTAATCATATGTCTCATTGTTCTTTCAGGTTCAGAGAATTTCATGCCACATATTTTACACATTAGGTTTGTTGTGTCTTTAGATTTTCTTTTGAATAAATCCAATGGATGAAATATCTTTTGAGTGTATATAATATAGTCTCTAATTTAGGCTCGTTAGAGGATGTCTTGTAATAACATCTCGTCTTTGAAGGTGGATTTTACCATATCTGATGAGATTGTAATTCTGAATTTTTTGGTGTTTCCATGAGTTCCTTGGTGGACTATACGACCAGCGATAATTCCTGACATTTCGATCTCACTAAGCATTTGGGTGACTCTTCTCTGAGTGAGCTCTTTTTGGCGTATATCTTTACAGAGATTTTTGTAGGTGGAATATACCTCACCAGTAGAAATCTCTGATGATTTCATGATTGCTAGGATTAGTAATTTTTCATGTAGTGGGTATGAGCGAAGTGCCACTACCTCTTTGTTTTCCTCTATTTTCTCGGCTGCCATTCTGATGTGCTCTTCTGTGACAGTTGGAACTTGACTTCTTTCAGCTATTTCGGCTGCTACTCGGAGAAGGTCTAATGCTCGTCTTGCATCACCTGATTCTCTTCCGGCCATAGCCGAACATAGGTTCAATGCTGCCTCAGATACCACATCCTGATCAAAGGCTACCTCAATTCTTGCATCTAATATTTCCCTAATTTGTGGTAAATTGTAATTTGTAAAAATTATCTCTTCCTCACTTAAAGTGCTGATAACCCGCGGATCCAGTCTTTCTTTGAAGGTAAGATCATTTGAAACACCAATTAGGGTGAGTGAGCCTGTGGTTAGCCTCTCATTTGCCCTAGTAATTTGGTATAGTACATCTTTCCCTGTTTTTTGGATTAATTCTGCTAAATAGTCAATCTCATCAATTACGAAGACTGCGTTAGTCTCATTCTTGTCTAATACGTAGAGAATTCTATTGAAGACCTCACTAATTGATAGTCCTGTGCTTGGAAGCCACATCTTCTCATCGTTTGTTTTCTGGCTGCCCAGTCCTAATTGCCGACCAAATGAGACTAGTAATCCGTATAGGGTTGTCTCCTGTTTTGCGTTTGTGTATGCTAGTTTGATTGGAAATGATCCCTCTTCAACTCTTTTTTGAATTTTTGAGAGTACTTTTTTGATTACCAGTGTCTTTCCTGTTCCAGGCTTACCATACACCAGTAAGTTTGATGGTCTTGATTCCATTAAAATTGGGAGTAAAGATTGAGTGATTTTTTCCTGCTCAGGGTCTCTATGAAGGATTTGATTAGGTATGAATGTGAAGTGAAGTACGTCTCTATTCTTGATTATGGTTTTGCCGTTTTGGGCTGCATCTAAAAGACGGTCAATTGGATCGATTGTGGTGGTACTCATATGAGATCATTTACTATTTCAAAACAACAGTTCAACTGATCTTTTTGAAAAACTTCACAAGACTGATCGTTCTTGTTGACTCTTCTCAGATCGATAGGATCGCTCCCAGACACCTTCATTTCTAATGATAAACAAGATTGTGTAATAAAATAAAATAAAATTAATATGAATATGAATTCTCATTTTAAAAAAATTAGTAAAGGAACCACTGGAAAAATAGGTGTGTGGGATATTACAAAAAATAAATAAAAAACAAAATTTGTGAGGGAATTTTAGAAAAACTCAAAACCTGGGGATGGTTAACAAGTGTTAAGGATGTGTTAAGAAAGATGAAAAGAAGGCCATTTTACCCCCTTATTTCCAGTCTAGGCGTGAAGAAGGCTGTTAACAATGTTAATATCACAAAATCACCCCCTTATTTCCAGTCTAGGCGTGAAATTACCTTAATTTTTGGTGGTGTGAGAATTAGTTTTGTTAAAATAAGAAAAACACCCAGGCGTGACCTAGGCGTGTCAATGTTAACAAACCTGTTAGTTAACAAATCTCAGAAGATCAGTTGATGAGTTAAGGTTGGATCCTTATTGATCTGAATGGCAGGAAAAAGAATTAGGATAGATCTAGAGGACAAGGATGGAGGCAAATACAAGTTCAATTTGGAAGGCAACATCAATCGTGATAAGGTCCTCAAAATTTTTGATTTGTTAGACTTGATGAATATTGAAGAGACAGAGAACAACCCAAGCATAGAGTCTGTAGGAGGCAAGATTTGGCATATAGTTGACAAGTATTACCCTACTGGGCGCTTTACATCCTCAGAAATATTGGAAAGATATGAAGATGAATTTAATGAGCCAATCAAACTTAGTGTAATTTCAACATATTTGGCCAGATTTACCTCCAAAAACAAGGTGGAAAGAGCCAAAAAAGGCAGAGAATGGGCTTATCACACACTAAAACTCACAAACTCTACCCCAAAGATGTCAGAAAACTAGTTTTATTGTATGGGTTTATGCTCTAAAGACTTTGTAGATCCTTTACTTTCTAGAAATTGTCGTATTGCATGTGCAACAACTTGTGAATTAGATGTCAACCCAAGATGATATGCATCCTGGCTTTTTACAAACTCATCAATTCGTTCTGAAAGTCCTTTTGGCACCTTAACAGTCTTCCATTTTTCAGTATTTGTGTCACTCATGGGTCATATATAACACAAATCTATAAAAATATTCTGATTTGGGTAGACTTCTATGAAATACGGACTTTTCTAACCACCAAATGGTCCCCTTCAAGGCCTATTTTCAAATAATCCCCCTTCTGCATTTCCAAATACCGTCTAAACTGCTTGGGAATTGAGATAGTGCCTCCAGATGTAATCTTTACTAACTCTTCAGGAATCTCACTCATATTGTAATTTATAATTAACTAGTATTAATTAATTATGTTCTTCGTTTTTTCATAAATTATGATAAAAAAGCTTAGTAAAATCACCAAAAAATCAACAAATCAAACACAACCCAACAAAGTCAAAAAATCCCATAATTAACCAATTAGGTGGTCTTAGGTGCTACAATTTGAGGCTCTGACCCAGATGGTTCGTGTCCCATACCAGGTCCAGACAATCTAGAAAGACCATTTTGAGTAATTGAATAGCTATATGGTTTGGCATTGGTGTTTCTTTGCACCAAACCATCATCGGCCATTTTCTTCATGGTTCGTGATATATGCTCCCGACTCTTATCTAATGTGATTTGAATGTCACGTGATGTGCGTGACCTATCTGTGATTAACCTCAATATAGCCTCAACAATATTATCACTACTCATGTTAGGCGTTCTATCCACTCTTGGTGGTACTGGAACCTGCTCAGGCACAATTTCTACCTGTTTTTGTACAACTTGTTCTGGCGTTTCCTCATTTTTTACAACATTTTGTGGTGTTTCTTGTGAAAAAGTAAGATTTTCCAAGTCAATAGCATCTAATTTTATTTTAAGATCAATTAACTGCCTTTCATAGAACTCCATACGCTCCAAATCTACCTTTGTTTGGTTATCAGAGGCTGAAACTGCCTTTAATCTACTATAGACAAACAACGTGACTAGACCCCCTATGAAGGCCAAAACTAACCCAAATATCACATCCAAGTCAGGTATCTCAATTATCATGACATATCATGAGAAATTTGTGATTTATCGTGATTGGACAACATTAATTCACACTTAGATTAATCAAAACCTTATCACAGAAACACATCTCACACATCTCTACTAGGCACAAAATCACATTGCTGTAGTCTGCTTAACCACACGTTCTATCACACTAATGATTTCTTGTTCCTTCTCAGGGAAAACATCACCATCTTTTATCACACTCATTCGTTCGGAGAGTTCTGATATCACATCAATATCATCAGGCAAAACCACGCCTAGTATGCCTAGAACTATGAAGGAATAATACAAGCCTGAAAGCTTCTCCCTAGACTGAGAAACCTGCCTGTAATACGCACCTTTAGTCATAGTAAATTCAACATCAGATAGATTCTTTGATTTTAGAATAATTTCAATTTGTCTCTCAGTAAATAGTGATTTTTTTATAATTTCCTTCAAAATATTCGAAAAATTAGAAATATTAGGGTCACTCAAAGCTATACAAATCTGTATACCAGTACTTGAATAAAACTTAAAGGGTCTTCATTGAAGGGGGATCATGACTGGAAAAGTAGAAGAATTACTCATTTCTGAGCGTAAAAAATCACCATTACTATTCGTATTAATTGATTCAGAGGTATCTCAGATTGATTCTGCTGTAAAACTAGCTAAGAATGTTGAGGAAATAGGTGCAGCATCAATACTGGTCGGTGGTTCATCTGCAACTGATCAAATGGAGATGGCCGAAGTAGTCAAAAACATCAAAGAAGCAGTAAATATTCCAATAATTCTATTTCCTGGTAATATTACTGGGGTCGTACCTCAGGCTGATGCCATTTTGTTTAGTTCCCTAATGAACTCTGAAAATCCTTACTATATCACACAAGCACAGGCCCTTGGCGCCCCAAACGTACTCAAGTTTGGTCTGGAGCCGCTCCCAACATCATATTTGGTGATTGGAGAAGGAACATCTGCCTGGTTTGTAGGTAATGTTAGAGGAATCCCATTTGACAAGCCAAAAATCGCTGCTGCATACTCTCTAGCGGCCCAATTCCTTGGTATGAGGTTTGTCTATCTGGAGGCAGGCTCCGGTGCAAAAACCAACGTAACTCCAGAAATGGTTGCAACTGTAAGAAAGGTCTTTCAAGGCTTTCTAATCGTAGGTGGTGGCATTCGTGATGCCCAAACTGCAAAATCACTAACAGATGCAGGAGCAGACGCTTTGGTAATAGGCACCCTTCTTGAGGATAGCAAGAACTTAGAAAAACTAACCGAAATAGCCAAAGCCATCAAAAACTAACCTTCTACATGTCTACAACAGCAAATTATACCAAAGAGATCAATATCCCTCAAAATTATTCAGAATATTATGAAGAACTTTCTAAACAGGTTTACAAGGAATTTGAGACTGCCGCAGACGCAAAATCGACGCTTTTAGACTCTTCTGGAATAATAGAGCCGAAAATCGCATTTGATTTAGCGGAACGGGTCGCCAAAATGCATGATATTGA
>CAZEES010000033.1:0-8700 GCA_964511265.1 uncultured Candidatus Nitrosopelagicus sp. | reverse complement strand
ATCAACATGAATGTACTTTCGATTGGTGGTTCAGACCCATCATCGGGAGCAGGTATTCAGAGCGACATAAAGACATTTGAAAATCACGGAGTGTATGGATTCACAGTAATTACTGCAATTACTAGTCAGAATACTAAGGGGATTTCTAAAATATTGTCAATTCCCTCAAAGGTAATCAAATCACAATTACAATCAGTATTTACAGACTTTAGAATTGATGCCATTAAAATTGGAATGATGTATGATGCAGCAATAATCAAAGCAGTTTATTCCATGATTAAAGAGCAAAAATGTCCAATTATAGTTGATCCCATCATTAAATCCACGACAAAGACTATTTTGCTAAAAAAGTCAGCCCTTAGAGATTATAGAAAGATGATTTTACCGTTGGCAACAGTTGTTACACCAAACAAGGAAGAGGCAGAGATTCTAGCAGGCGAGTCATCCATTAGAAAAGCTGCAAGAAAATTGCAGCATCTAGGCGCAAAAAATGTCATAATTACAGGATCAAAAGAATCAGGTGATGAAATAGAAGATTTTATTCTTGAATCCGATAAAGAATATGTTTTGAGAGGAAAAAAAATCAAGAAAGTGAATCATGGAAGTGGATGTAATTATTCTGCATCCATAACTGCATCACTTGCAATGAAGAGAACGATTTATGATGCAGCAAATTATGCAAAAGAATACGTCTTCCAATCTATAAAAAATTCTAAAGATTTAGGGAAAGGAATCAGCATAACTTACACAAAAATATCAGAAATGCAAAAAGAACTATCACATTCAATAATCGATTTTCAGAATATCAAAGATGTTTCAAAAATGATTCCGGAATGTCAAACAAATTTTGTTTTTTCAAAAATTAAACCGAGGAAGATCAACAGTGTTTTAGGAATTTCAGGAAGATTAGTTAAAGCAGGAAAAGAGGTTGTTCAAGCAGGGGATCTGGTTTTCGGAGGCTCACAACACGTTGCTACTGCAGTAATTGAAGTATCAAAAAAATTTTCTGATATTCGTTCAGCAATTAACGTAAAGTATGATCCAAAAATAATAACAAAAGCAAAGAAACGTAAAATGTCAGTACTAAGTTATGATAGAAAAAAAGAATCTAAAAATTCAAAATTAAAAGAAAACTCCTCAATATCATGGGGAGTTTCTAATTGTTTGAAATCAGAAATGCCAGATATAATATATCATAAAGGTGATTTTGGAAAAGAACCAATGATTATTGTATTTGGTACTACTCCTGCAGAAGTAGTAAGAAAGATCAAGCAAATCCAATGAATCACTAAATATTGTGTAATTGGACATAAATAGAACTGAAAAGTGCATACAAACTCATGAAGGCAGTAATTTTAGCAGGAGGACTTGGAACTAGACTAGAACCATATACAAAATCTGTTCCCAAACCATTGCTTCCATTAGGTGGAAAACCAATTTTAGAACATGAAATAGAATGGATTAAAAAAAATGGAATAAAAGAAATTATTCTGTGTGTGAGTTATTTACGAAAGAAAATTGAAGATTATTTTGGTGATGGCAAAAAATTTGGTGTAAAAATCGAATATGCCATTTCAAGCAAACCACTTGCAACAGCAGGCCAGCTAAAAACTGCTGAAAAATTCATTGATGATACATTTGTTTGCCTATATGGAGATTCAATCTATAATTTTAATTTGAGAAATATGATTAAACAACATAAAAAATCTAAATCGAATATTACTATGAGTCTCTATGATTACAAATATAATTTGAAATACGGTGTAATTGACACAAAAAATAGTGGCAAGGTGATTTCATGGAATGAAAAACCAGAATTTTCAGCAAAAATTAACATTGGTTGTTATGTCATGGAACCAGAAGTGCTTCAATTAATTCCAAAAAACAAGCCATATGGAATGGATAGTGTAATACGAAAAATACTTTCCAAGAAAATGAAAGTTGGAAGTGTAATTTCTAAAAAAGGATTTATCGATATTGGAGATAAAGAAACATATGAAAAAACAAATGAAGAGTATAAAAAAAATAGGTATGATTAGAAAATGTCAGATATTACAATTCGAGAGATAGTTGAATCAGATATTGAGAAGGGGTTTCTAGAAAGCTTAGATAATTTAAGAACTGCAAGTAATCTAGATAGAGAAATTGCGACAAATATTTTGAAGAAGATTATTTCTAATCCAAATCATATTATCTTTGTAGCAGAAGATAATGGTAAAATTGTTGGATCAACTACCTTACTAATTGAACAGAAATTCATTCATGAAGGTGGCAAAGTAGGTCATATTGAAGATGTTGTAGTTTCAAAAGAATTTGAAGGAAGAGGAATAGGTATGAAACTTGTCAGGTCATTGTTAGAAAAGGCGGAGACAATGAATTGTTACAAGACAATTTTAGATTGTGCCGATAAACTAATTCCGTTTTATGAGAGAATTGGATTTAAACAAGAATCAAATCAGATGCGGTATAATCACTAATTATCTTCTTTTTTAAAATTAAATAATTTTGAAACAGCACCAATGAGTTCGGAATTTCCATGTTCTGTTTCTTTTCTAAGATTATTCATAGGAGTGGACATTATATTTTCAGCAACAGATTTTGACAATTCTTCAATAATTTTTTTCTGAGCATCACTTAACTCACCCAACATACTCAGTGCTTTTTCGAGTTCTTTTATTCTAATAGCATCAGTACTTTTGAAAACATCCTTTACGATTGGTTCTGCTTCTAATCTTTTCATGCTTGCTTCTAATACGGGCAATTCATCTTTAATAATTTCTTCTGCAGAGTTTTTCTGACCAATTCTGCTTCTCATATTTTTATCAACCATTTCAGCAATTTGATCAATATTCATTAGTTTGATTCCTCTTAATTCAGCAACTTTTTCATCTACAGTTCTTGGATTAGAAAGATCTAGAATCATCATGCCTGATTTTTTAGTTTCAAGAGCTTTTTGTATTCGCTCATAAGTTACTAAAAAGTAAGGTGCGGTTGTTGCAACAAATACAATGTCATAATTCTCAAATCCACTTAGAATTGAATTAAAATCTATAGGTTGACCACCTACAGTTTTTGAAAATGAGGTTGAACGTTCAAGGGTTCTACTTGAAATAAAGAAATGATAGCCTCGTTTTGTCAATGATTTTGCGACGAGTGTTGCTGCATCTCCAGTTCCAATTAAAAGAATTTTTTTTAGTTTCATCTCATCAACGTTTTCTTCTGCAAGTTTAACTGCCATAGAACCAACAGAGATACTTCCTTTACTAATACCAGTAGAAGTACGTACACGAGTACCTACACGTATTGCTTTATCGAATAATGTGTTTAGAGATTCACCAGAAACTTTTAGTTTTTTAGCAGATTGAATTGAATCTTTTATCTGTGTCATAATTTGTTCTTCGCCTACGACCATAGAATCAAGACCAGAAGTTAGTTTTAGCAGATGTTCATAGACTTCAGAATTTTGTGACCATTCCAGGTTTTCACGAAAAGTGTGTTCTTCTAAACCAGAGAGCGATGCCCAAGTTTTTTTGATTTTTTCTTTATCAAACTCATTACCAGAGGCAAAGAGTTCTACACGATTACATGTTTGTAAAATTACACATTCAGACAGTCCAGTATGCTTTTTGAAAGATCTATACGCATTTTCAGAATCCCCCAAGGAGAATCTTTCAAGAATATGAATTGGAGATTTCTTAAAAGTTACTCGTGCGTTGATGATATTTTTTGTCATTTCCAATCTTTCACCATTTTTTTTATTCTAGTCTGTATTGCCTTGTATTTTCCATCTTTTAATAACTCTTTAACACGTTTATCGTCCATTAGTGTATAGAGAAATTTTTTTCTTTCATTTTGAGTTGAGATGAATGTTTTTGATTGTTCTCTTGCAAATTTTTGGATCTTAATTAATTGAATGTCATTTTCGGTGATAGCTTTTTCTAGGAGTTTTTTTGTTTTCACTTTGATTTTTTTAGCCATAATTGGGCTAGCCCCTCCAGTTGAGATACCAACTTTTATCGTTCTTTTGATATCAATTAAAGAAAGATATGAGATATCACTAAAACGAGGAGAATCAGATGCATATGTCAAAACTTTCATTTTAATGGCCTTGTTTACAATTTTTGTATTTAGGTTACTATCAGAAGTGGCTGCAATGATTAGAAAGAGATTTGGAAATGCTTTGTAATCTTTTAAGAAATCTGTAGAAGTTAGTTTAAGTTTTTTTAGTTGTATTTTCTTTTGTTTGGCAATCTTTTCTATTGTAGGGTGAGGGTTTTCACCAATAACATGGATATCACAGTTTTTTTCATTTTCAAGTAACTTTATCCGTTTCAGAGCTTCATTCCCTGCTCCAACAATAACAACAGTTTTTCCATTTAGATGGAGATCAATTATCAATGATCTGCCATTAACAAAATGTAATTTATACATTCAAAAATACACGTTACATTTTTAATTGATTTCATAGATTTTTCATATATGTCAGATATGGAACAAATTGATAATGAAATTTTGAATGAAATTCAATGGACTTTTCCATTAGTTCCAAGACCATTTGATGAAATTGCAAGGAAATTCAATATTTCGTCTGATGAGGTAAAAACCAGATTAACAAAGATGAAAAGAAAAGGAGTGTTAAGACAATTAAGTGCGATATTTGATACTAGAAAATTGGGATATACTAGTTCGTTAGTTGCAATGGAAATTGAGGCAGATAGATTAGAAAAAGTTGCATATCACATAAACAAACATCCGGGAGTAAGTCATAATTATGAGAGAGAGCATCAATTCAATCTTTGGTTTACATTGGCAGTTCCACCAGGTTCAGATTTAAAAACAGAGTTAGATAAATTTTCAAAATTAGATGGAATTAAAAAAGTTAGAATGTTACCAACGTTACAATTATTCAAAATTGGTGTAAAACTAGACATGGTTGAAACAAAAAAACATGATGTAAAGCCGTCAGAATCTAAAAAAGAAATCAAAATTGTGGATTTTGTTGCAACAGAAGAGGATAAAGAATTCATCAGACAATTACAAAAAGATTTTGAGATTATAGACAGACCATTTCTAAAAGCAGCAAACACATTAGGAATTACTGAAGAAGAAGTTTTTGAAAGATTAAGACATTATGAGAGTATTGGAGTCATGCGTAGATTTGCAGCAATACTTAGACATAGAGAAGCAGGATTCACAGCTAATGGAATGATCGTATGGAAGGTTCCGGAGGATAAAATTAATCAAGTTGGTGAAAAATTAGGTGCGTTCCCACAAGTTAGTCATTGTTATGAGAGACCAGTATATCCAGATTGGCCGTATAATGTATTTTCAATGATACATTGTAAATCAGTGGAGGAAGCAAAAGATATGGCAAGTGAGATACAAAACCAGATTAATGTAGAAGAATATAAAATTCTATTTAGTTCTAGAGAATTTAAAAAAACAAGAGTGGAGTATTTTGTTGAGCATGAATTTGATATTGAAGAATCAATTACTGCTTAGGAATTATATTTAATCAAAGTGTAATCAAACTATGGCAAATTTTCCAGAGAGACGATTAAGAAGATTAAGATCTAGCCAAAATATTAGAGATTTAATTCAAGAAGTCTCAATTTCACCAAAAGATCTAATTTGTCCAGTTTTTGTTGAAGAAGGAATCGAAGCAAAAAAACAAGTAAATTCGATGCCAGCAATAGAAAGACTTCCATTATCAGAAGTAGTAAATGAAGTAGATACAATTTCAGAATTAGGAATTCCAGCAATTATGTTATTTGGAATTCCAGGAGAGAAAGATGGTGAAGGAACATCAGCATTTGTAGAGCATGGGATAGTACAAAAGGCAATAACAGAAATTCGAAAGAATTTTGGAGATAAAATTGTGATAATGGCAGACGTATGCCTTTGTCAATACACAACATCAGGACATTGCGGATTAGTACATAATGATAAAATTGATAATGATTCTAGTTTAAAGACATTAGCAAAAATTGCAGTCAGTCAAGCAAAAGCAGGAGTTGATGTAGTTTCACCTTCAGCAATGATGGATGGGCAAGTAAGTGCAATTAGAAAAGCATTAGATGATGAAGGATTCACGGATGTGGCAATTATGTCGCATTCAGCAAAACATAGATCAAACTTCTATTCACCGTTTAGGGACGCAGCTGAATGTGCACCAAAGTTTAGTGACAGACGTACATATCAAGTTCCATTTACAAACCCAAGAGAAGCAATGAGAGAAGTTGAAACAGACATCAATGAAGGAGTAGACATTGTAATGATAAAACCTGCTTTAACATATTTAGATTTGATTTCAGAGACTAGAAGAAGATTCAATGTTCCAGTATCAGCATATAGTGTTTCTGGAGAATATGCACTTGTAAAAGGTGCAGCAATGCAAGGGTGGATAGATGAAGAAGAGATGACGAAAGAGATACTGTATTCAATTAAACGTGCAGGTGCAGACATGATTGTTACTTATTTTGCAAAACATATAGCTGAAAAACTGTAAGAGTCAGATGAGAGACGACGAAAAATTTGAGATTGAGAGGGCATTGGATCTTTTGCCACATATTACAGGTGCAAGTTGGGCAATGTTATGGTTTAGAATTAACAGGGTAAAGAATCCTACAAAAGAGGAATTTAGAGAAAAAACAATAGAATATTTTAGTAAAATCCAGCCATTGTTACAATCATTTGAGAAAGATAAAGAATTTGACGAGATTAGTCAATATATGAAAAATAGGTTTGAGGTTGAAAAAAAATTGATCAAAAGTGGTGATAATAAAGAGGTCGAGAAGAGGTATCAAAGGTATTTAGATTACGGTTAGAGTTCATTTTTAATTTCTTTAAGAAAATTTTTTAAAATTTTTGTACGTTGTTTTGCAAGTATTTTCCCAGTTTTGGTATTCATTTTTCCCTCCAATAATAGTAATTTTTTAAAAAAGTGATCAAAAGCCCATTTGTTATCATTAGGCACTCTATTTTTTGAAAATGGGTCTTGTGGGTCATAAAATGGCCTGTTATTTGAACCGCTAAAAGAGAATACACGTGCTAATCCAATAGCTCCTATAGCATCTAGCCTATCAGCATCCTGAAGGATTTTTCCTTCAATTGTAGAAGGAGTTTTTCCTTTTGAAAAACTATGTTCTTTGATTGCATCACAAATAATTATGATTTCATCATTTGAAAAAGAATAGTCTTTTAGTATTTTTTTGGATAGTTTTGCACTTTTAAGAGCAGAGTCTTTTTGGTTTGGAGATTTTATTATATCATGTAATAAAACAGCTGTTAAAATTAATTTTTTATTTCCATTTTCACTTTTGCATATTCGTTCAGCGTTGTGATAAACTCTCATAATGTGTTCAAAGTCATGTGCAGGATCATTTTTTTCAGTTTGCTTTTGTGCAAATAGTCTGAGATTTTCCAACTGGTTCATAATTTCCATAGTTTTGGTCTTGTTAATTTGAATTTTCGTTGGCTTAGTAACAAGGTCCAATTAATACAAGTAAATAATATTATTACAGATATTCCCAAACCATCTGCAATTAAAATTCCAATATAACGCTCTTCGAATAGTTCTACAAATGGTGTTAGAACAATACTGCTTATAGAGATCATGAGATAGTAAGATACCACACGACCAGCCCAAAATCCAATATACAGACCGATACTTTTTGCCTTAAGAAGACCATATGTTACAAACAGCATATTGCTTGGTAGGGGAGTTGCAGCAAAAAGAAATGATGTTATTACATAACCAAATTTTTTTGCGTTTAGGAAAATTCCAATGGCGTCAAGATGAGATTTTTGTTCTTTGTGAATGAATCTTCTAAAGACTGTGGACACTTGTTTAAGAATAAATCTGCCAATAGTTGCACCTGTTGCGCCAACTAAGGCTAATACTAATGGATCATATGATGTATCTATTGCATAGAATGATGCAAGAATTATCCAAGTTGGTGGCATTAGTAATGGGGCAGCATTAACAAGAATTAATAAGAAAAAAATTCCAAGATAAGAAAATTCTAATACAGATTCAAAGAGATCAGGCATAAACTCATCTACATTTCAAAATATCTAAACCATTGGTTATGATTTGATTTTTTCTGAACATGAATAAATTATACATGATCTTTATATCGAAAAAGGTAACATTTACTCCATGCCTAGTAAGATGTGGAAATGCTTCAGATGTAATCTTTCTTTCAAGACTGAAGAACATGCCAAAATTCACAAAGAGATTACAGGTCATCACATTACAATGACAAAATCATTGATTGTGTAATTTTGTAGAAGTGGAGGGGGTGGGATTCGAACCCACGAACTCCTAAGAGAAAGGATATCTTATACATTGATCTTGAGTCCTTCTCGGTTGACCGGGCTTCGATACCCCTCCAACAAAGGAGATTCTAGATTTTAACATATAACTTCTTCAATAGAGATTTCATTTTTTACTATAAAAAATAAAGTTTATAATCATTTTAAGGAATTTTAATTCATGACAACAATTGATGAAGCCAAGAATATGAGATCAGGCATTAATGTTGAAGGAACAGTGGAACGTAAAGAAGAAGTTAGAACTGTCAATACAAAAGCTGGTTCAACAGTAGATGTTGCAAACGCAATGCTTGTTGACAATGGAATGGAAATCAAAATTACATTGTGGGCAGAAGATGCAAATAATATTCAAAATGGCGACAA
>CAZEES010000032.1:0-8994 GCA_964511265.1 uncultured Candidatus Nitrosopelagicus sp. | reverse complement strand
TTTCTCAAGTTATTTGTTAGTGGTATGGCGGACGCAAAGGGACTTGATATTGGTCCAATCAATTCTGTGACTTTGGCAATTTTTTGACTATTGCTATCGCAAAGAATTTGACCTTCTGGTACCTCTGAGTTGAGTCTTACAATGACTCTGCCACTATTGGCCAAGTGCATAACTTCACCTACCTCCTGCAATTACAAACTAAACGTCTTGATGGTTTTCATAAAGTTCTGTCAACAAAACTTTAGTTTGTAGCTATTTTCGTTACTTTTTTGATTGTTTTGCTCGTTTAGAAACTAGTTTCTGAGAAATTTTCTCAAGTATTATCGTCTTCTTCTCTGTTTTTGGTAAAACAATGTATCCTGATCTAACGTATGGTCTTTTTGGAAACCTAACTTGTTCTTCTGTTTCATTGGGTTGTAATCCTGCTGCATTTGATGCATCAATCAATTCTTTAAGTGATGGATCAAAAACACATTTTTCTTTTGCTAATCTTCTTCCTTTGTTACGTGGTAATGTCTTGTTAAAATAATCAAGCCAGATTACGACGTGTTCGTAATCTTTCATATCTCTATTTTACTAAAATTCCGCTAGCTGTTCCGCTTTGACCCGGTCTTGAAACAATTCTACATTTACCGTCTTCTGTTTCGACAATTGCTCCTTTTGTAATAATACCTCGTCTTTGATAATCATTGTTTGTTTGATTTTCTAAAACTTTGACAACCCTTGATCTTTTTACTTTTGAATCTCCCATAACCAAATTTACAAAGCTTACAATCTTCAAACCAGTTTTTCTATTATTCCCTCTAGTCTTTCTTGTTACTGTTTGTTGCTCTTCTCCACCTTCAGCTTCATTTGGATATCTATCTGTTTCAAATTTCTGTCTTGTCTTTAATGGGTGTCTTATACCGCCAGTAATCTTGCTTGTTTTTAGGTTCTCTACAGATTTCTTCATGGAATGTTTTTGAATTACTCTAATTTATACAAAACGCAAGATTTGATAACTTTTACGAGTGTTAATTATAATTAACCGTGTTTGGGGTGGTATTTCTGGTACGTACCTTTTTGAATAGTTTTTGTCTTAAAGTGTCATCATCTCCTTGTATCCCAAAATATTTTCTAAATTTTTCAGTTGTAGTAAAAATTTTGTATCTTCCAACAGACTGATGTTCTATGAAATCAAGTTGAGTCAATTCTTTCAAATGTGAATAAACGCCTGTACCTCTAACCTCCACCAATTGTTTACTGGAGATTGGCTGTTCATATGCAATGTACGATAAAGTCTTTTGTGTTGCTCTTGCTAACATTGGTCTTGATGCATATTTTCTTCCAATAGTTGAACTGTATTCTGGTTTTAATTGAAAAACATATGAACCGTCTGGTAAATTTGTAATCTCAATTGCCTTGAATGCTGATTTTGTTTTCTGAATTAATTTTGTAAGTAAATTTAGTGTTTTTACTCTTGATTCTGTTCCTGATGCTCTAATCAGATCTTCTATGCTTAGTGGTCTGCCTGCAGAATATAGTGCAGATTCTATTCGTGCTGTCGCTTCATTTTCATTATCAACTTTGACCATATCTCACTCCATATTGAAATTGACTTAAAATCATCCTTTTCATATCGTTGATCAAATTGTAAATTATTCTTTGATTATAGTGACCCTGATCTCTTCATCTTCTTGCATAATATCCACTTTTTCGTCTCTTGCTAAAAATAGGATTGCAAAAAAACATCTGATTGAATCTCTTGTATCTAGCTCTTCCACAATCTTTTCAAGTAAAAGTGAACCATTTGCTTGAAGCTTTCTTAATATCAATTCTTGATACTCTCCTATAACATTCTCAAGATTATTGAAATATTTCTTAAAATCTGGTGGTTCAATTGGCTCAAATCTTAATTTGTTGCTCTTTCTTTCTCTTGGATTTGCAATTGTACCAATAAGATTTTCAAGTAAATCAAGTAACTCATCTAAACTTACAGGATAAGTTGATTCATGCCTATATGGAAAATCAAGAATGGCTATATCTACGTCAGTTCGTTGACGTAGAGGTTTTTTCTCCATTGCTGCTTTTTGTAATGCAAAAATACTCTCTACCTTTAACCTGTAAATTAAAGAGGAAGATAATGCTGCCATTCCTGCCACTCTGAGGTCTTTCTTGTCAGCCTTTTCAAGAATTTTTAATAACATTGATAAAATTTGGATAAGATCTATCTCCCAAACATCCCTTTTTTGAATTCCTTCTGGATTAAATAATACATTGATAGGAACTTTTGAGATAAGTGATTTTGTTTCTTCCTGACTCACAAATCTTTCAGGTTCTAATTGAATAATATCTATTGACTCTATTTTCTTTCCATCATCAGTCAACTCTTATATTATAAAATAAAAAATTCATTTTGTGAAAGCAGCACAGATCATTGAGCCTGATAAACCTCTTGAATTAAATCAGATTGAAATCTCTGATCCTGTTGGCACCCAAGTCTTAGTCAAAGTACTGTCTACTGGAGTTTGTCACAGTGATTTACACCTCTGGGAAGGTGGATATGATACAGGCGATGGCTTCATGAAAGTCACAGATAGAGGTGTTACCTTCCCTGTAACTCCTGGTCATGAGGTTGTTGGAAGTGTTGAAAAAATTGGTGAATCTGTAAAAGATGTAAACATTGGTGATACTGTTTTAATTTATCCTTGGATTGGATGTGGAAAATGTCCTACTTGTGAAAAAGGAGATACAAATCTATGTGAAACTCCCAAGTCATTAGGTGTCTTTCAAGATGGTGGCTATGCAGAAAAAGTGATTGTTCCAGATTATAAATTTCTAGCAAATATTGGTGATCTAAATCCTGATTCTGCATCATCACTCGCATGTTCTGGACTAACTGCATACACTGCAATCAAAAAAGCATTAGTGAATAATCCTGAATCTATTCTAATTGTAGGTGCTGGCGGTCTAGGTTTGATGGGCGTACAACTTGCAAGCCATATGGCAAAATGTAAAATTATATGTGCAGATCTTACTGATGAAAAACTAAACATTGCAAAAGACTTAGGTGCAACTCACGTTGTTAACACAAAAGAAAGCGACGTGGCACAAAAAATAATGTCTATCTGTAATGAAAAGGGTGTTGATAGCATAGTTGACTTTGTTAACGCACCTCCAACTGTCAAACTTGATTTATCTGTAATTAGAAAACGTGGAAATATTATTCTTGTTGGTCTGTTTGGAGGCTCAATAGAATTACCTTTGGTATCTGTTCCACTAAAAGCAATAACAATTCAAGGCGCTTACACTGGAAATTATAATGATATGGTTGAATTAATTGATCTAGCCAAAAAAGATGTTATCAACCCAATTGTTTCAAAACATTATACGCTGGATGAAGCAACTCATGCACTTGATGATCTAAAAAATAGAAAAATTTTGGGACGCGCAGTAATCAATCCTTAATAAAAAAATGGTCCCCACTGAAGGATTTGAGCCTTCGACAACCCGGTTTCTGTATGCCTAGTAGACCACTGTTATTCAGCCCTAAGCCGACAACTACAGCCGGAAGCTCTACCAGGCTGAGCTAAGTGGGGACTTATTTTTCGGTATTTTTTTTATTTATTAATTATTAGTTTTGTCCAATTTTGAACAAATTTAATTACTTTCTACATTTTTGACACTTATGAGTGATAAATCTCAAACTCTTGGTGGATATGTCTGCGTACCATATCTACACGATCATGACTCTATTGAACTCAAAGATCATTGGGTTGCATCTAAAAATATTGAATCTCTCTATTTTGTTACTGCAACCTTCTCTGAAGAAAGTAAACCATACTTTTCGACTTTATCAAATCACTATATCTTGGGTAAATTCAAAGATCCTGCAAAAATTACTAAAGAAATTCTCACTAAATCGACCGAAAAACCCTCATTTCTATTTAAAATCGCAGATTCTATTTTTGACAGACCACTAATTGAAAAAACAAATTTTCTCTCGATTTATTATCTTGAATATGGTGATTCAAAATCTGACCTTAGAGATGTATCTGCACATATTGCTGGAAGAGAAAAAGTGCATAAGGCTGGATTTGGAAATATGACTTTATTATCCAAAGAATCTCCAAAGTTTGCATTTCCATATAGCGATCATATCATAATGTTAGAAATTTCAAGTGATAAGAGCCATCAAAGTGACAACAAATACTGTGAACAAACTCGTCGTGATATTTGTAGAAAAGGAATTGTTATGAACAATCTTGTCAGTCTCTCAATTCTTGAAACAATGAAATAAAAAAAGGTAAATACCCCTCAAAAATTTATTTTATATGAGTAAGCCTTCTGATTTGGGTTCATTAAAAATTGGTTCTTACATTCTTTTACCTGTAGGTGATCAACCAACAGGAGAACCTTGTAGAATATCTGAATATGACACAAGCAAACCTGGAAAACATGGTGCCGCAAAAGCACGTATTGTAGGCGTTGGTGTATTTGATGGGGCAAAACGTCCACATGTTGGTCCTGTAAGTATGCAAGTTCATGTACCATTAATTGACAAAAGAACTGGTCAAATTATCTCAATGACTGGCTCTGAAGTTCAAGTTATGGATGGAGAAACATTTGAAACTGTTGATATACAAATGGTTGACGAAGAGGTTGATGGAAAACTTGAACAGGGTCAAGATGTTGAATATTGGAATGTTATGGGAAGAACTAAAATCATGCGAATTAAAACATCCTAAATTGGATGCTAATGATGATTGGAAAAGCCAACTGATTTTTGATGAAGATTATGAGTTTTGAGGCATCCTATATCTTATATTAAAATGAAATTAGCTGCATTATTCTCTGGTGGAAAAGACAGTACATATGCAATTTATCTTGCAAAAAAATTAGGACACTCGGTTGATGTCCTCCTGACATTATATCCACATTCTGATGAAAGTCATCTACTCCATTACCCAAACATTAACTTCACTAGACTACAAGCTGAATCTATGAAAATCCCACAATTAATAGAAAAAATTACATCTGAAAATCCTGAAAGTGAATCTGAAAAATTGAATAATTTGATTTCTCTTGCAAAAGAAAATTATTCCATTGAAGGGATTGTTCATGGTGGAATTCTAAGCGAATTTCAAAAAGACAACTTTACTCTAATCTGTAAAAAAAATCATCTAGAAATAATTTCTCCTTTATGGAATAAAGACCCTGAATCCTATATGAAGGAATTACTAGATGAAAACTTCGAGTATATTATCTCTACTGTGAGCTCTGATGGTCTGGATGACTCTTGGCTTGGACAAATAATTGATAAGAATGGATTAGCCAAACTTCAAAAACTACAAAAAAAATTCAGTTTTAATCTAAATTTTGAAGGAGGAGAGGCTGAAACATTTGTAACCAACTGTCCTTTATTTGAAAAACATCTGCTAATTCAAGATTCAACCACTGTTTGGGATGGTTATAGGGGAAGATTTGAAATATTGGAGGCAAAATTAGAAAATAATGCTTGACAATCTAAAAGATGGACTAAGATCCGCAATAAAAAAAATTGTTAGTTCTTCTGGTGTTGATGAAGAATTAATCAAAGAATTGGCTAAAGATGTTCAACGTTCATTATTACAATCTGATGTAAATGTAAAACTAGTTCTCGAAATTACAAAAAATCTCCAAGAGCGTTCAATTAATGAAACTCCGCCTCCAGGATTATCAAGAAAAGATCACATTGTTAAAATTCTATATGATGAACTATCGAAATTACTAGGAAATGATACCGAGTTTAATTTCAAATCTGGAAAAATTAACAAAGTTTTGATGCTTGGAATTCAAGGAAGTGGTAAAACTACTGTATCCTCAAAACTAGCAAAATTTCTTACCAAACAAGGGTATAGGGTTGGTGTAATTGGAGCAGATACGTATAGACCTGGTGCACTTGTACAATTAAAAACAAACTGTGAGAAATCTAACGTTGAAGTTTATGGTGAAGAAAATAACAAAAGTTCTCCAGAAATAGTCAAAAATGGTTTAAAACATTTTGAAAACTCAAACATTGATGTAGTATTGATTGATACTGCTGGACGACATAAAGAAGAAAAAGATCTCTTGGATGAGATGACAGAAATATCAAAAGTATCAAATCCTGATCTGGCATTATTAGTAATAGATGGAACAATTGGTCAACAATGTTTCTCACAGGCAGAAGCATTCAACAAAACAGTTCCAGTTGGCGGCATAGTAATTACAAAACTTGACAGTTCTGCAAAAGGCGGTGGTGCATTAGCTGCATCTGCAGCTACTGGTGCACAAGTGATGTATGTTGGAACTGGTGAAAGAATTGATGATCTAGAACAATTCTCGCCTACTAGGTTTGTCGGCAGACTTTTGGGAATGGGTGATGTACAAGCTGTACTTGATTTAGCAAAAAGACTTGGTGATGAAGCAGATGAAGTCCGTATGAAAAGAATTTCTAGTGGAAAAATGAACATGGAAGATTTCTTTTATCAACTTGAGGAAGTTACCAAAGTTGGTTCTCTCCAAAGTTTAATGGAAACAATGCCTGGATTATCTGGCATGGTTAAAGAAGATCAACTTGAACAAATGGAACAAAGAATGGACAAATGGCGATACATCATTCAAAGTATGAATAAAGCGGAGAAAGCTGATCCTGACTTGCTTAACTCTTCACGAATCAAACGAATTGCACGTGGTTCTGGTTGGCCAGAACATGAAGTCAAAGAACTTTTGAAAAATTATAAAAACTCGAAGACAATGATGAAAGCCTCTAAAGGCAGACAAATGCAAGGCATGCTTCGTAAACTTGGAATGGGCTAATCGATAAAACTCATTAAATCAATTATTTACATCAGTGTGTGAAATCACAATCTGACACTGTTTCTAAAATCCTAAAAAATTATGATCTATGTGAATATTGTACCGGTAGAATAATATCAAAAATAGTTGGTAAAACTACATCAAAATTTCTTGGAAAAAAATTTCTCAAAAAATTCGGTAAATCAGATCATAAAAAATGCTATATATGTAAAAACATCTTTGATAGTTTTGAACCTGTCCTAACTAATATCTTTGAGAAATCCACATGCTTTGATTTCAAAACATTTCATCTTGGAATAACTCTAAAACCATCATTTCTAGAAAGAGATGATTATCTGAAATCTAAATTTAAAATTAAAGGAATTGAAAATATCAAATTTGACATTGCTAAGGAATTAGCAAAAAAAATATCTCGAAGAACAAATTCAAAAAGAATCACTGATGATCCTGATCTGTTTATACAAGCAAATTTTAAAGATGAATCTTGTATACTTAGAGCAAAACCTATGGTTGTATATGGTAGATATAATAAAAAAATTAGAAAATTACCACAAAAACGAGGATTTTGTCGTAGTTGTAATGGAATTGGATGTCATAATTGTGATTTCAAAGGGATAGAAAATCTTCAAAGTATTGAAGGTAAAATCTCAAACCTTTTCATAGAAAAATTTGATTGTAATCAAGTTAAAATTAATTGGATAGGTGGTGAAGATCAATCTAGTTTAGTTCTAGGTAAAGGCAGGCCATTTTTTGCAAAAATTCTCAATCCAAAAAGACGTAATCGAATATTACGTAAGACTTGTGACCTGGAAGGTGTTTATCTCTCTGAATTACAAAAACTGCCTCTACAGCCTAAAGGGTCAATTCAATTCAAATCCCAAGTTTCAATAACTATTGACACAAAAAAGTTAATTTCTTCAACTCAATTAAAAAAATTAAAAATTTTAGAAAATGCCGAAATCAAAGATCTCTCAAGAGATAAGACAAGTATTAAGAAGAGAATTTACAAGGTTGGTTACAAAAAACTAGGGAAAACTTCTTTCATTTTAGATTTATTTGCTGATGGCGGAATCTCATTCAAATCTCTTATTCAACAGTCAGATGTAGTTCCTAATGTATCTGAATTATTAGAAAATCAATGTGAATGTAAAAAATTTGACTTCAAAAATATCGTGGTTTGAATAACTCAAGCTTTTTTATACTAATTTCTCAAAATTAAGTATGAATCCACTCCAAAAACTATCTCAATCTTTTGAAAATGGAGTTATACCTGAACCAACTTATGAACTCATTCAAAAAAGATTCCATCTGGTGTCTGATGGCATTATGAGGATTGAAAAGGCATCATCAATAAAATACCCAACTATGTATGTAGATCCCTCGATTTTAATCTCTGGAAATACAAACTCTCTTGACGTAGGAATACTATATGCACGAACCATTCCTCTTATTGTCCATGATTCTATTCATGTAGTAATACAAATTTCTGCTCCATTGGTTGCTTATGGTCTTAAAGGTACAATTCATGCAATTCTTGCACATGAATTTCTTCATTATCTTGAATTAGTGACACGTTTGTCAAAAGCTGAATTACTTTCTGATGAAATTTCAAGTAATTTATTCGAAAATGTCTATTCTGATAATACCCGACTACTAGAACCTAGAAGTGTTTTCAATGATAATACGTTAATATCCCACATCACAAAAAAATTTCCTTCTGGTTTTCGTGATTATAAACTAGAAGATAAGGTCATTAAATTTTGGATTGAACAAAAATTACCTGTATCAAAAATATCTCTTGATACAAATACTGTAAAATTAAATGCGACACAATTATCAAATATAAAATTTGATGAGATTCTTTTGCAACAATTAGAAATAATTAAAACAAAAAATTCTAAACTACGTAAAAAAAGACTTTACTAAATAAATTCAGTATCGCCACATTTGCCACAAGTCCGTCTATTCTTGTGTTCTGACATGAAGACACCTTTTCCGCATCTTGCACAGGACTTTCTCTCTCTTGATACTTTATCGTTGTCTACTTTGTAATACTGACTGACTTTAGGACTAACACCCTTATGCCCTTTTTTCTCAACAGGCATTACTCTTTCTTCTCCTCTTCAGCAGGTGCTTCAGCTGCTGCTTCTTCAGCAGGTGCTTCAGCTGCTGCTT
>CAZEES010000031.1:0-9104 GCA_964511265.1 uncultured Candidatus Nitrosopelagicus sp. | reverse complement strand
TGGTTCTGGTTCTGGTTCTGGTTCAGCAATTAGTACTGGTTCCGGTTCTTCAACAACTGGTTCTGGTTCTTCAACAATAACAACTGGTTCTTCAACAACTGGTTCTGGTTCGGTTGGTGCAGCAGATGTTTCACCACTACCACCTGCATAATTGAAGGTAGTTTCAGCTTTCTGTGCACCATAATTTACTTTTACAGTGTAGTCACCGCCAGATTTCCAAAGTGGACCTCCTGCAACTAGTGTTGTAGAAAATTCATTACTTGAATTTAGAGTTAATTGAGCAATTTTTACTATATTTCCATCAGCATTTACAATCATCAGAGTGATAGGTTGTTCATATTCAGATAAAGATGATTCTTTAACTTTGCCAGAAATTATAATTTCAGAATTTTCTGCATAACCAGGAAAGTCAGTTGACACAGATAGAGGAGGTATGGTAGATTGTGCATTTGCAAGATTTGGCATGCCAAATGACAAAATTGAGAATGTCAATAATAGGACTGCACCAAAAGCAACAATCTTCATTTGAAATTTGTGTTGCAAAGTGGTATTTATTAATTATTGATAAAAAATTTGACAAAAACTAAGTAATTTTTTTGCATAAATTGATCAGATGATTACGCTAGTTAGATACATGACAATCAATCCTGCAGATATTCCAGTAAATAATGACGTATTTGATAATAAATCAGATTTTTCTTTCATATATTGGAAAATTGATAGTACAACTTGAAAAATTGCTCCTGCACCTATAGCAAGAAAGACTAGAGTGAAAAATGGGGAAAATGAGAATCCACCGATCCAAGTACCAAAAATAGCAGGAATTCCGGCAATCAATCCAAGACCTATCATTTTTGCAATTTTTGCTTTTGTGCGGGTCAGAGGAGCAGCAATTGCCAATCCTTCAGTTGTATTATGAGTTGCAAATCCAACAATCAAGAATGTGCTCAAAGCTACTTCACCAAGTGCAATAGCAGCACCAACTGCTAATCCCTCTCCAAGATTATGGAAACCAATTCCAATTGCAATCATTAGAGAGATTGCCAATCCTTTTGATAGATTAGAAAATTCTATTTTTTTGATTAATTTTTTACCAATCCCATATAATGATAGGAATGACAAAATCACTACTGTTGAAATCAATAATTCGCCATTAAAAACAGAAGATAGATGATTTTCCGATATTTCGGATGCTTCCAATACTGCATCAATTCCAAGAAAAATCAATAACCCCATGGTAAATGCCAGAAAGAAATTAAACGAATTTTTTCCTAATTTTTTGATGAATGGGTACCACAAAAGACCTATCATAATTGGTACCACTCCTATTAGTAATCCAATCAGACCCAAAAATACAAACAAATCAACATCAGGTTCAAGTGATGCAAATGCAGCATCCACTTCCTTTGCAAATCTTGTTCCATCATCAATTGTAACACCAATTTCATAAGGTTGACCTTCATTCCAATCATAAGGGATTCTCACCAGTGCAGTTTCAAACCGTTCAAGATAAGAATCAGGTTCAATTGCTGCAGGCTGTATACGATCATTTACATCTGCAAGTACAACATTTACATCAATTGGGCCAGTATTTCTTACAGTTGCTTGAATTTCATTTTTGGTAAATTCAATTTTTTCAATTGATACCTCAGGGAGTATTATACCAAATTGTAAAAATGAGGAAGCAGGTCCTAAAAGAAATGCAACCATTATTACCAATAACACAATTGGTGCAATTGCGCTAATTGCAAGAACAGGTTTAGATGATGTCATCATACTCTACTTTAATATCAAAATCATCAGCATTTTCTTTTACAAGAAAAGTGCTAACCCAACCTTTTTCAGAGAACTCTGTGTTATGTGCATGGAACATGTATAGTCCAGGATATTTATAATTAAATTCCAAGATTTGCCTATCACCTTGTGACATTGTTAACATATCATTATATCCAGATGGTACCGAATCAGTTCCAGCAGGATAATGATGGAATAAAGTTCCATGAAGATGGAAATTATTTACTGCATCAAACTCTAAAACATTTACAACATAAGCACGTATGTTTTGGTTTGTGTTAATTTCAATTGGATGGTGTTGATAATAAAATGGGATTGTGTTTGCGGCATAGAAATTATTTTCACCGTCAAAATCAGTATCTAAACCATTTAAAACAAATACAAATTCTTCAGCAGGTTCACGTGGTTCTTTTGGATCTACAATATATGCACCATAAAGACCATGAGCAATATGTTCCTCAACTGGATGAACATGACAATGATAAAGATGTAATCCTACAGGATCAGCATAAAATTCGTAAGTGAATGTACCACCAGAACCTATGTTTTCAAATACACCGTCCATCTCGGCTTTGTGGATTCCATGGAAATGCAGACTGTGTGGCTTTGAGCCTTCATTTGTAAAATGAATTCTCAACAAGTCACCTTCGGTCGCACGAATTGTTGGACCAGGTACAGAATCATTAAAGGTCCAGACATTGTAAAACACACCAGGAGAGACCTCCATTATTTGGTCATCTCTTGCAGTAATATAGAATTCACGAAGAATGGTTCCATCATCCAATACAGAAATCTCACCATAATCAAATTCTTTCATAAATTTTTCAGGATCAAAATCTAAAGCATCGCCATCATATCCAATAGGATCAATTACTTCACCAGTTGTTTGGATGACCAAACCAGTGTGTGTGAGAAAGGTTCTAGGTGTTTCTTCTGCAATTGTAACACCCGGTACTACAAAATACAGACTTGAGGAAGCAGCTATAATTAATAAAATATAAAACATTTTTTTGGAATGGATCCCACTTTGCATGTTCTCAGTAAGGATAGTATATATATAAAATTTAGCCTAGGCTAACTTTTTTAGCCATAACTAAATTTTTTGGATAGATATAGAACAAATACAGATTTATCCATGAGAGTAAAAAATCATTCATGATAAATTTAGCAAAATTTTTGATAGTTGTTGGCATTATGATTGCAATTGGTGCAATGTTACTAATTTTTGGTTCACAAACAATTACAGGAGATTTAGTGATTGAAGAAGGAAGAATTAACAGTTCAACTGAACTAAGAATTATAGCCGAATTAGATCCAGATATTAACACACAAGGAGTGTACGCAATTCAAACCATAGAAGGGAAAGAATATGACATTTCAGCTATTGTGTTAGATCCATCAAATGTTAAGATTAGAAATGTATCAGTAGATAGAAATTCATTTGAAGATAATTTTGAGATTGACAGTTATGGAACTTACACTTTAATAATCAATACCCCAGATCCAGAAGATATTGGAGTAGTTGGAGGTATTGGCCACGTACCAGATTCCACAGGAGTGACAATTTCCATCATAGGGTTTTTCATGATTGTATTAGGAATGGCAGGAGTCATGGTAATTGGATTTATGATAATTAGACAAAGAAAAAAGAAGTCTAGTTAAGAAAACTATCCATTTTTGCCAAACCGTTATCCACATTTTCAAAATTGTGTGAATTTTCTATCAATTCAGATAGTTTTTTTGAATTTACCGAAAA
Source organism: uncultured Candidatus Nitrosopelagicus sp. (assembly GCA_964511265.1). Taxonomy (GTDB): domain Archaea; phylum Thermoproteota; class Nitrososphaeria; order Nitrososphaerales; family Nitrosopumilaceae; genus Nitrosopelagicus. The sequence goes on along the minus strand of CAZEES010000031.1, from coordinate 5,554 downwards.
TTCCAAGTTAGAGTCAGAACCAGATTTTTCAACAAATTCATGTCGAATTAGAAGAGATAATTTTTCTTCTAATTCGTCTGGAGTTAGTTGGAATTTTTCTGCTAAAAACTGACATTTTTTTGGTGAAGTCTCCATTTCTGCCAAGATTTCAGAGATGTTTTCATCAAAAACAACATCCAAGATTTCTTGAGGATTATTATTTGGATCTGTCATATTTCGAACCTAATATTGAGAGTTATAATACTATGCAGCAAAGATGTTCAGCGATAGGCATGATTTAGAGCATGGTTTTTAATGGGGCTATAGAAAATCTTGCTACTTGAGCGAACAATACGAGAATCTGGTAAGAATATTGGGAAATGATATTCATGGTGAGCTAAACATGCTAATTGGACTTAGCCAGATCAAAGGAATTGGATACATGTTTGCAAATTCAATGTTACAAGTTTTAAAAATATCTCCACATCAAAAAATTGGTAATCTTACTACTGAACAAATATCTTCAATTGAGAAGATTATACAAGATCCGAAAGCCGCAGATTTCCCAATCTGGTTTTTGAACAGAAGACAGGACATTGAAACTGGAGAAGATATGCACCTTGTTACATCTGATATTGCATTCAACATTAGAAATGACGTAGAAAGAGAAAAGGCACTTTTCAGCTGGAGAGGTTATAGACACATGTATGGATTAAAAGTTAGAGGTCAACGCACCAGATGTACTGGACGAAAAGGTGGTGCAGTTGGAGTTGCAAAAGGTGGAAAGGTTATGCCAGCTAAAGGAGGAGCAGGTGCACCAGCAGGTGGTGGCGCTGAAGTTCCAGCAGATGGCGTAGAAGCAGCACCAGCAGAAACAGCACCAGCAGCAGAGAAAAAGGAAGCACCAGCAGAGAAAAAGGAGTAGATGAAAAATGGGAGATACTAAAAATTTTAGAAGAGTTTGGAAGAAGCCAAAGAGACCATTTAATTTTGAATTGAAGATGGATGAATTAAAGACTGTAGGAACTTTTGGATTAAAAACAAAGAGAGAACTTTGGAAGTCAAGAACAGAATTATCTAGATTAAGACATCAAGCACGTTCTTTACTTGCTGTAAGACAAGAAGTGAGAGAGAAAGAAGAGCCAATCCTAATGCATTCATTATCACGCATAGGTTTAGTAGAGAAAACTGCCACATTAGATGATGTTCTCAATTTAGAGATTAATGATTTGTTAGCTAGAAGATTACAAACAATTGTTTTTAAGAAGTTTTTCTTCAAAACACCTTACCAAGCAAGACAAGCAATATCACACGGTCATGTTTTGATTGGAGATAGAGTTATCAACAGACCATCATATGTAGTAAAAGTTGAAGAAGAAGATAGAATCAAACTAACATCTGAATCAATCTACAATAAAATTTTATCAGAACCAGAATCAGATTTAGGAAGTCCTGAAACAGAAAACATACAAGTTCCAACTGAGACAGTAGAAACAGTTGTAGAATCTAAAGAAGAAACTGTCGAAGAGAAACCTGAAGAAAAGGCTGCCGAATAAGCAGTTAAGCTTATCTGCGTAATAGAGATGAAGTTGTGTTAGTAAGATGTGTTCAATTATAGGATATTATGGAAAAAATTTGGCAGCGCCAATTCTTGTCAAGGGATTACAAAAAATGGAATATCGTGGTTATGATAGTGTTGGAGTTGCAACAAAAGCAGAAAGTGAAATTCTTGTAAAAAAAGGCGTAGGTAGAGTTGTTGAAGTGAATACTCGAGTTCAGCTCGATGACCTTCCAGGAATGGTGGGAATTGGTCATACAAGATGGGCAACGCATGGAAAAGTTTCAGATAAAAATGCTCATCCCCATCCAAGCAATTCAGGAAAAATTGCAATCGTGCATAACGGTATAATCGAGAATTATCAAGAAATCAAAGAGGCACTTTCATCAAAGGGCTTCAAATTTCAAAGTGACACAGATACAGAAGTTGTAGCAAATCTCATTCAATCAAATTTTGATGAATTAAGAGATGTGAAACAAACGATGATCAAGACAGTTTCACAGCTAAAAGGACATTTTGCATTTGTAGTGATTTTTGAGGATGGAACATTGGCAGCTGCAAGATTTCATGAGCCATTGATTGTTGGAATTGGAAAAAATAGTCACTATCTATCTAGTGACGTACTTGGTTTTATTGAAAAAACCGATGATGTAATTTATCTGGATAATGAGGATTTTGTCATAATTAATCAGAATGGATTGAATGTCTCAAAATTTGATGGTAGTAAATCAGAATATCAAATAACCAAGGTTTCAAAAGAATTTGCAGATGTGTATAAAGGCGATTATGCACACTTTACGCTAAAAGAAATCTCAGAACAGCCAACCACAGTTATTCAAGCTGGTGATGACAAGAGAGTTGATGAAGTTGCAGATTTTATTTCAAAAGCAAAAAATCTCTACATAACAGGTAGTGGGACTAGTTATAATGCCGCAAGAATTTCAAAATACTTATTCTCAAAATATGCAAGACTAAAGATAGAACCTATAATTTCTAGTGAGTTGCCGTTTTCTCCAGACAGTATAGAAAAAGATTCTACATTGATAGCAATTTCACAAAGTGGAGAGAGTGCAGATGTTTTAGAAGCAGTTAAGATTGCAAAAGAATCTAATTCAAAAATATTGTCAATTGTCAATCATCTAAACTCGTCTTTAGCACAAGAATCAGATTCAGTAATCAACCTTAATTGTGGGCCGGAGATAGGAGTAGCTGCAACAAAGAGCTTTACGTCACAACTTGCCATATTATACAAGATTACAAATAAAATTTGTAATCAATGTATGAATTTAGATTGGAAGAAAGTTTCTGATGGGATATCAAAAGTTTTAGAAGATAATTCAAAGATAAAGGAATTAGCAAAGGATCTGAAAGAGGTTTCAGATATTTACATACTGGGACGTGGAATGCATTTTCCAATTGCAAAAGAAGCAGCACTAAAACTAAAGGAATTAACCTACATTCATGCAGAAGGGATACCAGGCGGAGAATTAAAGCATGGACCACTTGCCCTAATGGATTCAAACGTATATGTGATCATAATCAATCCTAATGATTCCACATTCCAAGATACACTAAACAGCGCAAATGAGATCAAAGCAAGGGGTGCGAAGATTATTGGAATATCAAACAATAATAATTCAGTTTATGATTATTGGATAGAGATACCAGAGATGGATGATGTATTATATCCATTAATTGAGATAGTTCCAATTCAATTACTTGCATATTATGCGGCATTAGAAAAAGATACAGACCCTGACTATCCAAGAAATTTAGCGAAATCAGTTACAGTCAAGTAGAAATTCGCTTGTATTCTTTTTCAAATAAAGAGAATAATTTTTCAATGTGATTTTCTGTTTTTAATAGAGATGCTATTATGGCACCGCCAGCTCCTGCACCTTCTTTTACAAAACCGTCGGCATAAGAGCGAAGACCAAAATGTTGAGAATTATGTAAACAAGGATCACAAGAAAGAACTGCAACATCATCAATTTGTTCCAAGGTTGTAAGGAATTTTGCTTGAGAGTCATCAATAATATAAGATGTACATCCAATTGCGGAATTTTCAGCATTGTAGCCAAGATGTTTTGCAAGTTTTAAAACCGCAAGCATTTGTGTTCCACCTGCCAAAATGACGTGACAGTTTTCCGATGCAGTTGATAATATTCCTGCGCATACAGGCATCATAGGATCTCCAAAATTAGCAATGATATCCAATGTATTATCAGATTTTTGACGTTTTAACGAGTCAGAAACAATTTTGTTTTTTAGATCCAGAGGATTATTCTGCATACTAGAACTAACATTGCAATCTAGTCCAAATGCCCTCAAAACAGCAAGTGCGGTAGTTGTTCCTCCAGGAATAGACTCACCAATTACTAGACAATCAGTATTTTGTGACAAAACTTTCCCCAAATTTTTGCCATATTCAATTGCAGATTTTACTTGATCAACAGTCATGGCAGGAGATTCAGAAATATTTTTTCCTGGAAATAGATCAGCGTCAAAATAACACAGAGAAGGTCTAACTTTACTTCCAGCATTAATAACAAAATGAGGAATTTTTGCAGTGTTTAGTGAGACACGAGTCAGTAATGCAGGTGTAGGTTTTCCATCGGGAGAAATAGGGATTCCAGGGATGCAAACACACTTTCCATATTCAATATATTCAGAATCCGCAGGAGCAGTAAATTTTAGAAATTCTTTGTCAGCACCGGCTATAGTAATTCCGGGAATCTCACATGTTTCGCTGTATGATGCAATTAAACCAAAAGTAAATCGCTTTTTTGACAAAATTTGGATAATTTTTTTTGCATTATCCACGTTTCCGTGACAAATGATTGACAATTTATCCACCCATTCTATCTACAAAAGAATCTTCAGAGATTTTTTGCATTACAGGGTTCGTAGTTTTTTCATTACCAATAGTAGATGTTTTAGACATGCCATAATCATGACCAGGATATAATACAAGATCATCATCCAAGCTATGGAGTACATCAAATAAGCTATGATAAAGCTCATTTGCACTACCACCAGGTAGATCAATTCTTCCACAATTTCCAACAAAGAGAGTATCGCCTGAAAAGATTTTTCCATCACCTACAAGACAAATACTATCTTTAGAATGACCAGGAGTGTGATGGACTAAAAGTTCTGAACATCCAAATTTGATCGAATCACCATTTTTTACAGTTATATCATTTTGCAGAGTTGACGCCTCGTGTTGTACAATCTTAACGCTTAATTTTTTTGCTAATTCTTCATTTCCTCTTGTATGATCATCATGCCAATGGGTATTGATGATGTATTTTGGAATAAGATTTTGTTCGTCAATTAGAGTGATTATTTTTTCTAAATTCCAAGAGGGATCAATTATAATTGCTTCATGAGTTGATTCATCTTCAGCTATGTAAGAAAAATTTTGCATGGGTCCTACTGGAATTTGATAAACTATCATAAGACATCAATCTCTGCTTCTGGCGGAATTCCTATTTTTTCTGCAAATAATTCTCCAGTGAGGTCTTTTCTCTTAGGAATTCCTTGCTTCATTTTGTGGAAAGTTACAGTCATATCACATTTGGTAAAGAGTGAAGCAGTTTCTCCTGTCTGAGGATCCATTCCTGATGGAACATCAACTGCAAATTTGTAACAATTAGTTTGATTAATGAAATTGATTGCAGATGCATATGGCTCTCGTATTTCACCGTTAATTCCTGTACCTAGAATTCCATCAACTATCACATCTGGTTTAAATTCAAAATTAGTAGAGTTACCAGTAATTAATTTGACAGAAGGCATTTTTTCAAGTATTGACCAATTCCATTTGCTTTCTTCAGTTTTAATTTTGTCAGGTGTTCCGAGCAAGATTACAGTGACTTTTGCATTATGACCCGCAAGATGTCTTGCCATAACTTGACCATCACCGCCATTGTTACCCATTCCAACAAAGATTAGGATATTTTTTGAATCTACATTGCCAATTTTTTCAATTAATCTTCGAACAGCAACAGCTCC
>CAZEES010000030.1:0-9203 GCA_964511265.1 uncultured Candidatus Nitrosopelagicus sp. | reverse complement strand
TCTTCAGCAGGTGCTTCAGCTGCTGCTTCTTCAGCAGGTGCTTCAGCTGCTGCTTCTTCAGCATCTTTCTTTGCTTGTTTTTCTAATCTCTCAAAAATAGTTGGATTAACTTGTTTTTTGGCTAATTCTTCACTATCATAAACGTAAAACATACCTGTAACATTTGGTCTGCCGGTCTGATTTTTCATATTTATTGCAATTACTGTCTTATCTGCTAAATTGAATTCTTTAGTAATCATCTCAACTGCTTCTTTTCTCTTGAGTTTTCCTCCAAGACCTTGAAAATTACACGTAATCTCTCTTCTAGATAAGAATGAATTCTCAACATCACTCACTGTTTCAATCATGGACATATAGCAAAACCTCTGAATAGTTCTTATAAATCTTCAATGATTCCAGAAGAAATTTAAGAAAATCTGATTAATGTCAGTCATGGAACGGTACATGCTTCATCTCAAAAATACTTCTGAACTAAATCGTAAAATGGCAAAAGACATTCTGAGACAATCTAGACGTCTTGCTTCTGGAATGGATCTAACTCTACGTGATTGTCGAGTCTCAAAAAAATATGTTGAATTTGACACATCCATTCCTCAATCAAATCTTGACGAATTGGTAGAAAAACTATCCGTTATTGGACCACTAGATCATGCAAAACGTGTAGTTGAAGAAATTGTAGAAAAAGAAAAAGCAATTTCTGAAGGAGTATCTTATTTCAACAATGAGAGATTTTGGGAATGTCATGAAATACTTGAAGGTGTTTGGAAAAACTGTAATGGCAATGAGAAATTCATAGTACAAGGCTTAATCCTGGTTGCAGCAGGATTAGTTCACTATCAAAAAGATGAGGATCCAATTTGTTTAAGCATTTTTAATCGTGCATTAGAAAAACTAGAAAATTCTGACGGCCAATATCATAATATAGACATTGATAAAATTAAAAAAACTGTTGGTGGAATGATTAATTCAAAAGACGTATCTAGTTTTCTGATTTAATAATCTCTATTGCTTTACTTACTACTTGAGCACCTTCTAACAATCCTATTTCTCCCTTTTTAGCAAATTCTTCAGTAAATCTCTCTGAACCATCATTTACAATTTTATCTCCTGAAATTAATACTGGAACTGGGTCATCACTATGTCCTTTGTTAATACATGGAGTAGAATGATCTGCTGAAATCATCACAACAACTTTACTGGTGTCGATATTTTTTAAAAGTGTACCAAAAAATCTCTCATCAATTTCTTCAATATTCCTCATCTTTCCTATTGCATCTCCATCATGACCATACTCATCCGGTCCTTTCAAATGAACATAAATTGCATTTTCTGTTTCCATGGATTTTGCAGCAACTGTTGCTTTTTCTTCATAGTCCGTTAGTCCGCCTGCACTAAATGCTCTCATCTCAAGAACATTCGATATGCCAATCTCAACAGGCATGTCTACAATACATGAAAAATTCATAGAATATTTCTCATTTATTGTTTCAACCTTTGGATATTTGTTTCCCGCATCTCGCAATAAAATACTATTAAGTAATTTCTTCCCTTGAGATCCTCTTTTTTTGTTTATCTCACTTTCTTTTAAAATCTTTAATGATTTTTCTGTAAATTCATTAACTAAATCTGCCGATAGCTTTGCTACATCTGTTTCATCTAATGGCAAGCAACGTTCAATTTTCAAAAAATCTCCTACAGCTTTAGCTACTCCCATTCCATCTACTCTAGAATAAGCTGGATCCGTATTTGTTATATTTGGAGATAATGGATGCTCATCCCTTATTCTGACAATGACTCTATGACCAATAGTTGGTGCAACAACCACTGTTGCAAGTGGATTTGTAAATTTTAATCTCTGTTCAATTTCTTCAGATACAGCCTTAGCATCTTCTCTTTCTATATGTCGTCCTGCTCTTCTATCTATGATGACATCTTTTTCATCTAATGTTGAAAAGTTTCCGCGTAATGCTAGATCTCCATCTTTGAAATCCAATCCCGTTCCTATTGCTTCAATCACTCCTCTACCTGCATAATCTGCATGATGAAATTTGTATCCTAGCATATTGAAAACTGCAATGTCTGACTCAGGAGCGATGCCTTTTCCTACTGAAATCACTTCTCCCATCTTACCATTTTTTGCTAATTTATCCATGTTTGGTGTTTTTGCTGCTTGTAATGGAGTCTTATTTTCTATATCTGGGTGTGGTAAGTCTCCCACTCCATCTAGTAGAACATACACTATTTTGATCTGAGAATTATCAGCCAATGTTTTTCAAAAAAGAATGTTCATTTTAAATCTTCAAACTCTAGCGTTTTCTTGATAGATCCTTTGAACACTTTTTAATGAATTTTTTTTTTAGTATAAGGTGGGTAATTTAAGAAAGGATCATGTATCTGAAAGATTTGTTATTGTGAATCCTTTAAAAACAAAATCTCCCAAAACAAAGAAAAATCCATTTAAAGCTGGAAATGAATCATTGACAAATCCTTCTGTATTGTCCTTGGTTCTGAAAGATGGAATGTTACAAAGACTGCAAGATGATGAAGGTGATTTTGTTCAAAACTGGACTGTCCGAGTTGTACCTGCAACTAATCCTGCGGTCGATATTGAAACTGAGAATTCATACTCTGATCATCCTTTATACAGCGAACCTGCATATGGGTATCATTATAACATAATTGCATCTCCTAACGAAAAAGAAACACTTGCAACAATTGATGTTGAACAGTGGGGCTATGTTTTATCTGTAATTCAAGATAGACTTCGCTGGCTTTATACTCAAAAAGGTGTTGCATATGTTGCAATTTATGCTGACAGTGGTAAAAATTCTGGAAGTAAAGTTTCTCACCCACATTTACACATGATGTCTTTCGCAACTATTCCTCCAAAAATTGACGAAGAAGCTAATTCTTCTCATAGAATCTTAAATGAAAAAGGTGTATATCCCATGAGTCAACTCGTAAATTCTGAATTGGGTGGTCCCCGTCAAATTCTCCAAACTGAAGGATTCATCGCACTGTCTCCTTGGGCTCCATCACATCCATATGAATTTTGGATATGTCCAAAAAAACACGCAACTAGTTTCTCAAAAATTTCTCAAAAAGAGATTAATGATCTTGCTTTAATTCTTAGAGCAACTCTTGGCGGACTATCTAATTCTGTTAAAGATGTATCCTTTAACATAGCATTTCATCTATCTCCTGAAAAGAAAAATAGTAAACAAATTCATTGGCATGTGGAGATATATCCTCAAACTATTCCTTGGTCTGGTCTAGAACTTGGATTTGGAATTTTCCTAAATGAATTAACTCCTGAAAAAGCTGCAGAGGAATTGGGGGCTGCATGCAGAAAAGAACTTTCTGCATTAGTGGGAATCCTCTAAAGTAAAGTTATAGTTTATTACATCAAAAAAAAATTTCTTATTATGGCATTAGAAAAGTATATGGCGATTGCAGGTTTGGCTTTATCCATATTCTTTGTTGCGGAAGTCCTTACATTATTTAATTTCATGATTAATCCTGCAGATAATGATTCATTTGGTTTTGAAGCTGCCCCTAAACTCTTTCAATTCATATCTCTTAGCATTGCCCCCGCAACAATCATGATGGGGGTTTCATTTGTTCTCTCTAAACGTTATGGCTCTAAATTTAATGGCATGTTGATTATTCTTAGTGGAATAATTGTCTTAATTGGAATGGTTTATGCATATACTATGCTTGAAGATCTAAAACCAGAATTGGTAGATTTCGCTACTGAGAATACCCCGATTATTTTCATGTGTGTTTCTGTACCTATCATCATAGTAGGTACAAGATTACTAAAAACCCGTCCTCGAAATCCAAAAAAAGAGTTCATTGATGATAGTGACTCTTTCTAAACGCTCATCTTTTTCTTATCTGAACCCTGACTTGCCATTAGATTTTGCTGTTGCCTTATTCTCTCAGCAATTAATCTGTAGAGTGATCTAAACTTGTCTTTAGTCTTGTCTGATAGAAAATCGGCATCTCCTAAAGCAATTTTTCCACAAATATATCGTGCAACTTCTTCACTATCAAATTCTTCCCATCCGTCTTCTTTATGCTCATCCCATATTGAATGAAGGCTCTCGATTATTCCATTCTTTTTTCTGGACTGAATATCTTGTTCTGTTAAATTGACGTATCCTTCTTTTCTAAGCTTAACTGCATATGTCTGATTTACTGCATAGAGATAGTCTTCTACAATCATGTAATCTTCAATAGATTGTAGAGCTCTTGTCTTTTCTTCAAAGAAAATTGTCTGCGTTTTTGAAAATTCATTTGCAATCAATTGCGCTGAAATTTCTTTTGATTCATCTGTATTGTCTAATAAGACGAATGTGTTGTATCCATGGTTTCTATAGAAAATTGATATTGGCAGAACAGAATTTTTGTTATAAGCTGCTACTATGTTAAGAGGATTCATTGAAATATTTGGGTCTTCTAAGAATTTATCAAATGCATTAAGATACAATGTATCTGAAATAGTTTCCACAACAATTACTGGTCTGGAATTGTATCCTATCTCTCTATCTAGAATTGATTCCACTAATCCTCTTGACAATCCATAAAGAATTGGTGTCAATGTTAAATCATCTGCATTCCAATAATCATAATAAATTCTACTAAGATGTTTTTTCTTATCTAATTCAACTACCAATAGATTGCCTGGTGCATAATCAAAAATCATGTAAGGTGAATGTGTAGCATATAAAACCTGATTTGAACCTGCTAAACTTTTCAATAAATCTGAAATACCACGTTGTTGTGTTGGGTGCAAATTTCTTGCAGGTTCATCTAAAAGTAAAATTGCCTCTTTTAACTCAGCTTTTTGAGTTTCTGCAGCAAAGTTTACGATGAATGAAAATGTCCATTTGAATCCTTCAGCACGTCTATTTAGTAATCCTGTATTTGTAACGGTCCCATCTTTATGTACATCTGATATTACGACACTCATTACATTATTTGGATTCAACCTTAATTCCACATGGATTGGATCACCTTTCCAAGCTGGATTTAGTTTTTCAGTTAGTCTCTTACTACATGTATTTAGTAATTTAATTAGTTGTGATGGACTATTTTTTGCCTCTTCTAATTCATCTACATCTAATTCTGCAAGATAAAACAAATTATCTACTGTTTCTGCCTTGTCAAATTCTTCTTCTCTAAATTCTATACTTGGACCAGTTCTATCTCTGTTGTATTCATTCAAGTTAACATTTCCTATAATTTTTTTATAATCTGAAAAATACACGAATCTTGGATGTAAATTAGAATCTATGAAATTTTCTAATGCCATCTTCTCTGTGGTTCCTACAAGTAAACTTTGAAAATTAGAATCATTTTCCTCTGAAATCTTATTCCATTCTTCTATGACTTGTGGCTCATCTGCTGCTAATACTTGTAAATTATTACCAAATTCTGCCATTTCATTTCTAAACATTTCTTCAGTTTCTGGTGCTTGACCTTGAAAAAATCCCGTATCCAGTTTAATCTGCACATGATTTGGAATTGTATCTAAAAATGAAAGAAATTTTTCCCTAAAATTCTCCCATGAATTCAATCCACTATTTTCAGCTTCGCTAATTTCTACATCTCCAAAATCATATTGTGGAATTGGATTTTTGTTAGTTCTAAAAATCTTGATTTTTCTTATCTCTGGAATTCCTGGAAACGTTTCTTTAATCAGTTTAGTTTCTTCAAAATTGAGTTCAAATTCTCCTTCTGCTAGCCTAACCTCTTTTTTCAAATCATCTATCATTTCATCACACAAATCTAGCTCGGAGACTTGTTGGTCTTTGTTAAGCAGAGTCAATGCCTGTAAAATAGTAGTTTTACCACTCTCATTTCGTCCAATAAATGCTGCAAGATCTCCGACTCTGATTTCCCCAGAATCATGAATACAACGATAAGCACGAGCTCTAAACTTTCTTAATCGCACAAAAAAATTATCGCTCTCTAGGATTTAACTCAAATGACCAAATTATCTTAGACGTTTTGACGAATCCTTTTTGTCCACTTTTTTCTCTATTTCATCTTTTACGCTAAAGTCAGGAATATTGACTTTACATTGTCCATCTTTACATTCCTTTTTTATCATGATTTATGAAAATCTCCTCCTAAAATAAACATAATAATTCTCAAAAAATATGACAAATTTGATATACGTGATAATTAAACTTGAAACATCTTGGTTAAAGCTTCTGCCTTTGTAATTTACATACTTCCTATAGTACTCTCTGTATCATTGGGTACTGCTGTAATGGCTGAAACACTAGGCAATTCAGATCGAGAATTAAATTTCCTACAATTTGGAGGTGAAGGATATTCTCCAAGTGATAAAAGTGAAATAAGTCTTATTGGTTATACGACTGAAATCGCAAAAAATTCTAATCTTGAATTTAGCATAAACCTCTCAAACTCTGATTTTAATTGTGGTGATCTCTATATTACAATCTATGATATTTCTACATCTGAAAAAGAGGTTCTAACTCAAAGTGGTTATCTGAAACAATGTTTCATTCAAAACAATAACATCTTACCCGTGGGTGAAAATTACTCTGAATTGATCTCTAAACCTGGAACTTACGAAATATATGTTGAAATTTATGATCAAAAATACTCTAAAAGCATCAGTATGACTGAAACTTTACGTGTAAAATAGATAATAGGTGAAAAATTAAATGAAAAAAAAAGAAATTGATCCAGAAACAGCAAATGAAATTAAAAAAGAATTAGCAGAATTACGAGCTCAATTAGAAAGTCAAAAGAAATCAAAAAAGAAAGCAGCTAAATCAAAAGAGGAAAAACCAAAAAAGAAAGCAGCTAAATCAAAAGAGGAAAAACCAAAAAAGAAAGCAGCTAAATCAAAAGAGGAAAAACCAAAAAAGAAAACAAAAGCTGAAATAGCTCAAGCAAAGAAAGATGCAAAAGCTGCAAAAGAAAAAGAGGAGGCTGAGGCTAAAGCAAAAAAAGAAGCAGCTGAAAGAACTCCTGAAGATGATCTAGAAGAACAATTTTCTGATGAGCAAATACGAAACTTCCAGATTGAGAAAATGGATATGGATAAACTAACAAACAAGGTTTGTGAAATTATTGCGGATTTTGAAGAAAAAGGAATGTTACAAAGTGATCTGTGGAAAAAACTAAAACTTAACAGTAGAGATGGTTCCAGACTTGCACTTAGATTAGAACGACGAGGTCTCATCTCTCGTGAAAAAATATTACAGAAGGGTAGATGGACTTACAAATTAATCATTGAACAAGCACCAATTAAACTGGAATCTTTAGTAAACTCTCCATGTCTAACTTGCCCTGTTGAACAAAAATGTGATTTTGAAAATGCTTATCCTGAACCAAGTCCTCTTCACTGTCAACTAATTGAAGATTGGGTCACTGTTGAATTTTCCAAGAAAAAGAAATGAAGCTAATAGATGCCAAAAAAGATCATTACAGACGGCTGGCTCATGAACAAGGTTATCGTAGTCGAGCATCTTACAAATTAAAAGAGATCAATAAATCATATCGCATAATTGGTCCTGGTTCATATGTTCTAGATTTGGGATGTGCTCCTGGTGGTTGGTCACAAGTGGCTCACAAAATTGCAGGAAATCAAGGTAAAGTTTTAGGTATTGATTTATCGTTTGTTGAAGAACTTCCAGGGGTTGAAATAATTCGTGGTGATATTGAGGATCCGGATATTCTTGAACAAATCACGTCATTTTTTAAAAGAAAAGTTGATTCTGTAATCTGTGATTTATCTCCAAATGTATCTGGAAATTGGTCCGTTGATCATGCTGCACAAATATCACTTAATTACACCGCGGAAAAATTAATGGAAAAAACATTATCTGACAAGGGAAATGCATTGTTTAAGGTCTTTGACGGCGAATATTCTGCTGAATTCTATGAGTTTATTCGGAAAAAATTCATCAAAACCAAATTGACGAAACCAAAAGCAAGTAGAAAGCCTAGTAGTGAATTATACTGTATTTGTATGGGATTTCTTAATTCTGAAAAATCTCAATAATTTTATCAATTTCACAATCTGTTCTAAATCCTGATGGATTTAATGATGTCATCGATGCATTGAATCCATGTGATGTCAGTTTCTCAATTGCATCACTTAATTTCAATGGCGCAGATTTCATCATTGATGCAATTTCATCTAATGTATAATACGTCGCTGGAAGATCTGCCTCTAATTCTGATCTCTCAATAATCTTCTCACATCTTTTATTGACCGTGTGATTATCCTTCAAATCTTTCATTTTCTTTACAAATTCTTTATCAAATAATTTTCCTATCCACAGAGGGCCTGCTATCTCTGTTTTCTGACCACATTTTCTGCATTCCGTCTGTTTCATAATCTCTGTATGACGGTCCTTACAGTTACGACAGAAAATTATGTATCCTATTTTCTCTTCTTGCTCCGGTGTATTCAGAATCCTTAGATATGTTCTATAGTAATGCATGTCGTGATCAACAAATAGTGGTTCAAACGAAATATCTAATCTACCCGCAACAAAATTCACACATCCTAAAATCAATCTAATTGCAATCTCATTACTAAACTCAGTTTTAATTGGAGTTCCATAATATCTCCTTTTAGCGGCTTTATTGAATAGACCATGCAATACTTGAAGATCCGTAGCAGTGAGTGCTAGCATGCCGCCATGCATAGTTGCTCTTATTGCACAATCAATGTATCTTGATGGTGAACCAAATGGATCTATATCTACAATTGATGCTCTAGAATTCTTTCTTGAATGAGAACTAAGAAATCTACATGTCTCATCTTCGGAAGTTTCAAAGTTATTCAAATTGTTTATTTTTGCTGATTTTAAAGCAATTTCAAGTGCATTTGCATTTACGTCATTTACAATCACTTTCTCTACTCCCTCGACCTCATTAGCAACTCTTAATCCTCTAGCGCCCAATCCTGCTAATCCATCAAAGAAAACTTTTGGAAATTTGAAATCTTTCCAAAATGCTGAATATGCAATTATTGATAAATCTCTGCTTAGACTTGCCCTTGGATTAAAAAATGCAGGTTCTTTGGGTGGAACTTTCTCTGTCATAGATTCTTTTGGAACAAGTAATTTTGTACTCCCTTCTACAATCTCAGTAATTTCTTCATTCATTCTTGTCGTCTATGAAATTAAATCCCCTATATTCTAATACGT
>CAZEES010000029.1:0-9317 GCA_964511265.1 uncultured Candidatus Nitrosopelagicus sp. | reverse complement strand
TGATTTTGCAGAGCGTGCAACCTCTGCTTCTTTTGCAAGTTCTGCACGTTTTTCATCTTCATATTCATAATCACCATCAGGTGTTTTTACAACAGGTGTAACTTCCAGTACAGGTTCTGGTTCATGTTTTAGTTCTTTACTTGGATGAAATTGAATTTTAGGTTCTTCTTTTTTGATCACTTTGAAGACTAGTTCTAATTCATCAACTTCCAGGGTGGGTCCTAGATTATCACTGTCCACTTTATTATCGTCAACACGAATGTGAGTCTCACCATCTTTAGCATATGTTCTAATAATTTCGCCGGGAACCCATTCATTTTCGGCTTGTTTGTATACAGTAATGAATGAAATTCCTTTTTTAATTCTTGAAGATATCTCGGATTTGTCTATTAATTCCGGAGGACCAAATCCATTTCCCAAATCCTCATGAATTTGCACATGAGTTATGTTTGCAATCCCAGATCCTTTCTTAATAGCACTAACTACAAAATCTGCCCACTTTGTCATTTGTAGTGATAATTGTCATGTGCAATATACGCTTTTTCTAAAAAATTAAAGCAAATTTCACAAATTCATTAAAATATTCTATTTGTGTAAATTACACAATGAGTGATATTCGTTTTGTCATGATCGGAGTCGCGATACTATCTGTCGGATTCATAGTTATGGCATTATTTGGAACACAATATCAGGACATTACAGTTCAAACAAAGGAGTTTTCAGAATGTTATGATTATACAGATGAGGATACACCAGTGAAGGTTGATTGTGAGGAGAAATTACAAAGTAGAAATGTGATGTTTGCAATAGTTATTGGGGTTTTATCTATAGGTGGAATTGCCCTTGCAAAAGGAATTAGAGGGACATGGGATAATGATGTCAAGCCTGAAGAGATGTTAGGACCAGGCGGAGACAAGAATATCACTGATGATGATAAAAAAGATGATTCTTAGAGAAACCCATCTAGAGATTCAGCAGGATTTAGACTCCCATCTTCAATCTTTTTTGATAGTTTATCCCCCATTTGTTTTGCAGATTTAATTTTCCTTTGACCTATCCAGTAGTATGCTTCATCAATGGTATCTTTTGCAATTAAAACAAGTAAACGACCTGCAGCCTTTCTGCCAGTTCTGCCTTTTCTCTGTATGAAACGAATGGAGCTTGGCACATTATCATAAAATACTACTAGATTTACTTCTGAGATATCTAACCCTTCTTCTCCAACACGTGTTGCGACGAGAACCTTTGTCTTACCATCCCTAAATCTCTGTACAGTCTCAATCTGTTTTTGTTGTTTTAGTCCAGTATCACCTGCCTTACCAATTAAAATTTCAGAATTGATTCCCATTTTTTGCAGAGCATCATTAATGACATTAACAGAATCACGATAACTTGTAAAGATCAAAACCTTGTCTTTTATTGAACCAATCACTTCCTGTAACTTTGGGAGCTTGGAATGCTCAATTCCGTTAGATTTTGCAAAGTTTGCCAGTTCTACTGCCCGCATAAAATTTGGATCCTTTTCAAAAAGATCTTTAATTCCAACTCCCTTTTTTGCTTTAGTTCTATCACAAAATTTTAAAAATGACGTAACACCATGAGCTTCGAAAATGTTTAGTGCATATGTGATTCGGATTGCAGTAAATAGCGGTTTTGCCGAAATACGATTTTGTGTTAGCACATACTGACGAATTCTGAGAAGTGCAGATAACGATTGGTTCTGCCCAAGTTGAATTCCATTTTTTCTTAAAGTTTTGTATCTCTCATCTAATGAAAGTTGTAGTAATTTCTGAATTGCTTTCATTTCAGGAGGCAAATCAACCATAACCCACTCAGTATGTGTTTTTTGGATATATGGTTGAACATCAGGGCTGTCGTCAGTTCGTTGCAAGATGTTTTGTATTCCAAGGGAGACTATGATTTCAGTTGCTTTGGCCTTCTCGCTTGGGAGCGTAGCAGTCATCCCAAGTATGAGTGCCTTTTCTTTAAAGTGATTTGCAATCCCAGTATACGCATAATCACCGACTGCGCGATGTGCCTCATCAAATATCACCAGGCTGAACTGATCAGTGTCAATCATATTTCGTTCAAGATCATTACGTGTGATTTCAGGTGTTGCACAAATCACACTATTCATCCATAATTTTTTGCGCCTGTTTATCAAATCCTCGCCGGTTACAATTCCTATATCATCTAAGAGTAGATTTTCTTTAAGAAAATCAAAGTGCTGGTTAACAAGCACACGTGTAGGAGCCAGAAATAAAACACCACCTTTGTTTTGAGATAAGACGTGGGCCATAATCTGTAATGCAATTGTAGTTTTACCAAGACCAGTAGGCAAGACAACCAACGAGTTTTCATTTTTTGCATCATTTGCAAGATTTGTCTGGTAATCACGTAGTTCGATAGAATTTGGTTTTATCAATTTGTGTTCATAGTAATCTGATCCCATAAGTTGAGATCAGAGTTGCATATCATTTATGGTTTACAATTTACTAGATACTACCCAATTGTTTATGAAAAAATTGTAAAATTATACTAGACATTATAAGATGGTAAATCGAACAATTTTCATGTCTGAAAGTTTTGAGAGACCAGATTGGGATGAATATTTTATGCTTCAAGCAAAACTTGCATCTTTGAGGTCAAATTGCATGACAAGAAGTGTTGGTGCAGTCATAGTTAGAGACCACAGACAATTAGCAACTGGATATAACGGGACACCACCTGGGATTAAGAACTGTTTTGAAGGAGGATGTAAAAGATGCAAGGACAGAATGGACGGAAAGATAAAGTCCGGAGAAGGATTAGGTAGATGTCTGTGCAATCATGCAGAAGCCAATGCTATAATGCATTGTGCAATTTTGGGGATTGAGGCAGGAGTTCAAGGAGCAGTATTGTATTCTACATTTGTTCCATGTCTTGAATGTACAAAGATGGCAATCACCATAGGAATTAGAAAATTTGTTTGTCTTGATGAATATCCAGAAACTGATTATGATTTAATAAAAGAGGCAGGAGTTGAGATTACGATTTTAAACAGAGATAAAATTGAAAAATGGGCAGAAAAGATGATTGCCCCAAAAGAATGACATGGAAGCAGTAGAAGATATTAAACAAGATGAAGTAACGAACATTCCAAATTCTCTATTAATTTCTGCAGCATACATGGGAAAAACAAAAAAGGTGATCCTGAAATTTTATGACCCAGAATCTGAGAGAATCTATCTCTGGGAGGACAAGACGGGACATAGACCGTACTGCTTCTCAAAGATGGCTCCAGAGGATTTAGAATTTCTATCAGAAAGAGACGACGTGATTGGAATAGAGACGGTCAAAAAGATTGACACACTAAAAGACAAGGAGATTTCAATCTCAAAGATCGTGGTGGCAGATCCACTTGCAATTGGCGGGACTCAGACTACACAAAGCATTAGAAACGTGGTAGAATCATGGGAATCAGACATCAAGTATTATGAGAATTATCTATATGACAATTCACTAATTGTTGGAAAATATTACAAGATTGAAAATGATAAGATTGTCCCACATGACTTTGCAATGTCTGATGAGACAAAACTTGCAATGAAGAGTTTGCTTTGGGATAAATTATCAAATACAGGAATGACTGATTCAAAGCAATTCCAAGAAGAGACTTCAAACTGGGCAGACCTTCTAAACCAACCGGTTCCAAAGATTCGAAGAATGAGTTTGGATATAGAAGTAGAATCAGAGATTGGAAGAATTCCAGACCCAAAGATTGCCGATAAAAAAGTGACAGCGATAGGATTTGAGGGGAGTGATGGAATGAAGAAAATTTTTGTCCTTAGAAGAGATGAAGTTGAAGAAGGAACAAATGACTTGGATGAGAAAATTGAGTTGTCATTTTATGAAAAAGATCAAGAGAAAAAATTAATTGAAGATGCTTTTGATTTAGTAAAGCAGTACCCAGTTTTAATTACATACAATGGAGATGGGTTTGATCTTCCATATTTGTATAATAGAGCAAAAAGACTTGGCGTAGATGAAGAGAAAAATCCATTTTACATGATGAGAGATTCAGCTACACTAAACAAAGGAGTTCATCTCGACTTGTACAGAACTTTTTCAAACAGAGCATTTCAAATTTATGCATTTGGACAAAAGTATACTGATTTTTCTCTAAACAGTGTCTCAAAAGGAATTTTAGAAGAAGAGAAGATGGATTACGGAGTAGAAATTGACAACATGACACTATACCAGATTGCAAAATATTGTCAAAATGACGCCTATCTAACATACAAGCTTACAAGTTTTAACAACGATTTACTCATGAATCTTCTAGTAGTAATTACAAGAATTGCAAGAATGCCTATTGATGATATTTCAAGAATGGGAGTCTCACAATGGATTCGTAGTTTGCTATATTATGAACATAGAAAAAATAATTTTCTAATTCCAAGACGAGATGAGATTGAAAATAAATCAGCGGGAGTTTCAAATGATGCAGTAATCAAAGACAAAAAATACCGAGGAGGGTTAGTAGTAGACCCAGTAGAAGGGATTCATTTTGACGTTACAGTAATGGACTTTGCAAGTCTGTATCCAAGCATAATCAAAGTAAATAATTTGTCATATGAAACAGTTAGGTGCCCACATGAAGAATGTAAAAAAAATACAGTGCCTCAAACGTCCCATTGGGTTTGCAAGAAGAAAAATGGTTTAACATCACTCATAATTGGCTCACTGCGGGATCTACGTGTAAACTACTACAAGAGTTTATCAAAGAAGGAAAACATTACAGATGAACAAAAACAGCTGTATACTGTCGTAAGTCAGGCTTTGAAAGTTATCTTGAATGCTAGCTATGGCGTGATGGGTGCAGAGATATTTCCACTTTATTTCCTACCTGCCGCAGAAGCTACGACGGCATTAGGAAGATACATCATCTTAGATACAATTGAAAAATGTAAGAGTATTAACATTGAAGTTTTGTATGGAGATACAGATTCACTTTTTGTAAAAAATCCCACAGAACAACAAATTAATGACATTATTGGATTAGCAAAAAAAGAACATGGAGTAGAATTAGAAGTTGACAAAGAGTATCGTTATGTGGTATTAAGTAATAGAAAGAAAAATTACTTTGGAGTAACAAAAGAAGGAAAAGTTGACGTGAAGGGATTGACAGGAAAAAAGTCACACACTCCACCATTCATCAAGACATTGTTTTATGAACTGCTAGATGTTTTGGCGCAGGTTCAAGACAAACAACAATTCGAAAATGCAAAAAAACAAGTCAGCGAGAAAATTGCAGGTTATGCAAAGCGGGTTCAGGAGAAGAGCATTCCATTAGAGGACTTGACATTTAATGTGATGATCAGCAAGGCACCGTCGGAATATGTAAAAACAGTTCCACAGCACATACGTGCCGCAAAACAACTAGAAACTATCAGAGAGATAAAGAAAGGCGACATTATATCATATGTTAAAATACTAAACAAACCGGGCGTAAAACCAGTGGAATTAGCAAGACAAGCTGAGATTGACTCTGGCAAATACATGGAATTTATGGAAAGCACCTTAGAACAAATTACATCATCAATGGACTTGGATTTTGACACAATTCTTGGCAAGCCCAAACAAACAGGACTGGACCAATTTTTCTGGAATTAGATATGTTAGACGAAGTGACTTTAGGAATAGTTGGAATATTGGCAGGAATTTTAATTCTGTCAGGATGGGTTCCTCAGATAATCAAGGGGCATAAAACAAAGCGACTAGATGATGTTTCACCTTACCTGATGATTTGTATTTTTGCAGGAGCAGTGCTATGGCTTGTATATGGAATTGCAATTGACGACATATACATTATTGGCGTTAATGTAGCAGCAATGTTTCTCACAATGACGGTCCTGATAATGAAGCTAAAATATGAGAGAGCCTCCGAATCAATTAGGAAATAAAATGTTTATCATAAATTGTAAGAATTACGATGAGATTGCAGGAGACAAGATTATCAAAATTGCAAAAACTGCAGAGAAAGTTTCAAGAAAATACAAAGTGCCAATTGCAATTGCACCGCCACATCATCTCATTCCACTAATTACTAAATTCAAGATTACAGTTTTAGCACAGCATGTAGATGACAAGAAAGTTGGCAGTACGACAGGATTCATTGTGCCAGAGATTATTAAAAAATCAAAGATCAACGGAGCAATAATTAATCACAGTGAGCATAGAATTCCTGAAAAAGAAATAATCGCATTAGTAAAACGTCTACAAAGATTAAGACTGAAGACAGTTCTATGTGTTAAGAATGTCAATGAGGCAAGAAAATATGCAAAACTTAATCCAACATTTATCGCAATAGAGCCACCTGAACTAATTGGAACAGGTAGAGCAATTTCTACAGAGAGACCAGCACTCATCACAAATGCAGTAGAAGCTGTAAAAAGTGCAAAAAATTCTACAAAACTTTTGTGTGGGGCGGGAATTGTTTCAGGTCAAGATGTATCAAAAGCAAAAGAACTGGGATCAAAAGGAATTCTTGTTGCAAGCGGAATTGTCAAAGCAAAAAATTGGGAAAAAATAATCTCCGAATTTTGTAAGGGTTTAAAAAGCCAGTAAATCGACAAATTTTTGCATGGTAAAGAGTAAGCCAGTCTACGCATTTGAAGAAGCAGATAGCAAAAATAGAATGCTTCTAGGCGGAAAAGGTGCCGGATTAAGCGAGATGACACGCCTAAAACTTCCAGTACCACCGGGATTTACAATAACAACTGAAGTTTGTAACAAATACTATGACAATGGTAAAAAACTTCCAAAAGATGTGATGCCGCAAGTAATGAAAAATATTGCAAAGATGGAAAAAAAGACAGGAAAAAAATGGAATTCAACAAAAAATCCACTTTTAGTTTCAGTTCGTTCCGGCGCTGCAATTTCAATGCCAGGAATGATGGACACAATTTTGAATCTAGGATTAAATGAAAAGACAGTAGAGGGGTTTGCACAACAAACTAAGAATCCGCGATTTTCATGGGATTCGTATAGGAGATTTATTCAATTATTTGGAAAGGTTGTTTTTGGGGTAAACGATGAAAAATTTGATTACGTTTTAAATTCTGCAAAAAAGAAACAAGAAGTTTCCGATGACAGTAAACTAAACGTGGAATCATTGAAAAAAATTGTCTCACAGTACAAGAAGATTTGTGAAGCCCATACAAAGAGAAAATTCCCAGATACACCAAACGAACAATTAGGATTGGCAATCGAAGCCGTTTTCAAAAGCTGGATGGGAGAAAGAGCGGTCGTTTATCGAGAAAAGAATGGGATTACAAAAGACATTGCAAATGGAACCGCAGTGAATGTAGTTACAATGGTCTTTGGAAATATGGGAGATGACAGTGCAACAGGAGTTGTATTTACAAGAAATGGACATAATGGTAAAAGAGAGATTGAAGGAGAATATCTGACAAATGCCCAAGGTGAAGATGTTGTTGCAGGAGTTAGAACAGGAAAGAATATTGATTTACTAAAGAGAGAGATGCCAAAGTCACATAAAGAATTAAGCAATGCATGCACAAAATTAGAAAAGCATTTCAGAGAACCACAAGACATCGAATTTACTATTGAACAAGGAAAATTCTATCTATTACAAACAAGAACTGCAAAGATGAGTGCAGGTGCACTTGTCAAAACATCCGTAGATATGGTTAAAGAAAAACTAATTGATAAAAATAAGGCACTAACAAGAATTCCTGCACAGCAATTAGAGGCATTACTACATAGAACGATGGACGAGTCAAAGATCAAAGAGCATAAACAATTAGCAAGAGGGATTGCAGCATCACCTGGAGCTGCTAGTGGAATTGCAATTTTTGATGTGAGAAAGGCAATCGAGTTAGGAGAAGCAGGAAAAAAAGTCATCTTGGTCAGAAAAGAGACAAAACCTGAAGATGTTCCTGCATTTTTCTCAGCAGAGGGAATCTTAACAAGCCTCGGAGGAAAATCATCACATGCAGCAATCGTATCAAGAGGAATGGGAAAGCCATGCATCGTAGGATGTGCTGAAT
Organism: uncultured Candidatus Nitrosopelagicus sp.; assembly: GCA_964511265.1. Lineage (GTDB taxonomy): Archaea > Thermoproteota > Nitrososphaeria > Nitrososphaerales > Nitrosopumilaceae > Nitrosopelagicus. Next base: position 1,263 of record CAZEES010000029.1, on the reverse strand, counting down.
TAAAAATTAATTATGACAATAATACATGTACTGCAAATGGAATAACAATAAGAGATGGAGAGACAATATCAATTGATGGCAGTAGAGGGATTGTATTTATCGGAGACGTCCCAACTGTAGAACCAAAAGTTACAAAAGACTTTCAGACAGTTCTAAGCTGGGCGCAAAAAGTAAAACAACTAGGAGTCCGCGCAAACGCAGACACACCAGATGCAGCAAAACTTGCAAGGCAGTACGGAGCACAAGGAATTGGCTTGTGTAGAACAGAGAGAATGTTTAACGAGACAGATAGAATTGGATTATTCGTTGAAATGATTATGGCAGAATCTCTAGATGAAAGAAAACATGTTCTTAAAAAATTACAAGAATTACAAAAAAGAGACTTTATTGGAATCTTAAAGGCAATGAAGGGATACAAAGTTACAATTAGATTGTTAGACCCACCACTACACGAATTTTTGCCAAACCCAGAAGAATTAATGGATAAAATTTACAAAGAAAATGACAATAGTAAAAAAACTAAACGAGTATTAGACAGAGCACGGGAACTGGCCGAAGTCAATCCAATGATGGGACATAGAGGGGTAAGAGTTGGAATTACATATCCAGAGATTTACAGAATGCAGATTACTGCATTATTTGAGGCGGCCGCACAACTTGCAAAAGCCAAAATAGATGCAAGACCACAGATAATGATTCCACAGATTGGAAGTTTAGAAGAATTAAACTATATCAAATCAATTTATGATGATGTCAAAAAACAGATGCAACAAAAGCATAAAATGAAATTTAAGATTAACTTTGGAACAATGCTTGAAGTTGTTCGTGCATGTCTTACATCAGATGAGTTAGTTAATACTGCTGAGTTTTTTAGCTTTGGAACAAATGATTTGACACAAGCAGTATTTAGCTTTAGTAGAGAAGATGCTGAAGGAAAATTCCTTCCAGAATATATGGAAAAAGAGCTAATAGAGATCAGTCCATTCCAATCAATTGATGTTAATGGTGTTGGTCATCTAATGAAAATTGGGATTAAACAAGGAAGAGACATCAAAAAGGATCTGGAAATTGGAATATGTGGAGAGCATGGAGGAGATCCAAATTCGATCAAATTTTGCCATTCTGCAGATGTATCCTACGTAAGTGCATCACCACACAGAATTCCTATTGCAATAGTTGCTGCAGCGCAAGCGGCAATTGAACAAAAAAAGAGAAAATCTAAGAAATAGGCTTAGCCAAAAATTATGCTTTGTATTTGTTGTA
>CAZEES010000028.1:0-11449 GCA_964511265.1 uncultured Candidatus Nitrosopelagicus sp. | reverse complement strand
TCTGGTGCCTCATATGGGTCGTCGATTCCGGTAAATCCCTTAATCTCTCCAGAGCGGGCTTTGGCATACATTCCTTTGACATCACGCTCTTCACATTGTGCCAGTGAAGCATTGACATAAACTTCGAAGAATTTTGTATCATCGCCAATTATCTCTCTTGCATTTGCACGGTTTTCCTTGTATGGACTAATCAGTGATACGCCCATTGGAACATTGTGTTTTAGAAGCAATTTTGACAAATGAGCAACTCTTCTGTTGTGCTCATCTCTTGCTTCTTTTGAAAAATCCTTTGGTGAGAACCATTCTCTTAGTTCATCTCCATCTAAGATGGCTAAATTTGGTATGGTTTCAGCAAGTTTTCTTACTATTGTAGTCTTACCTGAACAAGGCAATCCGGTCATCCATAAACAAAAGGCCATTGTAAATGACAGTAAAATTACCGCTTAAGAATGTTATTTTGCCCAGTCTTGTTCTTCTAGATAATCAATATCTTCCAAAAGAGAAGTTACTTTTTCTGCGATCGCTGAGATTGATTGGAATTGTTCAAACATTTCTTGTTCTTCTTCTTTTGACAGAATCTCTTGTTCTGCTTTTTCAAAAAATGCTTCTTCTCTTTTCATGTGTTCTATCAGAAAAATTGAATATGTTCTAAGGAATCTGGCAACAGGCTCACGCTTATCTAGACCCTGTTTCCATTGTTTGAGATTTTCTGATATTTGTTTTGCAACATTTCTACTAAACTCATGTTCAATTAGTAATTCACGAATTTCTTTATTCAAATGATCATATGTTGCAACGCATGGGAAATAGGAACCTTCTTCTCTTGTAAAATGAATAGAATCTAAAAATTCAGCGATAAGAAAATTAATCTTATCAATATGAGAAAATGGGATATCAGTGCCATCATAAAGAGATTTTGAACATTTTGTAACTAATTTTTCAAGACGCATAATATCTTGATGTTCATTACGTAGAAACTCACTGGCACTCATAGTTCTAATTTTTTGACTTTGAGAAAAGGGATTTTATTTTTTCTTTGTAAATATCTAGTTCCATCTTGAGGTTTTGAACCATTTCATCGGATTTATCGCCCATGAAAATTATAGAAATTTCAGAGTTTTAAAGAGATCTATACGCCTAGAGATTCTACCTTTGAGATATCTAGGCTTACTTTATCTCCTACAGATAATGCGAGTTGTTTGTATTCATGCATCTCTAGTTTGATAGAAGTTGTTCCTGGAGCTCCACCACCCATCATACCCATTCCTCCACCTGCGATCATTTTGTTTAGATTTTTCATCATGTCGTCCATATTTGAAAATCCCATAACATTTGGTGTAGATGGGTTCGAAGGTTGATTTCCTTCTGCCATGTCTTTTGCTAGAGAAAGAGTGACTAGAACGTATGGAGAGCCATCCGGCGCTGCATCAATTCTCATAACTACAAATTCTTTTCTCATATCATATCACAAATAAAATCCATATTTTAACTTGTCATGTTTTTCATTTTTTGTTCTTTAATCTGCTTTAGTTCATCTTCAAAAAAGAACTTGTCTTCAAATGCAGGTTTTAGATCATCTAGCCAGATTGCATTTTCATCATATTTTGCAAAGAATGGACGGTTTACCCACTCTGGATTTCTTCCTTGAAGCATTCTAAGTACAATAACTTTGGTTCCATTTACTTCGGCTACTCCATCAATCTGTACCTTTCCAGGAGTAGCTGACATACTTGGTCCTCTAACTGTTCTAGCTAATCCACTTACTTTTTGAATTGCTTGTTGGAAGATTTCATGTGCTTTGATTAGAGGTACTCCAAAGTAGTGCTGTGCACCAGTATCTCTTACAACAAACATGTAATATGGAATACATCCAAGATCTACTTGCTTTTGCCACATCTTAGCCCACATCTCTGCGTCATCATTTATGTTAGTTAAAAGAGGAGATTGGGTTCTGATTTGTGCTCCAGTTTCACGAACGTTTTTGATTGCAAGTTTAACCGCACCAGTTTTTAATTCTGCTAAATGGTTAAAGTGGCCCATGATGGCCACATGAATTCCTTTGGAGTTAATTCGTCTAAATGTTTCAAGTGTCTCTTCAGCATCGTTATCTGAGATGAATTTGTATGGCCAATAAGACAAAGCCTTTGTTCCGATTCGGATTGTTTTAAGATTTGGTAAATCTGCATCCAATAGTTTGTCAACATACGTGGCAAACAAACTTGCTTTCATGATCATTGGATCTCCTCCAGTGAACAAAATATCTGAGATTTCAGGATGTTCCTTTACATATTGTGCTAAATCATCGCCTTCTTTCATAGCAAATTTCATCTCATCCATGCCAACAAATTGTGGCCATCTAAAACAGAAACTACAGTATGCATGACAGGTTTGCCCTTGGCTTGGGAAGAAGAGAGCCGTCTCTTTGTATTTATGTTGCATTCCGTAAAGTTTTGTTCCGTCTTTTAGTATTGGGACATTTAGTTCCATTTGACCTGCAGGATGTGGATTTAATTCCAGTCTGATTGTGTTTGCCATTTCTTGGATTTGTTTTCTATCAGGATCATTTTTCAAAACAGAGGCCATCATGTCATAATGTTCTGGTTTTAGCATGTTCTTTTGTGGGAATGTTAGATTGAACATTGAGTCGCCTGGGACATTATCCCAATCAATGAGTTGTTCGATAACATAGTTGTTTGCCTTGAAAGGCAGTACATTTCCAACTACCTCCATCTCAAAGATTTGCTCTTCTGAGAAATTTTGAATTTGTGGGAGTTTTCTCAAATTTGCAAGAGTAATTGATTGAATTGATGGTGAAGAATCTACTGTCCAGATGGATTCCTGTTGATTTGTTTGCGCCACTCCATATTTTAGGCAAAAACCCATGTTAAACTTTAGGATCTGCCATGAATGAAGGAGATGAAAGAGGGTCAATTTATAAAAATTTTGACACTTTTTTGTAAACTCTACGACAAATCCATAACTTAAGTTCAGGATTATTAAAAAAACAGTAGGAATGGTAGAAGAAGTTAGTCAAATTTCAATTGGTCAGTTTGATACAGTTTCACAGTTGATTGCATCTTCAGTTTCTTTGCAATTAGCTGTGGTTGCATTAATCATTGGAGTTATCATAATTAGTCTTGTTTATAGAAAATTTTCTTTTTGGGTAAAAACTCAAAAATTTAATCATACAAAACCACACGTTGCAAGATTTGCAAGAAAGATAATTTTGCCGTTTTTGGCAATTGCCCTAATTTCATCAGTCAACATGTACATCCAAGCCTTTGAATTATTTGATGAAGAATCAACAATTCCACAAGTCGAAGGAGAGCTTGCACCAAGTGAAGTTTTTGCAAAGATGCTAAATACATTAAACATTTTGGTAATTGGATATACAATTTCGCAATTGGTTCCAATAGCACTAACAAAACGAGATAGTTCAGTTCTTGAGCGTGAAGACTTTGAAGCGTGGAGAGAGATGAGAGGATTTCCAGATGATGATGATGATTTTTTCCATAAATTATACAAATGGATTCCACCAAAACAAAAGCCAGATGACCTAACGGAAGAAGAATTCAATACATATTTGCAAACAGAACAAGGAATGCAATATCTGGAGACTTTTCGAACATCTCAAGGAAATCCAGTTGGAAGTTATGAAAAAAATGTCAAAGACCCATTTGAACAGTGGAAAAAATCCGAACGTAAGAAATATGAAAAATATTTTAATTATTGCACAAGTGGGAATAACGCATCTGGAAGAAAATTATTCCCAGGGGTAATTCCTGAGGAGATTTATCCAATAGATATTTGGAGAGAGCAGAAAAGAAATTCTGGATTTGATCCAATTATTTCTGGAAACAAGCCACCTGGACATTCAAGAAAACAAAAAGAAGGCGTTCCAAAGTCTGCAAAACAAGTTTTACCAATTCTAATTTTTGTTGGAGTAATAATCGGAGTGGTATCTTGGTGGCAAGTTGATCTAATAGTTTTAGCTACTGCGACAGGTGGACTTGCATTTGGTGTCGGGCTGGCACTCAAAGAAACACTAGAGAATTACTTTTCATATATTCTAATTAGAAAAGATAAGGTTGTTAAAGAAGGAGATAGAGTTCAGCTAGAAAGTGGATATAACGGGTATGTGCATAAGATTACACCAAGAGTCACATACATCCGCCACGGATTAAATGAATCAGTTGCAATTATTCCAACACGACAATTAGTTAGTGCAGAAATAATCAATTATACAAAAGAGATCAAACTCGTTCCTGCGGTAGTAAAGGTTGGCGTTTCTTATTTGAATAATCCAAGACAAGTTACATCAATTCTAGTTAAAATTGGGAAACGTGCAATGATTGAAGCCAAAGATGCTAAAGGAAGACACCTAGTAAGACAAAACAGATGCCCATATCTTGAAGAAAATCAACCTAGCTGTGGATGTGACAAGGACATACATGTGGATGTAACACAACCAGTTGTAAGATTTGATAAATTCAATGATTCAGCCTTGGACTTTTCAATGTGGGTTTACGTTAGAGATTATGGTGCGCAGTTCAAGACAAAAAGCGATATGCGGCTAATCATGTATGAAGAGTTTAAGAAATATGACATTAGAATTCCATGGCCAATTCGAACTGTTTACCAAGGTGATGAAAAACGCGAAGAACAAGAGATTAACCAACTTGATGCAAAGCGTGACGAAGTGATGGATGAGTACGGCATGGGCGATTTGGGTCGTGGTGAATCTGCAGATGAATAGTAATCATTAATTTATTCAGAAATTTCTTTTCATATGATGAAGAATCATGTTAAATTCATTTTAAAAAATTCGATAATTTTTACTGTAATTTCATTTGCATTTTCAGTAATTGGAGGATTGTTTCCTTCTAGCGAGCATACTTTTGTGATCGGAAATCCATTGGTGGTTAGCGGCATAACTATTGAACATGTGATTGGACATGTTTTTTGGGGAGCAGTGATTGGGCTTGGAACATTAAGCATAAGATACATTATCCTTGGAGGAAGTTTTGCGATTTTGCTAGATGCAGATCATCTACTTCAATTCTTAGATATTGAATTAGTTTCAAGAATGAGTCATTCAATTCCATTTGCAGTCATAGCATCAATAATATTTTTTATGATTCTTCGTGGAAAGGATCTAAGAGTTTGCGCGGTGGCATTTGCAGCAGTACTGTCACATATTGCATTTGACGTATTTCTTGCAGATGTTGGATTTAATTCAAGTACAACTTTCCCGCTATTCTCGCCATTCATTTTAGATAGAATAGAATTTGCTGGTATGGACTGGCTTGGAGTAGAAATTGTTGGAGTAGTGATAGTTGCAATTGCTAGCTATCTTGTCAAGAGAAAAGAGATCAGGCTGCAAAATAGTCTTACGAAAACTTAAGAATCCGTTTTGATTCGTTGATTTAATGGCAAAGTTCACAGTAGTTGGTGGAGATGCATCATCAGATTTAGCAAAGAGGATTGCTAGACGATTAAAGGCACCATATGTAAAAACTGAGAGAAAAGTGTTCCCAGATGGAGAAAGTAAAATAACAATTAATCAAATTCCAAAAAAGAGCATAGTGGTTGTGGTTCAGTCAACTTATCCACCAGTCGATACAAATCTTTTAGAATTACTGAGCATTGTTTCAAAAGTTCAAAAATTTTCTTCAAAAATCTATACTGTAATTCCATACATGGGATATGCAAGACAAGACAGAGAATTTCTGGATGGAGAAATAATTACCATTGGCGTAGTTGGTAAATTACTCAAAGCATCTGGTGTGAAAAAAGTACTGACAGTGGATATTCACAGCAAATTGGCATTAAAAGAGCTAAAGATTTCTTCAGAGAGTGTTTCAGCAATGGAGGGATTAGTCAAATATTTTAAGAAAATGAAAATGAAAGATCCACTTGTAGTATCTCCTGATTTAGGCGGTCAGGAAAGAGCAAAAGAATTTGCCAGTCTTTTAAAAACTGATTTTATTGCATTAAAAAAACACAGAGATAGGAAAACTGGAAAGGTGAACATTCTTTCTGGAAAAGTTGAGGTGAAAAATAGAGATCTAATCATAGTTGATGACATGATAAGTACTGGAGGAAGTATCATCAAGGCAACTCAGTTTTTGAAGAAACAGAAATGTAAACGCGTTTTTGTTGCATGCACTCATGCATTATTAGTAAATGATGCTGCAAAAAAGATCAAAAATGCAGGAGTCTCTCAAATAATCAGCACAAATACGATACCAGGAGATTCTGCAAAGGTAGATGTATCAAAAGTTATTTCTGATGCATTAAAATGAAAATTATATTATGAAACTAGTTTATCTTGGAACATCTGCTGCGGCACCAACAGTTGAACGCTCTTTAACATGCATTTGCCTTGTACGCGAAAACGAAGTCTTGATGTTTGATGCAGGAGAGGGAGCACAAGTTGCATATTTGAAGGCAAGTCTACCTTGGAATAAAAAAATGAAAATATTTGTAACACATCTTCATGGAGATCATTGTTTAGGAATTTTAGGTCTTCTCCAAACAATGTCATTACAAAAAAGAACAGAGAGTGTAGAGATTTACGGTCCTGCTGGAATTGAGGAGTTCATTACAGCAAACATCAAGGTGTTAAATTTTGGATTACCATTTCCAGTTTTCATTACAATTGTGGAAGAGGGTAACGTGGTAAACGAAAAGAATTATCAAATAAGATGTTGTGAAGCACAACACGGAATTCCTGCATTTTCCTATTATTTTGAAGAAAATGAAAGATCTGGAGTTTTTTATCCAGATAAAGCGAAAGAATTAGGAATTCCTGAAGGAAAATTATGGCAAGAATTACAAAATGGAAATTCCATAGAAATAGATGGTAAGAAGATTGAATCGTCACAAGTTACGGGAGAAAAACGAGCCGGTAAGAAGATTGGAATTTCAGGAGATACACGTCCTACTGAAAAATTAGAAGAGTTTTTCAAAAATAGTGATTATTTGAGTTTTGATTGTACGTTCTCATATGAGCTAAAGGACAGAGCAATTGAAACAAATCATTCAACTGCAAAAGAAGCAGCAGAATTGGCAAGAAAAGCTAATGTGAAAAATCTTATTTTAACACATTTTTCTGCAAGGTACAGTGATGAATCAGTTTTGTTAAATGAGGCAAAACAGGTTCATGAATCAACTATTGCAGCAAAAGATCTACTTGAAATTGAGATTTAGACTAATCTTCAAATTTTAAGAAATCAATTTCAGGAATTTCCGTTTCATCAATGGTGGTTTCCATCTGATCTGCAACATCAGTGACAGTATCACCAACATTTAGTCCTACATCATACAATACATCACCGGCCTGACTTGTGTGTGTATTGTATTCTTTGATATTAGTAGCATCTTCAATTAATGCATCAAGAATCATTGCACCGGCAGGAAACTGGCTAACCGTCTCAGGCAGGAAAAATATTCCTCCAGCGATTAGAACAGCACCAATTATTGCTAACTGTATCTTCATGGATAATCCTGTAAAAATCAATTTTTCATAACTGAGCTAAAAAAAAGTTCTCAAAATGGCTAGAAATAGCTAGTTTGTTAATTCGTTACTGAGTCTATGACTTGTTCTATGTCATTTGAGCGTAAAACCACCTTGATTGGACCTAAAGATGATTCATTTGCCTCACTACACAAAGCTACAGTATTTACAAATGCAGCCTGTTTATTGAGATAAAACCAGGTTGATTCACCGTCATTATTGCTTTTGAGGATTCGTTGGTATGTGTTTTTCACATTTTTTTCATGAATTGATTTTGAAATTTGAGATAAAATTGCAAGATTGTTTGTTTTTCCAGTGATGTCTGTATCAGATATTTCTAATTCCATATCAGGAAAAATGTTACTTACTGCAAGTTTTACTTTTTCAGAGTCTTCAGAAGGATTAATTTCACAGAAAATTTGAATTGTTGTTTTTTGATTCATTTTTCTGTCCAGTTTTCAAAAATTTTGATTGCTGAATCTACCATTTGATCAATTGTTACGTTGTTATTTTCAATTGATTGATCTGCAAGTTCAATGATTTCTTGTAATCCTACGCCAATTTCACGATTGTCACGTTCTTCAAACTTTTCTCTTGTAAGCGGATCATCGGATCTTTTACGCTCACTGAGAAAATTGAATCTTGTGTCAGGAGATGCATCTACTGCCAAAAGTTTGACATTTCCAGTTTCTTTTAGAACATTAATTTCATGTATGGAACGAATACCATCAATAATGATAATTTCATGAGTTGAGTTTTGTATTGATTCTTTAATTAATTGGGCAACAGCCCCAGGTCCATTTTTTTGACGTAGTTCTAACATTAATTTTCCTAAATTTTCTCCAGTAGGTTCTAAATTTTGTCTTTTTGCTTCATCTCTAACACCATCACCAAGATTGAAGGTTTCATATCCTTGCTCTTTTAATTTTGAAACAATTGTAGACTTTCCAGCCCCAGGCATTCCAGTTAAACAAACTACTAGTTTTGACACAGATTATTTTTGAATGACTAGTCTATGAAGGTAGCGATAAATAATTACAAATGTTTTGTTTTTTATGAGAGTGTTTGTTGCAGTTGAGATTTCTAATGCAGAGATTCTTAACAAGATTCAAACATTTCAAGAAGAGTTATTGATTGAAGCAAAGCCCACAAGAATTGATCAAATTCATTTTACCTTAAAATTTTTAGGCGAAATTGATGAACTAAAATGTGCCAAAGTAAGAGATGTGTTGAAAACAATAGCGTTTTCGCAGTTTGATTTATCACTAAAAGGAGTGGGTGCATTTCCAAGTTTGAAGAACCCTCGTGTAATTTGGGTTGGTTGTGATGAAAAAGGAGCTGAAAAACTTTCAGAGATAGCAAAAGAGATAGCAGTCAAGCTGTCAACCTTAGGTTTTGAAAAAGATAAAAAATTCAAACCACACCTGACAGTTTTAAGAGTAAAACACAAGATTGGCGATATCACAACGCAGATTAGTAAACACGCTCAAATTGATTTTGGTTCACAAATTATATCAAAAATTAAACTAAAAAGAAGTGTTTTAAGTCCAAAAGGACCAGAATATTCAGATTTACTGGAGGTTAATGGAAATGAAAACTGATGTTATAAAAAAATCAAAAGAAATTGCAATTCCAAATCATACACAAAGAAAGAGAGTTGACAAGATTGCAAATCAAGTTTTTAGTTTAGTGAATCAAGTAGCTGAAAAACAAAAATCGGTTGTTTCAGTACATTTTGGGGGTTCATATGCAAAAGAGACTTGGACTCCAGAGAAAATTGATATTGATATTTTTGTCAAGTTTAAAAAAACAACAACTGAAAAGAATTTTGAAACAATTGGTAAAAAAATTGGATTTGATTCATTAAAAAAATTCAAACCATATGTAAGATATTCAGAACATCCGTTTGTTGAAGCAAATATTGACGGAGTGGGAGTAAATATTGTTCCTTGTTATGACATAAAAAAAGGAGAGTGGAAGAGTGCGGCAGATAGATCAACGTTTCATACAGAATTTATGAGTGAGAAACTAACAGGCTCGATGAAAGACGATATTAGAGTTCTGAAATGTTTTTTAAAAATAAATGGAATGTATGGTGCAGAGATTGCGAAACAAGGATTTAGTGGGTATGTTTGTGAAGTTTTAGTTTACTATTTAGGGAGTTTTGAAAATGTGTTAAAGAAAATTTCCAAACTTGATAATAATGAAATGATAGGTGAATCACCAAGGAGATTTGAGTCTCCGATTGTCATTATTGACCCAATAGATAGGAATAGAAATCTCGGTGCAGCAATATCAATTCAAAATGTCACAAATTTTGTTTTAATTGCTAGAAATTTCTTGAAAAAAAGTTCAATCTCATACTTTAAACAAAAAACAAAAGTGAGAGTTCCTAAGGAGTTAGCAAAGAATACGTTAGTTGTTAATTTCAAGTACAAAAAAAGAAGTGAGGATATAATATATGGACAGATTAAACGAGCCTCGAATTCAATTGAATCTCAGATGGTTAAAGAGGGATTTAACGTTCTTAGAAATGATGCACTTGTGTACGATGAAGATAAAGCTAGTCTGTTATTTTTACTAGAATCGTTAACAATTTCTAAAAATGAGATTAGAGTAGGACCTGAAGTGTTTTCTGAGAATTTTTCAAGTAAATTTATCAACATTAATTCTAAAAAATCTAAATTAATGTGGGCAGACAAGGATGGAAAATTACAATCACTTCAAACTAGAAGATATGAAAACGCAAAGTCGTTTCTTAGTGATTTAATAAAAAATCGTATTGGTGAATCAGGGATTCCAAAAGGCCTAAGAGGAGATTTCAGAACTGGTTTTAAAATTACAAGTGGAGAAGGCAAACAAAACATATCTGTTAAAAAGAGCATTTCAAATCTGATAACTACTGATGAAACAGCATTTTCAACCAATTAGTATTTTCAAAAAAGATCCTTACAAGAAAATTCTTACTTTTCCAAAAGTAACAGAGTCTGAAATAACAAAACGAATCATAGAATTAAGAAAGTTAGGTATTACGCACGTTTCATTTACAGGACCGTTACAGATTGAAAAGTGTCGTATACTTGGGAAGGGTTATGTCGGCATGGTGGTTCTCGCAAAAAAACGAAGTAATGTAGTAGCGTTAAAAATCAGACGAACTGATTCACCTAGAAAAAATATGACGAATGAAGCTAAATTACTAAAAATTGCTAACAAAATTGGCATAGGTCCCAAGTTTATCAAAAATTCAAAAAATTTTTTGGTGATGGAATACATTGATGGAGAGAAAATTATTGATTGGGCGAAAAAATCTGAGATAAAATCTAAAGAGGTTCGTTCAGTTATAAGCAATGTTTTGAACGAATGTTTTCTTTTAGACAATGCAGGGCTTGATCATGGAGAATTAAGTACAATTGACAAACATGTCATAGTCAATGAAAAGAGAAACACAATAATTGATTTTGAGAGTTCAAGTGCAAATAGAAAGCCGTCAAATGTCACAGGTGCAACACAGGCTATTTTTATCGGTACAGGATTAGCAAAAATCATTCAGAAAAAAATCAAACTACCCACAAAAATTAAGATTATTGAACTAATTAGAAAATATAAAAAAAATCCAACGTTAGAAAATTTTGAGAGCCTTACAACTGGTTTAAAATTACAAAAAACCACGAAAAAAGAAAAAAATTAAATCTGTTATAATGGGAACGGGAGGATTCGAACCTCCGACCTCCAGCCCCCCAGACTGGCATCATAGCCAAACTAGACGACGTCCCCTCAAGCATGAAACAGATATGAAATAATTAAATCGTGGTGAGTCCAAAATAGAGTATGGGAACATGTTCTATTTGTAAGAAAATTTCTGCAACAGATAGTGATCATTTACACTGTGTAGAGAAAAGACGAATAGAATTAGAAAATTTACAGTTGAAA
>CAZEES010000027.1:0-14368 GCA_964511265.1 uncultured Candidatus Nitrosopelagicus sp. | reverse complement strand
CCAAAGCATTTGGCATTATATCTGAGAATGTCTACCATAATAGAAGGCATATATCATACACACAAAGTTGATTTCAAGTTCATCAAGGTTTTACGACAAATCTTGGAAGAAGAGTCGCTAATCAAAGACGCATACATCGAGGAGATTAAAAGATCGTTCTCACGTTTTGCAAAAACCATAGAAGATACCATTACGATAGCACCAGAAATAAAAAAATTCATGGATGAAACAAAAATGATGCAGCAGCAATTTAGCAAAAGAAACTATACAATGCTTTCTGGCAGCATCTTATCTGCAGCAGTTTTTCTAGGTTCTGCGTATCTGTTCCAGTCAAATGAGACGATCGGCGTACTGGGAATGATCGTTTCAGGCGTAATTATAGGAATTTCTGCACTATTTAGGAAGAAATAACTGAAAATCTCCTTTCTTAGAACGATCGCCACTGTTAAAATCTCAACTCTCCTAATTATACCGATGAGCAAACTAGCAGATACAAAACCAAAAAAGTCAAAGCAAATAAAAGATGAATTTGAAGTAAAAATTAACGAAGAAGAGACAACACGTCTTGACAGACTGAAGGTTGGAAGAAAAAACTTCTCTTAATACTGCCCAAGATTTTAATTCAAAGGAACATTTCTCTGTATATTGATAATAACATTTGAGGGTGGTGACCAAGCCGGAAAGAAGACCCAGTCTGCAATGCTGCAAAGAAAGCTCCGTTCTGCAAAATTAAAGACCAAATTATTCTCATTTCCAGATTATTCCACGCCCATTGGAAAGGAGATTGACAGATACCTGCATGGAAAGCGCAAGTATCCTGCACAGGTAATCCATTGTTTACTGGCAGCAAACAGATGGGAGAGGGCGAGTGATCTAAAGGCAGCCAAGGAGAAAAATTCTGTAATCATAATGAATCGATATAGAGAGTCAAATCTCGTATATGGCATAACAAACGGCCTCAAACTTGACTGGCTTGAAAAACTAGACGAAGGACTGCCAAAATCTGACCTGGTAATCGTTTTAGATGTGCAACAAGAGGAGTCCTTTGCAAGAAAAAAGCAAAATCGCGACAAATTTGAAAAAAACAAGCAGTTCTCCAACAAAATTTCTCAGGGGTATCGTAAATTGGCAAAAAAGAAGGGATGGAAAATAGTTAATGCATCTCAGTCAAAAGGTGAGGTTCACAAAGACGTAATGAAGATTGTAGCAAAAAAGATGGGGCTATGAAAAAAAAATTTCTAGAGATTACAGATCCAATTCATGATTTCATTCGTCTTAACAATACTGAACAGAAAATTATTGACACTCCAGTCTTTCAAAGACTGAGAAGAATCAAGCAGTTGTCTGGTGCGCATCTGACATATCCCGGAGCACAGCACACACGGTTCGAGCACTCGCTTGGTGTAATGCATATTGCTGGAATGGCTGCAAACTCACTCTCATCAAAGGGACAGATGCCTGCGGCAGATGCCGATGACATAAGACTGGCAGCCCTACTACATGACATTGGACATGGACCATTCTCACATCTATTTGAAGAAGTATTGCAGAAAAAAAAGCGCATTACACATGAGCAGATCGGAAAACAAATAATTCTAAAATCTGAAATTGGCGATATCATCTCCAAAACAACAGACAAGAAAAAAATAAACCGCCTGGCAGTTGGTGAGGGAAACAAACAGTTTGAAAATGAGATAATCTCTGGCGCCCTTTCTGCAGATATGATGGACTATCTCTTGAGAGACGGCTATTTCACAGGTGCAGAGCATGCAAAAATTGATCACAATAGAATTACAAACTCCTTCGAGGTTTACAAAAACAAACTGGCTCTGCAAAGCTCGGCTTTGGTAAATTTTGAGACCATGATGATCTCTCGATTTCAGATGTTCAAGGCAGTCTACTTCCACAAGACCGTCCGTGCAGGAGAGGTGATGCTGCTTGAGGCAATGAGTTTGGCCGATGATCATCTTGGGCTGAGCGCAATGAACGCCGAAGAATATGTAATGCAGACAGATGATACCATCTTACAACAATTGACGTCGCTTCCAGAAGACACCTCCGAATTGAAGGCAGCCAAAAAAATTGCGACCGACTATCAGGACAGAAAACTCTTCAAATGCGTATTTGAGAAAACTATCTCCGGCAAAAAGTCATTTGGCAGAAAAAAACTAAAGCAATTCCGAGAAGACATTGCAAAGAAATCAAACTTACCAGAAAGTCAAATTTTCATAGATACTTCCACCACCCATTCCATGCCCCTTGCTCCATCAAAGAAAGAATCAAGCTCTATAATCCTGATCAAAAAGGAAGGAAGCAAAGTAATTCCAAAGACTATTCCGATATCTGAGATTCCTCTAGTTTCGTCAATGTCTGGAAAAATGAATATTCTTAGAGCATATACTCAACAAAAGAATAGAAACAAAGTTGAAATTGCTGCAAAATCAATTCTTGGTGAACTGTAAAAATGAAGAAAAGAATTGTTATCAAATTTTCAGGCAAGGTCTTTGCAATGGAAAATGTAAAACTCCTCAAAGACTATGCTAGATTTCTAGTAAAGATTAGCAAGACATACCAGCCAATCATAGTGGCAGGTGGTGGAAAAATTGCACGCCATTATATTACACATGCCCGCTCTTCTGGCGCTGACGAATCGACATTAGATGAACTGGGAATTGAGATATCAAGACTTAATGCAAAACTTCTCATCTATGCGCTAAAAACCAAAGCATATCCACATCCTCCAACCACTCTGCGAGAGGCAAAGCAAGCAGTAGATAGCGGTCTGATTGTTGTGGCAGGAGGTCTACATCCAGGCCAGTCAACAAACGGCACTGCAGCACTAATTGCTGAAAAGATTGACGCAACACAATTTCTCAATGCGACTGACGTCTCTGGAATTTATGACTCTGATCCTAACAAAAACTCAAAGGCCAAACTCTTCAAGACAATTGAGATGAAAAATTTGAAAAAACTTCTCATCCATGAGGATTCCGTAGCTGGTGGCTATGACTTGATGGATATAGTAGCACTCAAAATTATTGAACGCTCTAAAATCAAAACCAGAGTGATTAAATCTGACATCAAAACTCTTGAAAAAGCAATCAAGGGTGGAGCAGTTGGAACTGAAATTCTTATTCCAAAAAAATAATTCACTGTATCTTCTTCATCTTGTCACTTGCATAGGTTTGCAGCACGTCTGGTATCCACGCATGAATGAATAATGCAACGCTCATCTGCATTGCCCTTTTCCAGTGAGCAAAATAGCCTATATCATGTTCTTTCAGATGTTGCAATCTCTTTTTCATGATAAAGCAACAATCTTGTCATATTTAATACTTTAGCATATCTTAATCCTAGTATTATTAAGTTTAGTATTACTTAACTCACCAAGTCTGACTGAATCGTATCAAACATCTCTGTCCAAATTGCAATCTGCTTTCCTGGGAATTCCTCAATTCCTGACTCGATAGCTTTGGAATAAATCTCTGATGCCTCTTCTTTTTCCAAGTCCTTTGTCTGTGTTTTGGTATATCCATCTGCATCAACTAAAATCACAACATATCCTTCTGGTCTTTTTATGGCTGCACAATAGGTCTCTTCTCCTACGGGAAAAAATTTTCCATCTTTCTTCTTTGTAGTTAGAGTTAACATTGCAAATCCTGCAATCTCAAAAAGCTTCATCTGGGCTTCATTTGCTCGTTTTTTGCCCTGCTGAACCGCCTGGAAATACTGCATAAAATTATGCAGCACTAGTGCTATATTTTAGATTCCTTTTTATGAAGAAAAAATAGGAACTTTTTATTGAATCCCAAAATCCCCGTTATCGGAGTAATTGGTGGATTTGCCATAGTAATTCTGGCAATTGCATACTCGGGAACCTCCATCATTGATGATACATCAAGTGAGGTTCGTATTGGTTCTTCTGGCGGAATGCCTGCATTAATTCCATTAATCATTGAACTTGAGGATATTGAGATTTTGAATGTCAATGAAAGAATCGCATATGTTGAAATCTCGTTTAAGGTAACGAACCCTAACTACAAAGGTGTACTTTTAGAGATGATTCGTTACAATGTCTACGAAGACGGAATGAAAATTGGAACAAAATCAATTGGAGATAGGGCTGCCCCTGGAGGATTAGTCTCCGCATCAAACTATTTCACAATTCTAAGTGATCGACCCACCACCATCAAAGATGAATTCACCATCAAAAATGATGGAAACATTCCTGAATTGTGGAGTGCACTTGAAAATGGCGATCCACAATGGAGAGTAACCGGTGAGGCATACTATAACCTCAGTTCAATGACTGCAGGCGGGGAAAACGAGATCACATTCGAATTTACTAGGTAAATGTATCACAATTTTCAAAAATTATGATACAACACGTTATATTCTATTTCTAAACGATTTTTACCATGGCAGAAGCAGATATGGCCGCATTCGGTTCAGCAATTGGCGTAGCAATCGCATTAGCAGTAGTTACATTTGCACTTAGAGGCAAAGGCCACCCAGAAGAACCAGGCGAATAAACTAAAAACCAAAAAAGAAATTTCTTTTTATTTTATTTTTGTTAATTTTACTTAGCTTTTCATGCTGCTCAAAAAGTCGTTACCTGCACCGAAAAAGTTTATCGTCTTTCCGGCCTTTTTCTTTGTATAACATCTTTCAAAATACTGACAGTTTCCACATTCGGGTGATGGTTCTAAGGTTGGTGTCTTTTTCTCATTTAGATAGTTCTGTAGAACACGAACTCTCCTAATTGTCTCTTCAAACATTTTCTTGTTCTTTGAAACTGAAAATGACAGCTCATCTCCCTTACCATTAATGTAAATCAAAACTCCCTCCCTCTTTTCATATGCCCACAGGCATGCATTGATGTATAACAAATCCTTTGCAAATGGACTTTCTGGAAATTCCCCAATTGATCTGAAAATCATAACTAGATCATCGGCAATCAGATCTGCTTGAGCCTCCAAACTAATGTCTTCTAATGAAAAGTCTGTGGGTTGAGCACCAAATTCTAACTGTCTAAACATGCCTCCAATCAAGTCTGAAAAACTAGTTCTGTCTACTTCAATTTCATCGGTTCTATCATAGAATGCTCTTCTCAAACATCCAGTCACTTCACTTGAGTGAATTTTTGTTATGTCGCCTTTGTCAAATTTGTAGTCTAGTTCTCTTCCAACTGACTGAATTGAATTTTTTATGACTTTTCTATAGTCACGGTCTCCCATCATGATAAATCAGCTAGAATCCACTAGAATTAATAAGTTAGTTTAGGAGTGTTTTCTGAATATTTGCTCAGCGCCGTATGAAATATCTGATGCCCAAGCATGTAACTGTAAACGTCTTTTCTTTCTCTTCCATCCTTGCTCATGTTGTTCATTATTACAAAGTTTTCTTCGTCCGTCTCAAATGTAAAAAAGTCACTAGCCATGAATCCGTGAATATCTTTCCCTTTTTTCTTATCATCAATTACATTTATCAGAAAAATTGCGATCCTATCTACTACGGTCAAAATGGCAAAATGAATGCCAAATGCTAGCAATGCGCCGACTAGAATGTTATCTAGAACGCTGAAAAAATACACAAAGACTAGAATTGACGGAACAGTCAGAATGGCTGCCAAGATGGAACTGACCCATAACCCAACTGCCAGAAAGTCAACCTTTGCATCTTTGTATGGGCCCAAAATTCTCTTGACATTTGGTCTGGTTTTTGAAATGACTTTATCTTCCATGTCTCTTATTCAGCTTCTTTAATGATTAATTTTGACATTGTAGTTTCAACTGGAATCTTTTGTTCAACTGCAAATGCAATTGCCCCGATGTTTCTTACTTCATAACCAATTAATTTTGAAATTCCAACAACTGTTGCAAAACTAAACATCTTCGAGAATGCTCCGTTTATTGACTTGTAGTATGCCATCTCAAATGCATGTTCAAACTCTGCAATCGCTTCAACTTCGTCTTCAGTCTCTGGAATCAAGTCTTTGTATCTTGTAGTTGACAATTCGTCTATTGCATCCCTAACACTCTCTGCTGCCATCATTCTCTCCATAACTTGATTTGGAATGTTAACACTTGCACTTACAGTCAAGTCCTCAATTCTGTCATCTTCTAGTCCCCAGAACTTTCCTCTAACGATACTCATTACATTGTAAAAGTCAGTTTCCATTCCATAAATATGAGAAATGTCTTGGTCGTTTTCACTACGTAGTGCCTTCACGACATTTTGGTAAAGCATTTTGTCAAAGTAGATGTCAAACGCCTGAATGTTTTTGGTCTCATTGTATAGTTCAACTGCCTTTGCAATCTCTTCATGAAATGGAGATGAACCAAGTGATGAGACTGCCTCTTCCAAGTCCTTTGCAACTAGTGCTTTGACTACAGTGTCTCTTTGCTTTGTCAACTCTTCAGCATGCATGTTAAAGTATGCTGAAATCTCTTCTTGTGTCTTGCCAAGAATTTTTCCCTTTAAGATTAGCTTTAGATTTGAAATGATAAACCTCTGAAAGAATGCATCTAAAATCTTAGAGTTTCCAGATGCTTTTGCGATCTTAAACTGTTCATCTGCCAAGTTTGTTCTAAGTGCCATCTCCAGTTTTTCAGCTGTAAATGGTTTGGTTACTACATTCATTGCATCAAGATATTTTGTATTTTTAATTCTAGTAACTAATTCATCTAAATCGCGAGATTCAGCCAAAGTTTGAAGATCTGCTCTCTTTAATAATTGCCCACGCTTGCTATACGATTTTACGGTAACGAAAATTTTTTGAGAACCTCCAGAGCCCATTTAGCTTTTCTCGCGATGAACTGATTTTAAATGTTTGTTAAATATCTCAGCCAATTTTCTTTAGAAAATCAATGGTTTGATCCCGATCTGACTTGGAAATTTTCGAAAATCCCTCTAGTAACTCCATTTGAATTTGAGCTGAATCATCTGTTGACTTGCTCACATTTTCTACTGTAAATGGAAGTAGATTGTCCAGCTTACTCTCACAATATGCCTTGACGTATCTCTCAAAAACTGAGAAAGCAAAGTGTGGGGCAATCTTGACTAGTTTTTCCATAATCTCAAATGCCTGTTTTTCATCATCATCGGCCTGATGAATTACCCCTCTGAGAATTTTTTTCCTCTCTGAAAAACTGTCTATTGCCAATGAAACAATCATTCCTTTTTTTGTCAAGTGATAAAATGGCATTCCATTTTGCTGGAGTGCTTTTGGTCCTCTTTTGAGAGGAAGTCTACCTTCTTCTTCAACTATCCCCAATGGCAATAGAACTTCATCCAGATCTCTGAATATTCCTGAATAGATGTTCTTCCACAAGATCTTGTTTTTTTCTGCTATGCTTTGAGAGATGGCAGTTCGCGTCTTTGATGCGGAATTCGTTGAATTTGACAAGTGTTGAATGATTGCTCTTTGTCTAGATGCCTCGCCTGTGATCTGTTCTCTCTTTGTTTTGAACGTATCAAATATCGCTAATCGTGTTTTCTCTGATTTCATCTCTCATTTTGCCTCATTATATGACATAATCTATTCATTTTATGTTACTATCACAATATACTAGAATATAATAATTTACACTAAGAGTGAATTTTATATCTTAAACATTATATACGTTCACCAAGCGATTTTGATCAATGAAATCTCGAAACCATAAGTATGCTCTAATACTTATGGCCGCAGTCGCTATGACGGCAACAGGTGCTCTATCAACAGCATATGCCCAACAAACCTCTGATGGTATGGACGGCTATGTAGTCGGTGATCCCGATGGTGGTGCTGGTATCTATACCGGTAACCCAAACGAATGTTGGTACGACACTGATGATGACGGCGTTCCAGACATGTACTGTTATGTAGATACAGGTGACATGGCTTGGATGCTGACCGCAAGCTCTCTAGTACTTTTCATGACCCCAGGTGTTGCATTCTTCTACGGAGGATTAGCAAGATCAAAGAACGCAGTCAACACAATTGGCATGGTGTTCATTATCATGGGTCTCATGAGTGTACAATGGGTATTGTGGGGCTATTCACTTGCATTCGGCGGAGTAGACAGTGACGCAAACTTATTCATGGGCAACCTTGATTATGTTGGCTTTAACAATGTCTCACACTGGGCACCATTAGGTGCTCCAAGTCCATGTGAAGACACTTGGGCACACTACTACCAAATGCAAACGATGAAGGAAGGAGATGTATGTAGTGATACTTGGCCAGGAACTATTCCTCACCAACTATTTGCTATGTTCCAATGTACTTTCGCAATCATCACACCAGCACTCATTGTTGGTGGTTTAGTTGACCGTATGAAATTCAGTGCTATTGTAGTATTTGTTCTCTTATGGGGAACATTCGTCTATGACCCAATTTGTCATTGGGTATGGGGCGGTGGCTACATCGGCGGTGGAAGTCTAGACTTCAATCCAGACCTGTCACCATCGTATGCACTTGACTTCGCTGGCGGAACTGTGGTTCACATTTCATCAGGATTTACAGCACTCGCAGGCGCCCTAGTCCTCGGAAGAAGATTAGGATATGGCAAAGTTCCAATGGAACCACACAATGTACCTATGGTAGTTCTTGGTGCATCAATTCTATGGTTCGGCTGGTTCGGCTTTAACGCTGGAAGCGAAGTAATGGCTGATGGAATCACTGTAAGCGCATGGACAGTTACAAACACTGCTACAGGTATGGCGGTAGTAACGTGGCTGTTGATGTCATGGGCACACACCGGCAAACCTAGCATAGTAGGTGCCGCAACAGGAGCCGTAGCAGGCTTAGTCGCAATCACACCAGCATCTGGTTGGGTTGGACCAATGGCTGCAATAATTATCGGCATTGCTGCAGGTACAGTTTGTTATGGATGTGTTGCATTCAAGAACGCTCGAAAATGGGACGATGCCCTCGATGTTTGGGGAGTCCACGGTATGGGTGGTTTGACAGGTGCTATCTTAACTGGTACACTAGCTAGCCCACATATTTGGGACACAGGCGACGGTATTGGCGCATGGACTGGCACACCAGAAGGTTATGAACAACAAGCAATCTCAATAGTTGCTGCAGGAATGTCAATTGCATATGCATTTGGTATCTCCATTATAATCTTCAAGGTTATGGATGCAGTTTGGCCTGGAGGAATCAGAGTCACTCCAAAAGAGGAGGAAATCGGACTCGACCTCTCACAGAACGGTGAAAGAGCATACGTAAACGAATAGAAAAAAACCAATTTTCTTTTTTTCTTTTTTTAGATTTTCCAAACAGCGGATGCTAAACTACTTTTTATTGTACAATGAAAAATCCATCTCATGTTCATTTCTACAAACAAGTTAGAAAAAATTATTCATGACGAATCAGTTCTAATATTGGACGCTCGCTCTTACAAGGACTATTCAAAGGGTCATATTCCAGGTGCTGTCAGTTTGGATCTATTTTCATTTCATTGGGCTGACACCTCTGAAAATGGATTAGTTAGTTTTGGTGAGCACATGAGAAAGATCTTATCCTATGCAGGAGTTGATGAAAATAAGAAAATCATCTTTTATGATAATACATCTGGCATGCTTGCTGCCAGAGGTGTATGGCTGTGTCTCTATTTCTCACATCCAGATGTCCAAATGTTAGATGGCGGTCTCTCAAAATGGACTGGAGAAAATCTACCGACTCAAACAGAATCTACTATCTACAAGCCATCAAGTCTTACCACACCAATTGACCCATCAATCATTATTGGGTTTGAAGAACTCAATGCAAGCATTGGAAAAGTCACAATAATTGATGCTCGTTCTCCTGATGAGTATGATGGTACAACTCCTAGAGCTGCACGAGGAGGTCATGTTCCAACTGCAAAAAACATTGATTGGAATAACAACCTTGATGATTCTGGAAAATTGAAATCTGACAATGAATTACAATCTCTCTACACAATGGACAAAGATACTCCAATTGTCACATACTGCCAAGGCGCATATCGCGCTGCAAACAGCTATCTATCACTGAAAAAGATTGGCTTCAAAAATGTCAAAGTGTATCTGGGTAGCTGGGGAGAATGGGGAAATAACCTAAACCTTCCTATAGAAAAATAGAAAATCCCTATATCATCTAGAGAATAATTGCATATGTGATTCCCAAGTTTGTTGTTATTCTGATAGGTTGCATTTTTGGGAGTATTGCAGGAATTATTCCAAGTAATTTGATAATGTTTTATGGTTTTACTACTGAAACTTTTACCATGTCAATTCCGTTTATCGTAGTTGGAATAGTAGGTGTTGTAGTCTGTTTTTATTTTGCACAAAAAATGGAAAATGTAAGGTCAGAATTATAGAATGATTATTTTCTGTTCCACTTGAATTGGTTGTAGAACATTTCTGGCGTTATTTGTTTGAATGGCTCCGCACCACCATCATACCATTTTGTGAAAAATTCGTACAAGTGAAGCCTTAGAGACTGGATGTATACAATTAATCCCTCAATCATCATGATTCCGATGTTTCCACCAATGAGTAATGCTAGTGCACCTGGAGATTCTGCTCCACCTAATGATGCAAATGAATTATTTACTGTAAGTAGCAGCGCCGCATGCACAAGCAGCATGATTCCGAGCCGAGCATAACTGATTGTATGTGCAAGACACTCGACACTCTTTCCAAGTAAAACTTCCATGAAGACGTTTGCTGGACTTCCTCCTTCTTCTGGATGTGCTTTGATGTGTTTTAATCCTCCAATCATCATGACCACAATTGATGCAATGATGATCACCCCTGCAATTCTTGTAATGATCCAAACTTGTGCCCAATCGCCAAGGAAAACGGTAACCCATGGAACTGCCTCTGTATGTATTTTTGAATACATGTTCATTACATCATAACCTGAACCAATTGCACACATCATGATGACGACAATTCCTCCGTAAAGTGTAACATTTGGAATTGCTTCTGTAATCATAGTGGTTTTGTGTCCATCTTGATACAATTTTTTGATATGTAACGCAAACGCCCAAAGAATGTGAATTATTCCCAAAAATAATGAAACCTTTAGAATCATAATTACCTGGTCAAAGTTTAGTTCTGCAACGCTAATTGCTCCAACTAGCCACGAAACTGAGTGTAATGCGCCACCTTCTTCCAAGATTCCTTCAAATGGTTGAATATGATCGATATGGAATCCAAACATCTCTCCCGTTCCAACTCCCGCTATCGCAGCAGATGCTCCAGAGATTGCAATTAACATTCCCCATCTTGAAAGATTTCCTTGTCCTTTCAGTTTGAAGACTAGACCTAATCCCATTAATAATAAACCATGACCCAAGTCTGCAAACATCAATCCGTAAAATATTGGCCACATCAATGCTATCATTGGTGTTGGGTCTGATTCACCTCTCTTTGGAATTCCCTGGCTTTGTGTGATTACTTCAAATGTTCTAACAAAAATTTTGTTATCAAACAGAGTCGGCTTCTTTTTGACTAGTTCAGGATCAGAGACATCTTCTACAATGGACATCCATTTTCCTGTGGTCTCTTTGAATTTCTTCTCCATCTTTTTTGGGATATATCCTTGAATTACTGCAAAGTTTCTTGTTCCGCCAGGTTTTCTTAACAATTCCAAAACATCTTTTGCAACTTGTGACCTTTCATGCAAAGTTAGTATGTCTTGTCTAATCTTTACTGTAAGTTTTGCAATTTCTTTTGAAACTTTCTTGTGCTTCTCCTGAAATTCTTTAATCTTCAATTCTGCAGTTGCATATGCCTTTGTTGGAACCTGCTCTACTCCTTCTGGAATGGAAAATGGGTTTGCGTTAAAACTACGCATCACTTTGAGGATCTTCTCCAAGTTTGCAACATCTGCAATAACGATCAATGCAGATTCTTCTTTTGTATTCAAATCATACTGGTTAATTGTAACATTATCTAACGTTCTTCTAATTTCATCAATGTCTTTTGTCTGAACAATGAACAGATTTGTGTAAAATTGCTTCATTAGCCCAAATCCGGTGAGATCTATGTTTAGTTTCTTTACTACTTCTAATGCATCTTTTAGAGTTGTAAAATCACTGATCTCTTTTTTGTACTCTTCCTGCTCTTTGAGTAACTTTGCAGGTGCATCAATAATTCCTGGCGCCTTTTTTGCGATGTCTTGTACCATCTTTTCTAGCTCGTCAAGTTCTTGATTCTCTTTTTTGAAAACCGTCCCTTTGAACAAGATTTCCATCATTCCAACTTCTCTTGGGATCTCCAATCCTTTGATGACTTCGTCAATTTCTTGGAATGTCTGTTGGGCTTTTAGCAGGATATCGTCAACTTCAGGCGTGACTGTCTCTGATGTGGAGTCTATTTTATGAAACCACTCGAATTCTGTTAATCTAGAAACAATTTGTGGTGTCTCCGATCTAGGTAAAATGACGGTTCCAATCTTTAAATCTGCCACTACCAAGATACGGAAACGCCATGTCTGTGTTTTTAATATCTTTCCAAATGTTCTCTATACTAAACATTAAAATTCAAATCTAAAAAACGGGATGCATTGCCATCAAATTCTGCGCTAGAATCCACAATTGATCAAGTTTTAGACCGTAATTCATCAGAATTCTCTCAAAGTTTAAAAAATTCACTTGCAGATGCTCAGAACACTCTCTCCGATTCATTGTCTATGCTTGAAGAAGAATATGAGAAGATCATCTCTGATGGTAAAAAAGAAGCCGACAAAATTGAAAAACAGATCGTCGGAAGTGCCGATCTAGAGGCCAGAAACAAAGCACTTCTCATTGTACAAGAATCTGCTGAAAAAGTGCTTGAAAAAGCAAAAGAAAAGATCGCAAATATGGATAGAAATTCTGATTATTCAAACTTAATTACAAAATTACTTACTGAAGCAACATCTGCATTAAACACCAGTGACGTTATAGTTTACACAAATTCTAAAGACAAAGATGTGGTTCAATCTGCTGTTTCAAATATTTCTGGAGCAGAACTATCAAGTGATCTGATTGATTGCATGGGTGGAGTGAAAGTAACATCCAAAGATGGTTCGATGAGCTTTGATAATACCATCGATGCAAGAATTGAATTATTGAAACCTTTAATTAGAAAAGATATTGCAGCACAATTCAACCTAGGTAATTGATATGGCAGCACAAGGAAAAATTGTATGGATTAGCGGACCCGCAGTTAAAGCTGATGGTATGTCTGATGCAAAAATGTATGAGACTGTATCTGTCGGAGAAGCAAAATTAATTGGTGAAGTAATTCGTCTCACTGGCGATGTAGCATTTATTCAAGTTTATGAATCAACAAGCGGTCTAAAACCTGGTGAACCAGTAGTTGGTACTGGAAATCCTCTTAGTGTTTTACTAGGACCTGGAATCATCGGTCAAATTTATGACGGAATTCAGAGACCACTAAAAGACTTGGCTGACAAGTCAGGCTCATTCATTGGTAGAGGTATCACAACCACGCCTGTTGACATGGAAAAAGAATATCATTTCACTCCAACTGTAGAAGTTGGTGATGAAGTTGAAGCAGGAAACATTATTGGAACTGTTCCAGAATCATCATTAATTGAACATAAAATCCTAGTTCCACCAGATCACAAAGGTGGAAAAATTACAAAAATTGTCTCTGAAGGAGATTATGCATTAGAAACAGAAATTGCAACTGTAGAAAAAGATGGTCAATCAACACAACTAAAGATGTATCACAAATGGCCTGTAAGACAACCACGACCATATCTCAAAAGATATGATCCAACCGTACCACTACTAACTGGTCAAAGAGTTATCGACACATTTTTCCCATTAGCAAAAGGCGGTACTGGTTCAATTCCAGGAGCATTTGGTACTGGTAAAACTGTAACACTACATCAAATTGCAAAATGGGCTGACTCTCAAGTTGTAGTCTACATTGGATGCGGTGAAAGAGGTAACGAGATGACTGAAGTACTTGTTGAATTCCCAGAACTCAAAGATCCAAGAACTGGAAAACCACTCATGGACAGAACAGTACTTGTTGCAAATACAAGTAACATGCCAGTAGCAGCAAGAGAAGCAAGTATCTACACTGGTGTAACAATTGCAGAATATTATCGTGACATGGGTTATGACGTTGTACTTGTAGCAGATTCTACAAGCAGATGGGCAGAAGCATTAAGAGAAATGTCAGGAAGATTAGAAGAGATGCCTGCAGAAGAAGGTTATCCATCATATTTAGCATCAAGATTAGCAGAATTTTATGAAAGAGCAGGACGTGTTCAAGCAAAAGGTTCTCCTGAAAGAGACGGTTCAGTATCTCTAGTAGGTGCCGTATCTCCATCTGGTGGTGACTTTACAGAACCAGTTACAACACACACAATGAGATTTATCAAAAC
>CAZEES010000026.1:0-14426 GCA_964511265.1 uncultured Candidatus Nitrosopelagicus sp. | reverse complement strand
GGTGCATCGTTAGTAATGGAATAAACACCCACATCGTCAGTGACTAATGGTACATCAAGGAATACAGTATTTTGGCTAGAAGATTTTGCTTCAAGTGAGATTTCATCTAAAGGTGAAATTTTGGGAGCAACGGTATCTTGAATGGTCACAATTTGAGATGCAATTGCCATATTTCCTGCACCGTCAATTGCAGTCCAAATAATGGTATTTACGCCTAATGGAAATGATGAAGGAGCATTATGAGATAAGGATAAGATTCCATTTTCGTCAGTTGCCATGGCGTCACCAATATTTACAAAAGTTAGAAGTCCAGATGCTTCAACCAAAACATCACCTGGCACCAATATTGTAGGTTTCTTAAAATCATTAGGTATGATAATCAAAGGTTGTGTTTCAGGTTCTACTTGTGGAGTTACAGCCTCTAACTCCTCTTTAATCATTGAAGAGTATTCTATTGAAACAGGAGTAGTGAATTTTTGAATTCGATGACCTTGTGTGTCAGTAACAAAGAGGTATCCATCTTCAGAGATTGCTAAATCCTTTGGAAATTTGAATTGTCCATCACCAGTACCCATTTGACCAAATATTGACAAATAGTTTCCAGATTCATTGTATTGAATAATACGATTGTTTCTATAGTCCGAGATATAGAAATTATTTTGTTCATCAAATATTATACCTTCTGGATAAATAGGAAATCCACCAACAGTGTTATCAATAGTTCGAAGGAAAATTCCATTTAGATCAAATATGTTAATTCGATTTTGAACTGAATCAGTTACAAAAATTTTATCAGAGTTAATTGCAATGTCTACAGGAGTAATAAGTTCCCCACCTCTTTTACCACTTTGCCCAAAGTGGGTTATGTATTCACCATCAAAAGTAAATTTTTGAATTCTTGCATTTCCAGAATCAACCACAAAGACAGATTGATCATCAGAGATAGTTATTCCTCTTGGAGATTTGAAAGAACCATTATTAATTCCAAAACTACCCCATTCTGTAATAAAATTTCCATTTAGATCAAATTTTTGTACATTATGATTTCTGTTATCTACTACAAATACAAATTCACCTGATATTGCAATTCCTGATGGATGACCAAATTTTCCAGGTTCAGTTCCTTTGGAACCCCATTCAGATAGAAAATTTCCATTGGAATCAAATTTTTGTACACGAGCATTTCCAAGGTCAGTGACGTAGAGATTATTCTCCGAATCAAATGCGAGATGTTGAGGACTTAAGAATGAACCAGGGGTAAAGATTCCAGATGTTCCAAATTTCGAATCAAAGCTATGGGCGTTTTCAGCAAAACCATTACCTACAAATGATACTCCGGCAAGAGAAATAGACAATATTACAATTAGGAATATCCGTCGATGCATCGAGATTTCCTCTTAAAATCAACTGAAGATCAACGAAGTGAGTATTTTTTGTAAATCTTGTCAAAAAAAGGTTTTCAGCGTGTTGGAAAATTACCGAATTTGCGTAATTTTGCCAAGAAAGATGTAATTTAGAATGGTTTGTTCACATCACGAGTGAATACATAACTAGCAAGTCCAATCATTATGATACTAAATACCCCTAATACTGCAATACTAGTCATTGCCGACAAACTATCAACATAGCCAGACATCATCTCCCGAACAAGAATTACAGTATAACTAACAGGATTGAATGCAGCAACAGAGGCAAGCCAATCTGGCATTAATTCAAGAGGAAATAGTGCAGGACTTAGTAAGAATAATGGCATTCCAAGAAAATTGATTATTCCCCAGAATGTTTCTTGGGATTTTGCAGCAGCTGCAACCATTACAGAGATTCCTGAAAATCCAATTGAGAATAATATGACAATTCCCATGATGGGGGCAATCATCCAGAGTTGAGGCATGCTTACACCTAATGCAAGAGCCATTCCAAGAATCAGACTAGATTGAAATGCAGCAATCATAGATATTGCAAGCATTTTTCCAAGTGCAATCGATGAACGAGAGATTGGAGATGTCAATGCTTTATTCATAAAACCGTAACGTCTATCCCACAAAGTGTTTACACCACCAAAAATACTAGTAAAAATTGCAGTGAGAATCAAGACTCCTGGGGCCATAAATTCAATATATTCACCATCAAACCCAACAGATTGAATTAACGGTTGTGTTCCAGCAAAGATATTTCCCATCACTATAATCCAAATTGCAGGTTGAATTAATCTAATAATTACTCCACTCTTCGACTTTCTATAACGTTTCATTTCACGCCAGAAAATTGCGTACGTGTCAGAAATGATCATAGTCCACGTCTCCTAGATTGATTGTATGATTTTCTTTTATTGAATTTTCCATTTGTGCCATCTCGAAGATTATGGCCAGTGTATGAAATGAAGACATCATCTAAAGTAGGTTTATTCAATACAAACGAATCAATGGCAAGTCCAATTTCAGATGATAGTTGGAATATTTTTGGTATTACTTGAGTTGAATCCGACGACTGAACAGTCATGTTAGTTTCATTAATGTTTACATTTTTTATTAGATCAAGTGTTTTGAGTTTTTCAATAAACTGTTCTTTTTTTATTTCATCAGGAAGTACAGAGAATGTTATCATGTCTGTTTCTAGTTTATTTTTCATGGATTCAGGAGTGTCAACTATCTGAATTTTTCCATAGTCAATAATACCAACTCGATCACATAGATTATCAGCCTCTTCCATATAGTGTGTTGAAACAAAAAGTGTCATTCCAAATTCTTTGTGGATTTTTCTAATATACTCCCAAATTTTTCTACGTGTTTGAATATCTAATCCAACAGTGGGTTCATCTAAAAACAAGACTTTTGGTCTATGAATTAATCCACATGCAATATCCAATCGTTTTCTCATTCCACCTGAAAATGTAATTGAGGGTTCATCTTGTTTTTCAGTTAATTCTACCAAGTCAATTACTTCTTCAATTCTACTTTTGATTTGAGCGGTTGGAATTTGACTGATTTTGCATTGAAACTGTAGGTTTTCTCGTGCAGTGAGATATTCATCAATTCCTATCTCTTGTTGAACAAATCCAATGCTTTGACGTACTTTAGATGCGTTTGACACCACATCAAAGCCACATACAGATGCATTACCACTAGTGGGTTTGAGCAAAGTTGTTAGAATCATCATTGTAGTGCTTTTTCCAGCACCATTAGGTCCAAGAAAACCAAAGATTTCACCTTCTTCAACATTTAGAGAGATATTATCAATTGCAACAGATTTTTTGAAATTTTTTGTTAAAGAATCAATTTCTATTGCATTCATGAGTGAATATTAGATTTAGAATATAATTTACTTGCTAAAATTGCTAATGGATTAAATAATTGAAAATATTGATTTTCATATGACAAAAAAAGTTGCAATAATGAAAGGTGATGGAATAGGACCAGAGATTGTTGATGCAATGACAGGCATTCTAAAAGATTGTAATTTCCAGTCAGAGATAGTATTTTGTGATGCAGGATCTGAACAGTGGGAGAAAAATGGAAGCAAAGATACTTCATACATTCCTGAATCAACTATGCAGACATTAGAAGAAGTGGATGCATGTTTCAAAGGACCAACAACTACCATACCAAAGCCAGGCGCTCCAAGGAGTGTTGCAGTGACATTAAGACAAAAATTCGAGTTGTTTGCAAATATTAGACCGGTGAAAACTTTCAAAAGATTGACACCAAATAGAAACGTGGATTTTGTATGTTTTAGGGAAGCAACAGAAGGATTGTACACAGGAATAGAAACACAACTAAGCGATGATGCCGCAATTGCAATTAGAAAGATTTCAAGAAAAGGATGTGCCAGATTTATGGATTCAGCTCTTGATTGGGCAAAGAAATATGAATTAAACAAGGTTGTAGCGATAACAAAACGTAATATTTTGAAAAAGACTGATGGTCTGTTCTTTGAAGAGGTACAAAATTCACTAAAAAATTATCCAAGTATGGAATTAGAGGAGATTTACATTGACAATATGGCACAGCAATTAGTTATCAATCCAGAACAGTTTAACAATTCAGTACTAGTTAGTACAAATCTATTCATGGATATAATTTCAGAACTTGCTTCAGGAATTGTAGGTTCAATCGGACTAATCTATTCATCAAACATGGGGAAAAATTATGCAATGTTTGAGGCTGCACATGGAAGTGCACCATCTTTCAAAGGTCAAAACAAAGTTAACCCAACGGCTACAGTACTTGCAGGTGCATGGATGGCTGATTATTTAGGGGAAAAAGACATCAGGGATGCAATTTTTTCAGCAACAGAACAGGTAATCAATGATGGAAAATATGTTACATTTGATATTGGTGGAGAGGCAACAACCACTCAGATGTCAGAAGAGATTTCAAATCTTGCAAAATCAAATTTACGTAAGTAAGTGTTTTACCTCTACAATGATTAACTCTTCAAAGAATAACTTTTTCTTGGCAATCATATTAGCCTCAAATTTTTGAGATTTAACAAAATCTATCAAACCCATGTAATCCGACAAAGAGGATGTTACGAAGAGAAATCTTCCTTTTTGAGATAAATGTGGTAATGCTGAAGAGATAATTTCCATTGGGATTTCTAGTCCATCTTTGCCACCGTCAGTTGCAATATCAACAATTTCATCTGTTGCAAGATATGGGAGATTACAGATTATTAGATCAAATTTTAGATTTAAGGCGTCAGCAGAATGACAACAGATTACATTTTGGGTTTTGAAGTTTTGTTCAATAAGCGTGTTGAAGCTTATATCAGTTCCAACAACTAAGCTAAAAGTAGATTTTAAGACATCAGCTAGATAACCTGAACCACATCCAATGTCTAATGCAGAATCTCCATAGATACCCTTTAACTGATCTGCAAGAAAGAAAGTATCTTCAGCAGGCAGATACTGTTCAGATTTTTCCAATTTTTTTTGCAAATTTGATAATTTCTTCATTGTTCATCTCTTCTAATCTATCATTAGATTTTATTTCTAATCCTAGTTTCTTTCCAATATTTTGAATTTTTTTCCTTCTAAATGAAAACATTAGATTTACAGATTGTATTAGTTCTTTTGAAAGTGTGGTTTTCCTATGAAATGACATTATTGCAGATGCAATTTTTGGATTAGGGGTAAAATTTTCTTTTCCAATTTTTTTTAAAATATTCATTTCAAATCCAGATTGGGCTAAAACAGATATGGCTTTTCTTTCTTGTTTTTCAGCTAGTAACTTTTTTGCAAAATCATATTGTACCATAACTATTCCATAGGCAAATTTATTCATCAGCATCCAATGAATTGCCTTTTTGCTTTCAGAATACGGTAAATTTGAAACAAATATATCAAATTTTTCATTTTGTTTGAATCCATCACCATGAATAATTTTTAGATTTTTGATTTTGGAGAACTTGATGGTTGTTTCCTCATAAAGCCGATGATCTTTTTCAACTGAAATTACATTTTTTGATTGTTCGCAAAGAAACGGAGTAAGAATTCCTTTTCCAATTCCTATTTCATATACAGTGTCATTTTTTGAAATTTTTGCAGAGTCAACAATGAATTTTGCAATTGGTTTTGAATTAAGAAAGTTTTGCCCTAATTTTTTTCTAATACTCATTTTTTGACAAATAGTCTAAACTGTGTTTCACCAGAAATTTCTTCAATAATTCTTTTAGATAGATGATTTACAGGGTCTTTGATTCCAGCGCGTGATTCAAGATCCTTATAGTCATCGAATTTTTTTTTGTTAATTTCATCAATTATAACTTTCAAGTATGTTTTTCCAATTCCAGGAATAAGTTCAAGCGAATGTTTTCGTGGGGTCAATGGTTGTGCATTATTAATATAATTTACAAATCTAGATTCATTGTTTGTGACAATTGTAGAGACCACATTATTTAATTCAGTTTGTGCAGAATCTGATAATTGTTCAAAATCTAGTTTTCCTAAGACAGACTGGACTTTTGTTCGTCCTTCTTTTCCAATGTAAATTTTTTCACCAATTTCAAATTCAGATTCATCTAAACCAAGAATTTCAAGTAGTGTCAAACGTTCTTCTCCTAATGCAGTTACAATAATTCCTTCTCGTCCTCGTACGGTCTTTGATCTTCCTCTGGATGAAAAATCTAAAACATATGCATATTCTTCATATTTACGTGACTGGGTAGTTCCCCTTTCCAAAAAAATCACCTAGTTATCTAGCTGTTGTCCTTGATGATTTTGAGAATCTTTTCTAAAGTTTCAGTTAGAATTAATTTTTTCCATCCAAATGTAAAAGAACGCAATTCAGACATCGTCTTTGGGCATATGTTGATCAGTTCAACAGCCTCTTCTTCAGTAATTTTACAATCTTTGACAAGTTGTTGTTTCATCTTTTTTGCAGATTCAGCTTCCAATGATGAAACTTTGGAAACGTAATCAAAAGTCCACCTTTGAATTTGATCCATATTTTCTGGATCTTGATTTTTCAACAATTCTTTTACTTCAGAAAGCGAAACAGCTTGTTTCTTTTTTACTTCTTCCATTTTATACACCGAATGGTTTGATATGGTCAAGTCTAGTGATTAAAGTTTTTGATTTTTCACCTAATTTTACATCTAGAACTACATGTCGTCTACCTACTTCAGTAACGAGTCCCACTTTTCCGTGATAACGTCTATGAGGTAATCCTTTGTGCTGTGATGAATCGATTTGAACTAATGCCCTATCACCAACATTATACTCTCTTAGTAAGAAGGATACTCCACGAGGACCTTTCTTTGTCATTACAGATCGAGATTTGTGTTTAAATCCGTGAGAACGGCCAGATGTTTTTTTAGTTGCCATATTAAAAAAATCACCTGTTTGCCCTTATTTTAAGACTAGTATAAGATTTATCAGGAAATTTTTAGATAAAATGAAAAGAGGGAGAACTAAGACTATTCTAGATTGGTTGATTCAGAATCTAGTGGTTCTGCGCTAACATCAGGAGTTTCTGGAACTTCCTCTTTAGGCTCAGACTTTTTGGTAGTCTTCTTCTTCTTTGTTGCATCTTCTGGATCTATTACGCCGGCATCACCTAATGCAAAGACAACATCCATTTCTGGGTGGTGTGGACTATCGACCATTCTTGCAATTCTCTTTTTACCTGATTTCTTAAAGTAAATTCGGTATGTACTTGTATGTGCAACTACATTACCACCAACAGGTCTTGTTGGGTCACCAAAGAATTGGTCAGGAGAATGCATAACCTGGTTTGTTGCAATAGCAGCAACATTGTATGTTTCAGCCAATCTGACTAACAAATGAACAAATTTGTTTAGTTTTTGTTGACGTGTTGCTAGAGTACCTCTTCCAAGATATTCTGATCTAAATAGACCTACTGCAGAATCTGCTACAACTAATTTGATATTGTGTTCTTTTATCAAAGTACTGGCTTCTTCAAGAATAAGAATTTGGTGGGAGCTGTTATAGGCTCTTGCAACTATAATGTTGTCAAGTGCTTTTTCAGGATCCATTCCATTTGCTTGTGCAATTGAAACTATTCTTTCAGGTCTGAAGGTATTTTCAGTATCGATGTATAATACACCACCTTCAAGACCACCTTCTTCTTTAGATTTTTGAACTTGTACACACATTGTGTGACAGAATTGTGTTTTACCACATCCAAATTCACCATAGACTTCAGTTAATGCTTGAGTTTCTACTCCACCAGCAAATAGTGTATCTAAAGCTTCAGTTGCAGTGGTAATTTTACCAATGGACTGTCTCTTTTTATATAACTCATTTGCACTAACAAAATCTTTCTGAATTAGTCCACCTTCAACTAGACCTTCTCTTGCTTTTTCAACAAGTTTTCCTGCAGTTTCAATATCCATACTTGTGAGTTCGGCTATTTCTACAGGACCTCGGACTACTAGATCCATAATATTATGAATTCCAGCATCATTGAGTTTTCTAGTTGTTACTGGACCAACACCGGCCAGACTTTCTAAAGTTATTTCTTCAGTCATACTGTAAGGTACGGTACCAGTACTTTATAACCATTTTGTTTTAGAATGTTTAAATTTTAAATCAATAATTTGAAGTCTAGTTGCGTCTTCTTCGTTTTGCACTTGCTTTGTTTTGACCCGGCATTTTTCCACCGAGTCCTATTGTAGCCAAAACGAATCTTTTTCTAAAATTACTTTTATTGCGTAATTTTGAGTTTGTGCCAACGATCTTTCGTCCCTCTACTTTAGGGGTTTGACCTCTAACTTTACCTGCTTTTGTAAGCGAACCGTGTGTTGCCATAGAATATCGCTGAAATTTAGGAATTTATGTATTTGGGAATTACCAATATTCGGCTTTAATTTTCTCAATTACACGCTCATGTTCTCGACCTTTACGTCTAGCATATCTTTCCATAGCACCTAGTGGTACACCACCTAAGGAACGTGCCAATCCATTAAATGCAGTGGCCTTTAATTTTCCAGCAGTGCCATGTTTTCCAGTCTTAGTCATGAATTTTTGAATTCCATACTTGAAGTTATGTTGCCATGTTTTGTACATGACACCTAATTGTGTTGGATCGTTATCTTGACCCATATCATAGAATTCAGATTTTTCCAACAATCCTATTGGAACAAATGTTAGAGGAGTAGCAGTAAACATTGCTTCTGGTTGTTCTCGTTCTAATTCACTGATTAAACGAATAGTTTCCCAACCATCTTCAGGTTGTTCATCATTATCTAGACCCATAATCAAAGTAAATGCAGGAATCCAATAATTTTCATTAAGTGTTTTGACGCCCTCTTTTACAACCCAGTGCCATTCATCTGGTTTGTATGGTGCAAGTTTTCTATCAGCATATTTTTCAATCAATCTGGTACTACCAGTTTCAAATCCACATTGGATTCCAGTTAAATTATCAGGACCGGCATTTGTGATTTTTGACAGACTTGGAACAAGTTTCTCATCAGCAATTGCACCTGAAAGAGTTCCGTGTGTTGGATTAGTGTGTTTAACTCCAGTAGACATGATTGCTTTAAACAAATCTTCTAATGCATCTCTATTGGGCTCCATGTTTTTGGCAGTTCTAACATCCATACCATAAACAAAGATATCATCACTGTGAATCCATGCTCTATCCATTCCACCTTTTTTAATATTGACTTCAATTTCCTCTTTCACTTTCTCAGGGGAATAATATCTCAAAGAGCGAAGTGTTACATCACAGAATTTACATCCACGACCACAGCCACGCATTACTTCAACCATTCCATGCATACTTGGTTCAACAATGTTTGGAATTTCATCAAGATCAGGTCTATCCCAGAAATTTACAAAACGACCATGTAATGTTTCGTTTTCACGTTTGAATTCTTTAATGTCAACTTTGAAGTCTTTTCTTTTTCTGAAAGGATCCATGTTTTCAAATTGTCCATCTATCAAATAGTTGAAAAATCTACCAGCATGACCATCAATTTCAGGAGCAATTCCGCCCATCTCCCCTTCAAGAATTGCATACAATCCATATTCTTCAATTTTTTCGGGAGCATAGTTATATTGCCACGTGCCAGATGCGCCAGCAATTACCTTAGCATTACTTCCATTTTTTTTCTTTGCAGCATTAATTCTTCTATGCAAGTCTGCATTGTAAAATTCATCATACGAGGTTTGCTTTCGTCCAAAAGTGAAAGTCATTGTTACAGGTCCCATTCCCAGAGGATCCATTTCGTATGTTCCAACTACTTCAGTTTCAGGACCAATAAATTTTTCAATGTGATTTGGATGTGCAATAACTACATCTTTTCGGGCAAACCCATCACGTAGTAATCCGGCTTCAACCTTTCTCAACCCATATGGAGCAAATTTTGCTACACCGTTGACATCAGGTGACCAATTGCAAATAAAATCAAAGAGCACTTTAGGAGTAACTTGGTTTTTTAATATCTTGTACCAAAAACTGTTTTTATCACGATTAGGATCAATGGCAGGGGCACATCCAAAGAAAGTTGCAAGAGAGATTCCCCTATAAGGAGACATCAAAGTTCTGTCTGCAGTGAGAACAATTTTTGGTGTTGCCATTTTATACCTACACGGCTTGAAAAATCATTTATTTTAAACCTTGCTTGGGGTCCATGTTTAGATTTCCTCTAATATTCCAGATTTGGTTCTATGTGAGTGACCAAATTCAGATTTTTGAGATAAATGATCACCATCAAAGACAGTCCCATCACGACAAACAAGATCATCATTCACACAACAACTTCCACATATGCCAATACCACATTTCATCATTCGTTCCAGACTTGCTTGAACAAAGATTTCCTTTTTTTGAGCCATTTGAACAACTTTATGCATCATCAATTCAGGGCCACATGTGTATATGGCATCATATGTATTTTCTTCCAGAAGTTTTTCTAGAACGTCAGTGACATATCCCTTTTCACCATAACTTCCATCTTCAGTTACAGTGATGATTTCATGCTCATTTTTTCCAAGTAATTTTTTTGCAGTTTCTTCAAAAAATACCTCATCTTTGGTTTGGGAGCCCATCAAGACAGTTATGTGATTTGAAGGGTTTGAGAATTTTATCAGTCTCATCAAAGGAACTAATCCAGTTCCACCACCAATTAAGAGAATTCTCCCATCTCTAATTTCAAAAGAATTTCCATATGGACCTCTCACTCCAATTTGTTGACCTTCAGAAAGATTGTATAACGCAGTAGAAGATTCCCCACGCTTTCTAACAGTTAATGCTGCATATTCAGGTACATCAGAGACCATAATACTCATTGGAAGTTCATTTACACCAGGAATCCAAATCATTGCAAATTGACCGGGTTTTACATCCGCAATAATTGGATCATGAAAATACAAAGTTCTTACAGTAGGAGTTTCATCAACAGTTCTTTCAATTGTACAAATGTATGGATGATTAGGATCTCTTTGCTCTTCCAACCATTTCACCTATTGTCTTGTAATTTT
Organism: uncultured Candidatus Nitrosopelagicus sp.; assembly: GCA_964511265.1. Classification (GTDB taxonomy): domain Archaea; phylum Thermoproteota; class Nitrososphaeria; order Nitrososphaerales; family Nitrosopumilaceae; genus Nitrosopelagicus. The sequence continues at coordinate 3,478 of CAZEES010000026.1, read as the reverse complement.
TCTTTTCCATATAATTTTGAATACCAGAATTAATTTCACCAAATGTTTCAACCCAATGATCTCCCATTACACTACCAAACTGTACTGCAGACGAACCTGCCAAAATAAATTCAACTGCATCTTCCCAACTTGAAATTCCACCACATCCCATTATAGGAATATCAAACTTTGAAGATATTTCATAAACACATCGGAGTGCGATTGGTTTTATTGGTGTGCCAGATAATCCACCAATTTTATTACTTAGAATTGGCATTTGTGTTTCAACATCAATGGCCATTGCTCGAACTGTATTAATTGCAGTTATTGCATCAACTCCTGACGATACAGCAGCCCCAACAGTATCAAGGTAGTCAGATTTGCCTAATCCAACTTTGGCAATTATTGGTACATTAGTCACAGATTTTACTCGTTTAATTATTTTTGAAACAAGTTCAGTGTCATCACCAACCTCTAATCCAACTTTGGCAACATGAGGACATGAGAGATTTAGTTCATATGCAGTAACATTACATTTCTCAAATTTTTTAATCATGTATTCAAAATCATCTTCTTCAGAGCCAACAAGACTTACAACAATTGGTACGTCATTATTAGGTTCAATCATTTTTGCAAAAGTTTCTGCGCCAGGGTTTGACAAGCCGACAGCATTAATCCATCCTCCACCTTTAACACTGAAAATAGTTGGATTTGGGTAGCCTTCCCATGGCTCTTTACTTAGTGACTTGGTAACAACAGCGCCTGCTCCAGCATCATGTAAGCGTTTGAAAACATCAAGAGATATACCTAGAATTCCAGATGCCAAAACTGTTGGGCGTTTTAGCGTTAGTGAACCAAGAGTGGTTTCCAGGCTAGAGTCCATCTGAAGAAGATTATTGGAATTGGCTTATAACAGTTGATTTAGAATATGTAGATTTTTTAATGAGGATTTGATGGGATCAATGTCATGTTGTCGGTAATCCTAACTGAATTAGGAATTGTTGTTTTTGAAGAACAAAAGTTTGTAAAATCATTTCCATTTTCAGTACCTGCAGAAGATTATGTTTTTGCAAAAAAAGGAAAATCAAGATTAAGTGAACTAGTAAGATTTTTGCAAGAAGAAGGATTTGATGTTCTTGTAAATGATATAGGGTTACAAGATCTACTTAAGAAAAAATCAATAGAATCTCAAGTAATGAGTCAAGCAAAATTAGAAGACATTCAATTAACCAAACCACAAATTTTGGTTGATGCAGGATTAGCAGATAATTATGATGATGCAATACAGAAACTTAGAGAATTTGCAATTCAGTTATCATCATCAAAAGTAACAGAAGTATCATCTAGCCCAGACTTGCACATAATTCAGTGTATCAACACATTGGATGATACAGATAAAATAATCAATGGAATGAGTTCTAGATTAAGAGAGTGGTATGGACTTCATTTTCCAGAATTAGATAATATCATTGATAGCATAAACGGATATGCACAGATTGTTGTTGCAGGAAAAAGAGAAAGTATGTCAGATGAGGTATTTGTTGATGCAGGATTTCCAGATTCTAAAGTTCAGATGCTTTCACTTGTAAAACAAAAAAGTAGAGGTGGAGATATCACAGAAGAGAATTTGCAAATTGTTCAAAATTTAGCTAAGAATATTTTAGCATTATTTGATTTAAGAAATGATTTAGAAAAACAGGTTGATGAACAAATGAATAAAATCGCCCCAAACTTGTCTGCGGTTTTAGGAACAACTGTGGGAGCAAGAATTTTAGCAAAAGCAGGAAGTCTTGCAAAAATGGGCACAATGCCTGCAAGTACAATTCAAGTATTAGGTGCAGAAAAAGCACTGTTTAGAGCACTAAAGACAGGTTCAAATCCACCAAAACATGGAATACTTTTCCAACATGCAGTAGTACATGCAGCTCCAAGATGGCAAAGAGGCAAAATTGCAAGAGCAATAGCTGCAAAAGCGGCAATTGCAGCAAGAGTTGATGTTCATGGAGCAGGATTAAACACAACATTACTAGAGAAATTAAATATCAGAGTAAAGGAAATCGAAGAAAAGAATTCAAAACCAGTTAAAAAACCTCAGCCACAGGAATATCAAAAAAGAGGAAATTTCCGTAAGAGTAAAGAATCTAAACAAAAGAGGCGAGGAGATAGATTCAAGAACAGAAAGCGAAATAACTTTGAAAGAAGATAATAATTATTTCTGGTTTACACTAGATGGGGAGAAAAAGCTCTTCACAGAAAATTTTACACCTCAAAAACAGGTTTACAATGAGAAATTACTTGTAAAAAATGGAATAGAGTATAGAAACTGGGAACCATTTAGAAGTAAATTAGCAGCATGTATAATGAATGGTTTACAAGAATTTCCATTCCATGATAAATCAAGCGTGTTATATCTAGGAGTATCAACAGGTACAACAATAAGCCATATTTCAGACATAGTTGGTCCAAATGGCATGATTTTTGGAGTTGAGCATTCTAGTCGGGTTGCTCGAGATTTTCTTGACAGAGTTGCAGTGTTTAGAAAAAACATTGTGCCAATAATTCAAGATGCAAAAAGACCTGATCAATATTTTTCAGTTTTTACTAAGGTTGATGTTGTGTATGTTGACATTGCACAACCAGAACAAACAAAAATTGCAATTGACAATTGTAAGATGTATCTTAAAAAAGGTGGATTTCTATTTTTAGTGATTAAAACAAGAAGTATCGATGTTACAAAAGATCCAAATCAAATAATCAATCAAGAAATAAAAAAATTAGAAAATGACTTTCAGATATGTGAGAGAATTGACTTAAGACCATTTGATAAAGATCATGCAATGGTTATTGCAAAATCAATTAACTAATCCAAGTATTTTTTGTACTGGTTTCCAACTTTTACGCACCGATGAGGGAAGTGGTTTTTTTGATGAAACCAATTTTTTGACAAAATTTACACTTTTTTTATCTGAAGGATATCCACTTCCAAACTTGGAATTTTTATTTAAACGATGAATTGAACGATCTCTTGAAACTTTGGCAATTATTGAAGCAGCTGAAACTACCACAAATCTAGAATCAGCGTGATGGTATGATTTTACTTTAGATTTATTTGACAGATCAGATATTTCACGACCAAATCTACTAGCATTTACATCACAGGAATCAACATATGATATTTCAGAGTTAAGATGGGTTATGACCTCAGCCATTTTTCTTGCTTCTAGATGATTCAAGTTGTGTTCAAAGACGTGTTTATCTATAGTCTTTGGAGGAATTCGAATTACATGATAATCGTCAACAAATTTGATGATTTCTTTATAGAGAAAATCACGTTTTTTAGGACTAAGTTTTTTTGAATCACGAACACCTAGTTTACGTAGTTTATTGATATTTTTTTTCTCAATACTAATTCCAGCTATAACCAGAGGTCCAATCATCGATCCCCTGCCAGCATCATCTACTCCACATATTTTCACAAATTTTGACTTGTATACACGTA
>CAZEES010000025.1:0-17157 GCA_964511265.1 uncultured Candidatus Nitrosopelagicus sp. | reverse complement strand
CATCAGCATTTGAAAACCATAATTTAAAATCAGATTGTTCTAAAGATTCAGGTTTGATTCCGTACCCATGGTTCTGGCTGGTTACATAAACTTGATTTGTTTCTAAATTTATACAAGGTTTGTTTTGTCCACGATGCCCATATTTTAGTTTGTAAGTCTCAGTATTTCCTGCAATACCAATGATTTGTGCACCCAAACAAATACCTAATGTAGGAATATTATTTTCAATTAATTTTTTTGTCGTATCGATAGTATCAGGACAGTTTTGTGGGTCACCAGGGCCACTACTCAAAACAACTCCCTTTGGATTGTATGACATTACCTTATCAAACGGAGTATTCCATGGTACAACTATTGCTTTGTATCCTAGTTCTCGAATATTTCTAACAATTGCATTTTTTGCTCCAGTATCAATAACAACTACAGATTGATTTTCATCACCGTAGATTTTTTCCTCTTTAGTAGATACAATGTCCATAAATTTTTCAGAATTGTATTTTGTGGTATCATCAAGTTCTTTTTTGATTTTTTCAACATCAATTTCTGTATCAGATACAACAAGAGCAGCCATCATCACACCACTGCTTGTAAGTTTCTTAGTAATTGCTCTAGTATCAATTCCAGATATGCCTGGAACTTTTTCATTATACATCCACTCATCTAGAGTCATTTTCAGATTCCAGTGACTTGCAGTTTGGGATAATTCATGAACTACTAGCCCTCGAATCTGAATCATATCAGATTCAGAGAATTTAGAAATTCCATCCTTATCAACTTCGGTTAAATCGGGGATTCCATAATTTCCAACCAGGGGATATGTTAGTGTAAGAATTTGACCATTGTAAGATGGATCAGTTAGTGCCTCTGTGTAGCCTACCATTCCAGTATTGAAGACAATCTCTCCAAAAACAGCAGTAGAATAGCCAAATCCCATTCCATCTAGAACGGTTCCATCAGAAAGGATCAGCTTCCCAAACTTGTTGGCATGTTTGGATTTCTTTGTAGTTATTGTAACCCTCTACAAGTCTCTTAGAATCTAGATTTAAAAGCTTCTTTGCTGATCGATGTTAAAATCGATCATAGTGCACCGAAGGCTTCACTCCACTTATGGTATGCTCGAATGTTTTCTATGGAGACACTTGGTTTTCTTTTTGCTTTAATATCTTTAAAATCGGCCATTGTTAATTCCCGAGGATCTTGTGCAATTTCACCGTCAACAGGTTCATGATAATTCGAGGATTTGAATAATTCGTTTACAACTAACAATTGTGCACCTTGACAAACATCTTTAATATCACTTGCACTGTATCCATCAAATTGTCTTGCAATGGTTATCAGATTAAATCTGGAGGATTTCTTTAAGGGTTCAGTATATTGTTCAAAGAGTTTTTGACGTGCATCTTGATTTGGAAGTGATACATAGATTCGTTTTTGGAACCTTCTTAAGAAGGGCTCATCAAGACTCCAAGGTTTGTTTGTTGCGCCAATAACATACATCATAGTGTCTTTGCCTTTTCCATTTACGCCATCTAATTCAGATAAGAACTGATTTTTTGCCCTAATCTCTCCACCAACTTCACTGTTACGGTCACCAAGAAGAGAATCAACTTCATCTATGAATAATATTACAGGTTTTCCTTCACGTTGGTTATACTTTCTTGCCATTTTGAATAATTTTGAGACATTTTTTTCTGCTTCACCAAGCCATTTACTCATCATTGATGCAGCATCAACATTAATGAAATATCCATCTAGTTCATTTGCAGTCGCTGCTGCAAGCATAGTCTTACCAGTACCAGGAGGACCATACAATAACATTCCACGTGGCCAACCTAATGGAAATAGATCTGGTCTTTTACTTGGATAAACAATTGATTCACGTAATGCTCCCTTTGCATCATCTAATCCTATAACTTCAGCCCATTTTACATCTGGTTTTTCTTTCATTACCAAAGCATCAAGATCGCCATCATCTTTGTGAGGTTGAGCGCGTGCCAGGGATTTTCTTTGTTCATCAGGAGATGCATTAGGATCTACAACAGGTTCAACATCTGTACCACGGGTTTCTCTTAAGGCTTTGATACGTTCTTGATATTTTTGATAGCCTTGCATGTAAATCTTGTTTAGAGTGCTAGTAGGATAAAGTCGGATTAGTTTCATAAGAGTTTCAGATGCATTTTGATAGTCAGTTATCGCCATACCAACAGCACCTTGTGAATCAGCTTTTATAGCAGCTGCCGCATATTTGCTAGCACTTTTTTCTAATTCTTGGGGAGCCATACTCATCTTAATTCACTAATGAATTCAGTCGGTATTTGACTAGGTATTAGCGAGAGTAAATTGCTATCGAAGTTTTAGTGAAATAAATTCAACTGGAAGCAGTATTGATGCCTACAATAATCCGACATAAGACTAAATATGCAATTTTGAATAAAATTTCATGATTGAAGATAGATTAAGAGAATTATCCATAGAAATTCCAACTCCGCCAAATCCAGCAGGGTCATACATACCAGTTGTCACTACAGGAAATCTTGCATTTGTTTCAGGACAAATTCCAATGAAAGATGGAAAAGTGATTTTTGAAGGAAAAGTTCCAGAAAGACAATCATTAGACTCTGCAAGAGAAGCTGCAAAGATTTGCATAATTAACGGCCTTGCCCAACTAAAGGCTAATCTTGGCTCATTAGATAAGATTTCAAAATTTGTAAGAGTTTCGGGATTTGTAAATTCATCTCCAGACTTTACAGAACAGCCAAAAGTTATCAATGCAGCGTCAGATTTACTAGTTGAGATTTTTGGAGATATGGCAAAACACTCTAGAATTGCAGTAGGTGTTGCAAGCCTTCCACTAAATTCCACAGTGGAAATTGATATTGTAGTAGAGTTTACTAATTAATTTCAGAAACATTTTTTTCTAATTCGTCTGCAATGGATTCATAGTGTGAGCGAGATTTTCCAAGCTCATTAAGTTTTTTTTCTTCAACTTCTTCCAAATTTTTATCAACTTCTTTTGCAGCATAGTTTAGTCGAGCTTCAGCCATCATGAATAGTCGATTATTCTCTTTCCACAAGTGCTCAGTAACATGTTGAACATAGAGTTCTAATGCTTCTATAAGATAAGATGAGTCTCCATTTTCAAGATATTTTTTTGATGATAAATCAATGTGTTCTGCAATCTCTTTTGTTCGTTTATGATCAAGTAGCATCATATGGATTGGCCCCATATTAGAAGGCAGACCTGCTTTTTCCAGAGCAGGGAACAATACCTCTTCTTCTTTTCCATGATGACACACATCAGTAAAATTTTGAGTAAAATCAAGCGTGGGAAGTAAGATTTGTTCAGGAATTTGTTTTCCATCCTTCAGAAGTTTGATGGTTGCATCTAAAGCATGTAAAACTTTTTCAATTAATTGATGATCTTTTCTTAGTGATTGAGTAGACATGTTATTTCTCCAATGCAGAATTAATCGCATTGATGAATTTTGTTATTTTTGGTTTTGGAATTGATGCTCCACACGCTTTGTCATGACCACCACCAGAACCACCAACATCAGTTGCTATTTTGTTAACAAGTTTTCCAAGATGAATTTTACATTGTTTTGAACCCCTTACAGAAACTGCATAAACACCATAGTCAACTCGTTCTTTGTATGCCACACCAACATCTTTTCCAGATAAACCAAGGACAAAATTTACAGCACCACTTGCACCAGAATCAGTAATTTCCATGTAACCTAGATTCTTTTTTAGTTTCATATTTTTTTTAACTTTGGAAATTATTGATGCAAGTTTTTCAACTTGTAATTGTGCAAATTCAAATGAATTTGGAATTTCATGAGGGTATTTTGATTCACTAAGTTCATCTACAAGATAAAGTAGATAATCAAGTTCTTTTTGATGACCAACAATATTGTATGTCATCACAGTTGCACTAATCAATGCAAACTGTCTATCAAAGATTTGAAGTAGTTTGGAGCCAATTGGTCTATCTTCCATATAATCAGTTATGGCAGCACATGCAGCAACAAAAGCGGCATGATCATTTAATTTTCTTTTGTATGTATTGTAAACTTGAACAGATGCACATTCATTTGTGTCATGTACTACTTTGACTTTGATTTTTTCTAATTGTTTGATAATTTTTTTATCAAGATCATGATGATCGATATATGCAATTTTGACTCTACGCTTTCGTAATTGTGTTAGAAATTCAACAAAGTCACATTCATTTTTTTTATTTAGTCCAAGATCACAGATGTATAATTCCTTTAGTGATTCATCATCTCTAAGAGGCTCAATATCATCCATCATTCCTGGATAATCTACAAGGATTGTTTCACCTCCAAATGCCTGCTTGATTAATGCTGCAGAGCTAATACCATCTGCATCTTCTTTATGAGATACACATACAATTTTTGATTTTTTAATTTTGGCTGCCATTTATGTTAAAATTAGATAACCCTCATTTAAACCAAAAATGGTTATTTTGATTTTGATTTTGGTGAGACTGTTTTTTTGGAGTTGAGGATTGTGGAATAAATCTCATAGATTGTTGAATAGTTCAGTTGGTTTTTTTGATCAAATTTTTGGATTATCTGTAAAAATTCAGGCGAGGCATTGAGAATTTCCTCATCAATTTTTTTTCTCATTTCACGTTCAGATAGGGACGACATGTAGATTAATGAAATATGACGTAATATGCTCAAGCTTTGATTCTTTAGACTTTCTGTACTGAAAATAATTGACTGATAATGAAGAATATTCAGTAAACTGATTGAAAATTTAAAAGCCAAAAAATAACGATACAAGTATGGAAACCAAAAATATTGGATTAAGAAATATTCCAATTGCGGACACAAAAATTTCTCTAATTGATGGAGAGAAAGGCAAGTTGATTTATCGTGGATTTGATGTATTAGATTTAACAAAAAATTCAAATTTTGAAGAATGCTGTTTTTTGCTTTTACATGATCATTTACCAAATAAAACAGAATTTGGTGAGTTTTGTACCAAGCTCAGAGAAGCAAGGACAATACCAGAACAAATGCAAAAAAATATGAGAAATTGGAGAAAAAATGCCCATCCGATGGACGTGCTACAGGCATTTGTTGCAGCGCTTGCAGGATACTATGATGAAAAAGGTTCAGAGATGGAGATAAGCCAACAAAGAGCAATTAATCTTATTTCAAAAGTACCGACCATAATTGCAAGTTGGGACAGAGTTAGGAATGATAAAGAACCAATTCAGCCTGACCCAGAACTAAGTCATGCGTCAAATTTCCTCTATATGCTCACTGGAAATAAACCCGATAAAGAGATGGAAAGAGTGTTTGATGTCTGTTTAATTTTACATGCAGACCATACATTCAATGCGTCAACTTTTGCTGCAAGAGAAGTTGCATCAACTCGAGCTCATATGTATTCAGCAGTAAGCGCAGCAGTTGGTGCATTAAGTGGAGAGCTTCATGGAGGGGCGAATTTTGAAGTCATGAAAATGTTATTGAATATCAAAAATGAAGAAAATGTTGAAAATTGGGTCAAATCAAAGATTGAAAGTGGAGATAGAATTATGGGAATGGGACATGCAGTTTACAAGACAGTTGATCCACGTTCAATGGTTCTAAAAGAATTATCAAAGAAATTATCTGAGAAGATGGGATTACCATGGTTCAATATTACAAAGAAAGTAGAAGATATTACTGCAGAGATAATGAAAAATAGAAAAGAGCGAGACATCTTCCCAAACGTAGACCTGTACAGCGCATCCGTTTACTACATGTTAGATGTTCCAATGGACTTGAATACTCCAATTTTTGCAATATCACGAGTATCTGGATGGGCGGCACATGTAATTGAAGAAAAATTTGCAGAGGCAGCCCCAAAACCAATGTTATACAGACCAAAGGCAACATACATTGGGAAATATGAAGGACCGCAAGGATGTACTTACATACCAATTCAAGAACGAAAATAAATTAATTTCTTGTTTTTAACCAGTTTTGTGCTTTTGAATTAATGTCGTGGCTATACAATACTTCAAAGACCATATCATAGAATGTGATTCCCTTTTTTTGCGCCTGACTATCAAGCCATTTTATTCCATCTGCCAATTCTGGGTCATGTTCTGAGAATTCAACTAATTCATCAACCATTTTTCTGAAAAAGCTATGGGATTTCATCATGAAAATTTATTTCGATGTGGATCATTAAGACCAGAATACAAATTTAATAGACTAAAAACACCTTTTTGATTGACTAATGGAACATGATATTTTCTTTGATGGCAATGTGAAAGAGTATTCATGGTCAATAAAAACAGGAGATAAGATTGCAGATCAAATCAGAGAACACCCACCTGCTTATCTTTCAGGTGGGAAATTAGACATAAAAGATAATGAAGAATCAAAATTTGTTGCATTACATGTAGGAATTTACTGGGGATTAGGAGTGTACATCATCAAAGACCATGATACGGTAAATGTCATGTGTGATTCAGAAAGGATGTATGGAATTCTGACTAAAGAGAATGAAAGTGATAATCAGATAATCAAGGATAAGATTTACTTTATCAATCAATTAACAGATCATCGAAGTCTGAAAATTAATTATCAATTTATTGAATCTGAAAAAAATATAGCAACAAAACATCTATTTACAAAAGAGGATACTGCAGGTAGAGATTCTACCGGATATGTCTGATAATTACACCAATATCATTTACATTATTTTGAGTGATGCCAGTTTTAATTAGTCCACCAAATTTTTTAAAAAATGATGACGAATCATTATTTTTCAGATATGATTTACCATTGTATTCATACTCTGTAGAAAACATAGCACCTGCAAATTTTGTATTTCCATCAATACCATCAGTTCCAATAGATGCAATTGTAAAATTGTGTTTGTTGTGTTTTAATTTTTCATACAAACGTAAAACAAGTTCCTGATTACGTCCACCTTTTCCTTTACCAGTTACATGAACAGTAGGCTCTCCGCCAAAAACTATGCAGCGATTTTTTGAAGTTAATGCAACATTTGCAATGGTATTTGTAACTTGGTTAAGATTACCAATAATATTTGGGATTATACTTGTTGTGTATCCTAATTTTTTAGATTTTTTTTTCATATGGGAAAGACATATGTGGTTGTTTAAAATTATAAAATTTTTAATTTTAGGTTTTTTTGGTGTTTCAGGGATTTTTCCATTCAAGCCAGATTTTAAGACAGACAATGCAGATTTTGGAAGTTTTCTTTCAAGTGAGAATTTTTTAACAATTTTGATTGCATCTCGGAAAGATGATTCATCACAATAAGTTATTCCTGAAGAGATTGAGCCAATGTCATCTCCAATTACATCAGAAATAAGAAATGATATTCCAGTGCAATTCATATTTTGGATAAGGCGTCCTCCTTTAATCAGTGACAGATGCTTACGAATACATGCAATTTCGTTAATGTTAGCCCCAGATTGGATTAGTTTTTCATTTACAAGTATTTTATCTTGTAGAGATATTGAATTAGGATAAATAGACAATGCAGAGCCACCACCAGATATCAGAAATACTACAAAGTCATTTTTTGTAGTTTGCTTCAAAAATGAGACCAAATTTTTACCAGCTTTGAAACTATTTTGGTTTGGAAGTGGATGACCAGCATTTATAATTTCAAATGTAGATTTTTTTATTTTTGGAATGACACCTTTTGGCACTACAATTATTCCCTTTTTGAAATCTATTTTTTTAGAGATGAATTCTGCCATTCTGCCAGCAGATTTTCCAATAGCAACCAAAAACAGATGATTGTATGTTTTTAGATCTATTTGAGATGAGTTAAATTGAATTTTGTTTTTCAAAATGTGTTTTTTAAGATGAAGAGAGGGATTAGATATCTCAAGACCTTCATTTAGTATTGAGAGAATTGCTTTAGAATCACTATTCAAAGTTAATTTTGAAGGATTTTTGATCAATTAACTAATGTAACATGAAAACAACTTAAGTTTTTGATATTGGAAGGTATAAAAAGAATAGTTATTCTACATGACTTATGGATACAGTAAGAATTCCCAAAGTAATTCAATTTGGGGAAGATGCATTATCACAAGCTGAATATCCAAAGAATGCTCTGGTAGTAACAACTGTTCCTCCAGAATTATCTGACAAATGGTTAGGAAAAATGGGCATACAAGATTACTTGTTGTTTGACAAAGTCCAACCAGAACCATCAATTGAGATGGTCAATAAGGTAATTGATGAATACAAATCTAAAAACATTAGTGCAATGATTGGATTAGGAGGAGGAAGTTCAATGGATGTTGTAAAGTATGCAGCATCAGAAATGGGTGTAGAAAAAATTCTAATTCCTACAACATTTGGAACGGGTGCAGAGATGACAACATATTGTGTTCTAAAGTTTGATGGAAAAAAGAAATTACTCAGAGAGGATAGATTCCTTGCAGATAGAGCAGTAATTGATTCATACTTTATGAATGGAACACCAGATCAAGTTATCAAAAGTTCAGTATGTGATGCATGTGCACAAGCAACAGAGGGTTATGATAGTAAACTTGGAAATGACCTTACCAAAACATTGTGTAAACAAGCATTCGATGTATTGTATGATGCAATCATGAATGACAAACCAGAGAATTATCCATATGGCTCAATGTTATCGGGAATGGGCTTCGGAAACTGTTCAACTACATTAGGACATGCATTATCATATGTCTTTTCAAATGAAGGTGTGCCACATGGTTATTCACTTTCATCATGTACCACAGTGGCTCACAAACATAACAAATCAATATTTTACGATAGATTCAAAGAAATTATCGAGAAGATGGGATTTGATAAATTGGACCTTAAAGCTGACGTTGATCAAGCAGCAGATGTTGTAATGACAGATAAAGGTCATTTGGATCCAAATCCAATTCCAATTTCAAAAGAAGATGTTGTGAAATGTCTTAATGATATTAAAGCCGGAAATCTCTAACCATTATTTCTTTTTCATATTTTATTTTCTAACGACAATCAAAACCGCTATGCTTTATTAACAACCAATCTTGCATACTTACAGGTAAAATGCTCAAATTTGGAATTCAAAATGGATTAAATGTTGCAAGATTAGGATTAACTGAAGATCAAATTTTAACAGCGTGTAGTCTAGCAGATAAAACAGGATACCATTCGATTTGGTATATGGATCATTCAAATGTTCCACAATGGAGTAAAGCAATTGTCAATGATCCATGGGTTATGCTTGCAGGAATTGCAGCAGTGACAAACAATGTGGAATTAGGAACATGTGTGACAGATGCATTAAGAAGACATCCATCAAACATTGCCCTAGCATCAATTACACTAGATAGATTATCAAAAGGAAGAGGAACATTAGGAATTGGTGCAGGAGAAGCACAGAATTTAAAAGAATTCAACATTCCATTTGACAAACCAGTATCAAAATTTGAAGAACAATTACAAGTCATAAAACAACTTTATGATTCAGATCCAGATAATAGAAAAACCTGGGAAGGAAAGTATTATCAGTTAACAGAAGCATGTCTACAAGCAAAATCAGTAAGACAACCACATGTTCCAATTTACATGGCATCAGGTGGAAAACGTACACTTGCGATGACAGGTAAGTATGGAGATGGGTGGTTACCAATTGGATATACGCCTGAATTATTTGAAGATCATAAAGATCAGATTATGAGTTCAATGAACGAGAATGAAAGAACAGAAGAAGAAAAACAAGATTTCCAAATGGCGTTAGATATTGACGTATACTTTTCAGAGGATGCAGAAACATCATGGGCTAAGATGAAAGAGGCAGTCAAAGTTAGTTTGTTTAAACCAGAGATTCTTAGAGTTCACGAATTGAAAGAAATAGAAGGATTTGATTTTAAAAAGTACTTTACAGAATACTCAATGTCTAACCAAGACTGGATTGTAAAGATGAGAGAGGCTGCAACAACAATTCCAGACAAGATTGCAAGATCATCAACGGGAGTTGGTACACCAGACGATGTAATCGAAGTGTTTGAGAAATTCCTTAAAGCAGGAGTAAATCATTTTGTAGTAAGATTCTGGGGTTCAAATTACTTTGGGTCTATTGATAAGTTTGCTAGCAAAGTTATTCCATACTTTAAAGATCAAGATAAATAATTTAACTGATAAGAAAATTCTAAGCATATGCAGCTATTAGGAAAATTAGTTATCAAGTCTAAAGATAAGATTGTTCAATTTTTAAATGAAGAACAAACGGGAAGAGTTTCCAGCATAGATGGAAATGGATATCCACAAATTATTCCTATGAATTTTGTTTTAATCAATGAAATGGTATACATGCATTCTCACATAAGAGGCGAAAAACTAGATAATATTAAACGAAATTCCAAAGTAGGATTTGAAGTAGATAGAAATTTAGAGTTTTTGCCATCATATTTTTTTGACCCTAATGATGCATCATTAGCAGATACATTATACATCAGCGTAGTAATAAAAGGAGAAGCTGGAATAGTCAGTGACTCATCAGAGAAGGTTCTTGCACTAAATGCACTGATGAAAAAATACCAACCAGAGGGCAAATATGAGCCTATGAGGGAAGATATGCAAGTTCTTGATGAAGTAGCCGTAATCAAGATTATGCCTAACGAGATTAATGGAAAATACAAAATTGGGCAAAATATGTCAAAACAGAAACGAATTGAACTTGCAGAGAACATCTTAATTAGAAATTCAAAAACAGCACAAGATACATTGGAAATCATGGGATTTGCCATTGAGAATGACAAACCAATACTGAAAACGGATGAAGAGTGGTAAGTCAGTACCAATTTTTATAAACATTTCAATGCAGCATTAATTACATGTCAGATTCAACTATCGACGATGCATTAAAACTCCTAGAGATAGGAAAAGGAAATCCAGACAGGTTAAAGCAGATTATCGAATCATTTCAAAAAAGGAGTATGATTTCAATGCAAGATAGAAAATATGTTGATGCATTAGTTGAGCAGTATTTGACTCCAAGACATAGACAAATGACAAGCAAGATGAAAGCATCAGAAAGACAACCAAGTAATTTTCCTAGAATTAGAAAGACGACGGAATCATCATTTAAGATTACAGAGGTAAAAGCAACATCAGATAAACCCTACGTTAAGCCAAGCAGAATTACAGATTCGTCAGAAGAATCTTCAAAATTGTGTAATGGGTGTGGGGCAAAAATTTTAGATAATAATCAGTTTTGTACTGAATGTGGGCTAAAAGCAACTGAGCCACAACCAAGAAAAAAAGAAGAATTGGCATCAAAAGAGCCAACCATAGAAGAGAAATTCATAGAACACGTAGAGGCAGACCGCACCAGTGTAAAAAAATCAAGTAAAGGAAAAGCAACAGGAATTATCATAGGAATAATTGCAATAATCATAATTGGTGGAGGTGCAGTATACATGAACAGTAGTTCAGATTTGTTTTCATCAAATATACAAGTAGAAGAGAGACTAACATGTCAAAGTGAAGCAGTATTAGTTTCATCTACCAAAGTTCCTAATTTCCCCGCACCCGGAAAGGATTTGAAACATTATCAGGATAGATACGACAATGAGCCAAAATACAAAGAGTGGTTTGATAAAAATTTCCCAGGACAAACAATTAGGGAGGTTTTGGTTCCACAAACAGGAGACAAAGAAATAAGAATTCCTGGCTTTCCAGATCCTGAGAAAGACTTGCAGCATTATTTAGATAGATATGACAATGAGCCAAAATACAAAGAGTGGTTTGATAAAAATTTCCCAGGACAAACAATTAGAGAAGCAGTTTGCTAGATTTCCACAAATAGTGGTATTTTTTTCAAGATAATCATAATTGTTGTAAAAATTCGATTAACAAAAATTATCCAAAGAGATTTCACGTAATGGCTGAGCAGAAAATCCTAATTTGTTCAAATCCATAGCAAATTCATCAACAAAGCCATGTATAGTGTAAATTTTTTCAGCCCCAGACTCTTTCACTAAATCATGTAATTCATTATAATCACAATGATCACTTAGAGGCATAGAATAATCAGTTCCTCTTGAGAAGCCAAATTTCTTTGAATTTGCCCATCCACTAAATCCAATTGTTATGGCATCATATTTTGATTTCATGTGTTTGATAAAATTATTTTTTGCACTCATCATTGGTGCAATCATCACCCAGGGTTTTTTATCTAAAAGTCCTCGTGATTCAGCTTCGGTGTGGCCTATGGAGTCTTTTAGCGGAACACCCATTGAGCGATGCAAGTCATTCATCTTTTTTACAGAGTCATGATAATAGATTGGATCCCAGTCACCAAACAATTGAGATAGTGTTTGTGCTTTTCCTAGTTCATATCCAAGGAGAAGTATAGGTTTTCCTTTAGAATACAAATTAGCAATTATTTCATTTACTTGTTTAACAATCTCAGTAACAGAAGGAAAAACAAATTCAGGCAGTCCAAATGTACATTCAGTAATTAGAGTTTTACATTTAGGAATTTTTGCACCTTTTAGAAAACCACGGTCTCGTGTTGATATATCTCCAGTGTAAAATATATCATCAAAGAAAAGCCCCTTGGAACCAAAAATATGACCACTGTCTATAAGAGTAAAATTTTCTAGTGTGGAAACAGAGTTTTTGAGTGTGAAGCCTCGTAATTCTGCAATTTTATTGGTTTCATTAGAAGATAAGATAGAACCATCACCACCATTTGGAAGATGATCAATATGAGCATGTGAAACAAAATGTATGCCTTCATTTTGTATTTTTTTTGGATCTAGATATACGGTAGAAGTAGAATTTGTACATTCAATTCCATTTTTTGTCAGTCGAATGTTTCTCAACACTTTACATCATAAAGTTTTGATTATAAATTGCAAGTTTTGCAAAATGTTAACAAACAAACAATTCAAGTTCTATTTATAGAAAAAACTTGCATTATTAGACACCAACCATTGTAAATATACCATAGGAGAGAACAAATATGCCTCCTAATATCATAATCTTTGATAGTATTCCCATAATAACCAAAAAATTCTTTATCAGATAAGCTTTCTTTCGACGTGTTTACTTTACAATCCAATGCTTTATTTTCATGAGAAATAGAATACAGTTATTGCTGCACTTAGGAATTCTAATTTCTGGAAGAGGGAGTAATATGGAATCGATTCTTAAGGCAATTAAAAAACAAAAAATTCCAATAGATCCAGCAGTAGTTATTTCTAACAGACCAAATGCAAAAGGATTAGCGATTGCAAAAAAACTTGGAGTTCAAACTGAGATAATCGATAGTGTCAATTACAAAGGCAAAAGACAACAATACGATAAAGAAATTATCTCCGTTTTAAAAAAATACAAGGTTACACCTACAAATGGACTGGTATGTTTAGCAGGATTTATGAGAATTATTAGTCCATATTTCATTAAAGAATATAAAAATAGAATTTTAAACATCCATCCTGCACTTCTACCAGCATTTTCAGGATTAGATGCACAAAAACAGGCAATTGAGTTTGGAGCTAAATTTTCTGGGTGTACGGTTCATTTTGTAGATGAGGGCGTAGATACAGGTCCAATAATTATACAAGAAATTGTTAAAGTGAGTAACAATGACACAGAGAGAACACTATCAAAGAAAATTCTTGTAAAAGAACATGAGATTTATCCAAAAGCAGTAGAGCTTTTTGCTAAAAAGAAAATATCAATCAGAGGAAGAAAAGTTAAAATTTTAAGTTAAGAATCAGGACCACCAAAAAAATACAATACAGTTAATTTTTTCTTATTTCCAAAAAAATAATGTTCTGTATCTTTTGGTACAAAGAATGCTTTTCCCTTTTTTAATTTATACTTTTTATTTTTTATTTTTAAAAATCCATCACCATCTAAAACATAATACATTTCATCAGATTCATGTGGAAGTTGTGTATCTTCTTCACCAGGTTTTAAAACCAAGATTCCTGCAGCAAGAGTATTCTTATCAAGAAATGTGTTAAAATATGAATTTCCGTTGTTTATTTTTCGAATGTATTCAGTAGTATCATACTCAAATTTCATGTTATTCTGCAACTACTTGAAAGAAATTACGTTGTGGCGGTTGAGCCATAAATTCGGGTAATTGATTAGCAAATTGTGAGTGTTCTGGACTAGAATGCATTTTTTGGAATGACTCCATATCTTGGAATTCAACCATTATTCGATTTCCACCATCTCGTGATTCTAATAATCTTCTTGAAACAAAACCATCAAATTTTGATAAAGTTTTGTTTGATTCTGTTATCCAAGTCTTAAAATCATCTTTTTTCTCATCTTTAAGAACAATTTCAACAATTGCAACGAACATAACATTGATTTTTCTTAACCAAATAATTTCTTTTCGGTGATTTTCAAGGATTTATTATTAGCTTTGAGAATTAACCATCATTGACTGGAACAAAAATTGATGGTTTAGAAGTTGCAAAAAATATCAAAGACAAAGTTTCAAAAATAACTAATGACTTGAAATCAAAAGGAATCAATCCATGTCTTGCAACAATTTTAGTTGGAAATAATCCAGCTTCAGCAACTTATGTAAGAAATAAACACAAAGCGTGTGAAGAAGTTGGAATATTAACAAAAGATCATACGCCATCAGCAGACATTACACAAGAAGAATTAAACCAATTAATTGAAAAATTAAATGAAGATGAAACAGTACATGGTATTTTAGTACAACTTCCACTTCCATCACATCTCAGTGAGTTTAATACAACAACACAGATTTTACCAGAGAAAGATGTTGATGGTTTAACACCACCAAATGTTGGACTCTTAGTAATAGGAAAAGCAATTTTGGTTGCATGTACGCCTTCAGGCATAATTGAGATGTGTAAATATTACAATATTGAATTAGAAGGAAAAAATGTAGTGGTGATCAATAGAAGTAATTTAGTAGGAAAACCACTGTATCATCTTTTATTACAAAATAATGCAACTGTAACTACATGTCATTCAAAAACTAAAGATCTAAAGAAAATTTGTTTGGACTCGGATATAATAATAACAGGAGTGGGCAATAGAGAGATTTTCAAGCTTACACCCGATATGATAAAAGAGGGAGCTGTAGTTATCGATGTTGCAACTACAAGACATGAAGGAAAATTATCAGGCGATGCTGATTATTCAGAAATTATTGAAAAAACATCATTTGTATCACCAGTTCCAGGTGGAGTGGGACCAATGACAGTTGCTATGCTTTTGAAAAATACTGTAATTGCAGCTGCATTATCAAAGGGAATTGACATTAAATCCTGAAAAAGCTGCTTTACGTAAGCATCTTTTAGAAAAAAGAGATTCAATATCATTTGATTTGATGGAAATCCACAGTGAGAAAATCGTATCAAAATTAATGAAGACAAAAATAATTTCAGAAGCAAAATCTATTGGTTGTTATTATTCAATAGGAAGTGAAGTACAAACTGTCGATTTAATCACACGTCTATTAGATGAAAAAAAGAGTGTTTCATTACCTGTAATATCAAACAGTGCCATGTCATTTAGAATAATTGAGGATATTTTGAAATTAGAAAAAAATGAATTTGACATACCAGAGCCAAAAGATAACGCAATAATTCAGGAAAAACATGATGTGATTTTAATTCCGTGTGTAGGATTAGACAATGAAGGAAACAGAATTGGTTATGGACAAGGATTTTATGATAAATATCTTGAAGGAGACAATGCAATCAAGATTGCACTTTCATACTCAAAACAAATTGTCAAATCAATTCCAGTTTCAGATAATGATATCAAGATGGATTGGATAATTACAGAAAAAGACGTTATAAAAACATCATAAACTAGAAAGACCTTTTTTTCCTATATCATTTCTTTGATACTTGTTACTCCATTGTATTTTTTTGCATGCAGAATATGCATTATCGATTGCATCTTGTAAGGTAGAACCTAATGCAGTAACTCCTAAGACACGACCACCGTTAGAAATTATTTCATCATCTTGATTTTTTGTTCCAGCGTGAAATACAAATGAATTTGATGGAATGTCATTAAATCCAGAAATTATGTCGCCAGTGGGATACGATGCAGGGTATCCATTAGATGCCAATACAACACATACAGAATAATCATTTTTCCATGAGATCTCAGGCAATTCGTTTAATTTTCCTTCGGCTGATGCACGTAGATAATTGTACAAATCAGAATCAAGACGCATCAAAATTGGCTGGCATTCAGGATCACCCATTCGAACATTGTATTCAAGAACGTATGGTATGCCATCTTTAATCATTATTCCAGCATAAAGAAATCCTTTGAAATCAATTCCTTCTTGACGCATTGCATTAATTGTTTTATCAATTATTTTTTCTTGTATTTCAGATGCAAGTTTTTCATCAATTATTGGAGTAGGAGAATACGCGCCCATGCCACCAGTGTTAGGACCTTCATCATTATCAAAAATACGTTTATGATCTTGACTTGTAGCCATAGGAATTCCTATTTTACCATCACAAAGGGCAATGTAAGATGCTTCAACTCCATCAATTCTTTCTTCAATGATTATTTTTGAACCTGCATCTCCAAATGATTTTTTAGTTAAGATTGTGTCAATTGCATCATTTGCTTCATCTTTGTTTTGACAAACAATTACACCTTTTCCTGCAGCAAGGCCATCGGCCTTTATTACAACAGGTTTTTCATATGATTTTACAAAATCTTTTGCGGTTTGTGCATTATCAAATATTTGAAAATCGGCAGTAGGGATAGAATTTCTTTTCATAAACTCTTTTGCCCAAATTTTACTTGATTCTAACTGTGCTGCATTTTGAGTTGGTCCAAATACTGGAAGGCCTTTTTCAATGAATACATCTACAATCCCTGCAGCAAGTGGATCTTCAGGTCCAACCACAGTAAAACAGTTTTTTTCCTGAGCAAATTTTGCCAATCCCTCAATATCATTAACAGACAGATCAACATTTTGAGAAGTACCACCATTTCCAGGTGCAGTGTACACTTGATCAATTTTATCAGAAGCAGATAATTTCCATGATAATGCGTGTTCACGTCCACCAGAACCCACAACTAAGACATTAACCAATAATTACTCAACTAGATTCCGGTATATATTCCTCAAAGAGATTTT
>CAZEES010000024.1:0-17165 GCA_964511265.1 uncultured Candidatus Nitrosopelagicus sp. | reverse complement strand
GCAGCACAAGCTGAAATTGCTGAAGAAGAAAAACTTGAAAACCTAGTTAATGCATGTGGTGATGGTACTGTCTTTGAGAATGGCGAATGTGTTTTGTCTCCTTTAGAAAAGAATGCAACCAATGTTAGTTATGGTCATCTTATCTATTCCACTGTAATAGGCATGTCCATGGGAATTATTATAATGCTTATTCTATGGGGAATTGGAAAGAAAAGTCACAAAGTACTTTCTGGTGAACCTTCTAAAACTGATTCTTGATCATATGGAATAAGAATCACTTTCTCATTAATCAAATATTGTAGACACTCTCCATATTCTGCATCTGAAATTTGATTATCTGTCCACCATGTGGTTGTAATTCTGAACCACTCTGGTATTCTCAGCTCATCGCTAATCTCTGAATTAATGATTATCTCTTCATTAATCAAATATTGTAATGATTTTGCATACTCCCTATCTGGTGCTTGATTACCTACCCACAATCTTGCAACATCTTTTACCCAATATGGAATTCCAATAGAACCATCATCTAAGATTATAAATTCTGTATTTGAAATTGAACCTGAATATTGTAATTCTAATTCATACTTGCCTTCTTTCCATATGACACTATCAAACCCAAATGGTGAAATAATTCTTAATTCAGTATCCCTAATTGGAATTGTTAGTATCTGACTTTTTTTGCCTGTCTTATCTGTAACATACACAAATGCATCTTCTCCTGTAATCTCTGAAACAATTATTCTATAATCTAATTTATCACCATAATTGTACGTTGAAGAAGAAAGTATTATCTCAATGTCTTGCGTTGATTGTGCAAATGCACTACCTGAAAAAATCACCCCTATCCCAAGTAATATTGCAAGATAATATCTCATATTCCCACAAAATCACTGTGTAATATAATGAATTTCCTTTCTAAGCTCTCATAGGATTATTAAGGGGATTTTTTTCTATGAATCTAATGACACTAAGTCAAGATGATGTATGGCACAAGATGTGGAAAGAAAACTCTCCAGAATTAAGAAATCGTGCAATTGCATGGAGAAAAGAAGATGCAGCTACACGTATTGAGAGACCTAGCAGACTTCTTCGTGCAAGACGACTTGGCTATAAAGCAAAACAAGGTATAGTTGTAATTCGAATGAGAGTTGGCTCTGGTGGAATGAGACGACAAAGACCACGAGGTGGAAGACGTCCAAAACATCTAGGCGTCACTAGAATAAAGCAGGATGATGATATGAAAACTGTAGCAAATAGACGTGTACTTGAAAAATATCCAAATATGAAACTTTTAGGTTCTTATT
The DNA here is from genome assembly GCA_964511265.1 of uncultured Candidatus Nitrosopelagicus sp. GTDB lineage: Archaea > Thermoproteota > Nitrososphaeria > Nitrososphaerales > Nitrosopumilaceae > Nitrosopelagicus. Next base: position 15,858 of record CAZEES010000024.1, on the reverse strand, counting down.
TCCTTTACAAAGATGGTAAGCATTATTGGTATGAGGTAATCTTGGCAGATCCATCACATCCAAGAATCGCGAAAGATAAAGAAATGCGAAAACGAGTAATTTCTACTGCCGCATGATAAAATCTCTATTAATTATTTTAATTCTAATATCCATGTCTGTATCTGTTGTTGATGCAGCCCCACTTTCTGACATGACTGGGTTAAAATACACATTTCCTGTGAAAACTGATGAGCGTACATTTACCGTCGAAGCTACTGGAAATCTAAATGTCTCTAATCTTAATTTTGATAAAAATGATAAATCCATCACGCTAGACATAACCAGTTCAATCGAAAATAATATTCTAGAGGTTGTTATCCCAAAATCCCTGATTAGTGGTGATTTCAAATTTTATTTAGATGACACTGAATTATTTCCAAAATTCACTAAAGGAAAAAACTCAATATTTGTAACAATTGAATTCTCTGCACTTGGTGATCATGAAATCAAATTACAAGGAACAACATATCTGGACATATTTGACATATCTGAAAAAATTGATTATGAAATATCTAATGGATTGGTTGATAAGATAGAATCAAATCCTTCCACGAACTCATTAATCTTTTCACTAACTGATACAGAAGATGCTGGACAATTGTCAGTAAAATTATCTGATGATGTAATCATGCCTTTTGAAAATAATGAATTTATGGTATTTGTAGATGGAATTAATTCAGATTATTTAATAAAAGATGACACATTGAATATCCAATTTAATTCAAATGACAATATGATTACAATAATTGGAACATATGTTATTCCTGAATTCTATGAAGTTGCACCACTAGTTCTTGCGACCTCTTTAATTGGGTTGATAGTTCTGAAAAAATATAAAAAATTATTCGTTTAATAATTTCTGTACCATCGATTCTAGATTTACAGTCTGACCAAATGAAACGTCACGTAATATTCCCTTCCTGTCAACTAAAATTGTTGATGGTGTTCCTTGCAATGAGTACATTTCAAATGTCTCTGCTGAATATTCTTTTGATTTGAAATACTCCTTAACCCGTGAAAAAATTTGTTCCTTGTATTCCTGAGGCTGTGATTCAAAGTCTGGAAGTTGATTTTTGATAAATGCAGTCATCTTTTCTTTGGATGGGTCTCCTCCCTCTTTTACTAACGAGTCCATTGCCACCGGGTATGGGATTTTGTAGGGTAATTTACCCTCATTAAGCTGACCATATTGGGATAATGCTTGTTTTGTATCTCCAACAACTTCTCCCGTTGTTAGAAGCATTTCCAAGTTTTCTAATGTATTTTTATCATAATCTTCAAACGCAGTTGCTACTCCCATCACGCTTAGTCCGTCACCTTTGAATTTTTGATAAATGTTAATTATTTCTGGAATTGAATGCATAAAACACCCTGGACAATTAACTTGGAATACTTCGACGAGTTTTACATTGTCTCCTTCTTTGTCAAAGTTTGTATCCATTCCTTGAACCCATTTTCCCAATTTGAGATTTGGTGCTTTCTCCCCAATTGTTACCATGATTCTCATGTTTTGAGATTCTATTAAAAAGATAACTGACATTTCAAAAAAAGGAATTAAAAAGGACTGAAAAAGATGTCAAACATGAATGCAGTACCACAATCAAGAATTGATCTCTTTGCAGAAATGGAATCTCATTATGAAAAACAGGATACCGAATATTTTGTTAAATTATTAGACGACGATGATTATGTTGTTCGATGTAGAGCAACTTGCATTCTAGTAGATCTGGGTGGTGAGGATAAGGTTCAATATGTTGCCAAGGTTCTCAAAGAAGATCCAAATGAACTAGTTCGACATGAAGCAGCATTCTCACTAGGTCAAATGGGATATAGCAGCGGAATTGAACCATTAGAAGATGCAACTGCAAATGATCCTAGCATGTTTGTTAGGCATGAAGCAGCTGTTGCATTGGGAGTTGTTGGCTCTAGAGGTGAGCCAAAAGTCTTAGAAGATGCACTAAATGATCCTGAAGAATCTGTTAGACATTCTGCAGTAGTTGCACTATCTAATCTGGAATTCATGAAAACATTGTGTAAGAACGAAAAATTTGGTAAACTTACTGGTGGCTAAAGTCGTTTCACAACAGTTCCATTATTTGATTCTTCAAATTTATACACGGTAGAGGAAGCTGAATCCCAAATATCTTCATTATGTGTAATTATAATAAATTGGAAATTTTGATTTTCACTTAGATTTTTTGTTAATTGTTGAATTGCATCAACAAAGTATTCTCGATGTTTTAGATCTAATGCAGCTGTTGGTTCATCTAGAACCATCATTTTTAGTGGTGATTTAATCATCATCTCTGCCATTCCTAATCGTATTGCTAATGCAACACAAACTGCTTCTCCTCCACTTAGATTTTTTATAGGTCTTGAACCTGATATTGTGTCACATTCTATTTTAATCGAGTTATTTCCTTCTTGTTGTAATTTCAGATGATGGACTTTTGTTTTTAATTGTTCAAGATATTGTGATGCATTTTCTGAAATTCTATTAATTGTAAAATATCTTAAACCGGTGAAAGTTTCACTTTTTGTTGAAAATATTCTAGATTGAATTTCTTCTAATTTTGTTATGTATTCTTTCGCTAATGTAATTTCTCTTAATATTGGTGTTTTTTTATCAATAACATTTTTGCCATTATCAATTTTATTCTTTTCTTCACCAATTTGTTGATTAATTTGTTCTAGTTCATCACTTGTTAAATCAAATTTATTTTTTAATTCTTGAAATTCATTTGGGTTATAACCCATTACTTCTTTTTGAAGTTCTTCTATCTGCAATATCTCATGTTTTATATCTGGAATACACTCAACAAGTCCTGTAATATTTTCTTCTTCAGTAAATTCTACCAATTTTTCTTGTTTTTTTGAATAAGAAATTATATCATTATTCAAATCTTCAATTTGTTCTTTATTCTTAATTGCAAAATTTTCTAATGTATTTTCTGCTTTTACAATTTCATTGTTTTCTCTCTCAAGATCAAGTATCTCCGTGTTAATTTTTGTTAATTTACTTTTTACTTCTATTTTTTTATTATTTACCTGCAGTAATTCTTTTTCAATATGGTCTATCTGATAATTTGGATCTGGATCAATATCTTTTGAATGACAAATTGGACATTCTCCCTCAATATTACCAATTTTATCTGCTATTTCCCGCCTATTTTTAAAAAACCCTAAACTAGATTCTAATTTTACAATCTCATTTTCTAGTTCTATTTTTTTCCCTTTAGCCATCTTAAGCAAATCTTCAGTTTTTGTCTTATCTTTAATTATTTCCAAACAAGGTTCACATTTTTCTTTTCTATTTGCTTTGTCATCTTTCTCTTGACTAAGTCTTGATATCTCTCTTTTCGCTGTACTCCAAATGGAATTTTCTTTTTCATCTAAAAGTAACTTTTTACTCTGAATTATTTTCAATTTTTCAATTTCTTTCTCAAACTCATTCTTATTTTTTTTAATTACAAGCTGTTTCTCTTGAAGTGTATCTTTTTTTTCATTAGAATCTAAAACCATTTTTTTTGAATCATTGATTTCATTATCTAATTTTATAACATCCTTATCTGTATAGCCATGTTCGTCATCTAAATGCTGTCGAAATTCCTTAATTCCTTCTTTTAATCGATTTTCGATTTCTAGAAATTTTTCTGCTCCCATTACTTTGTCAATTAAACCACGTAGCTTTATTCCCTTCTCACTCTGAATAATATCTGTTAATTCTCCTTGCGGAACAATAGATGCAATTTTTAATGTATCGTAATCTAATCCAATTCTATTTGAGATCTCTTTTGTAACTTCTGTTACGCTTTTGGCTATGATTGTTCCTGATTCGTCAAATATCTCGTGTTTTCCGGCCCCATTTTTTTGAATTTGTTTTAAAACTTGGAATCCTTTCCCATTAATCTGGAATTTAGATTTTGTATATGCTTGGCTTTCTCCGTCTCTGAATAATGTTTCTTTAGTTCCTCTGGTTGTTTTTCCAAATAGTGAAAATGTTATTGCGTCTATTACGCTAGATTTTCCTGCACCATTTTCTCCAATGAATACGGTCACTCCGTTATCAAATGGAATTTCATTTTTCTTATGTGATAAAAAATTAAAAAGTTCCACAGAAGTTATCATACTTGTTTCTCCTTTTTGTAATCTTCAAAATTTTTAATGATGACTTGTTTTATTTCTTGTTTATTCTCATTCAATGCTGGATAAATTTTCTCAAATGCCAACATTGCTAATTCTTCACCAACATTTTTAGTTGCTAATCTTCTAAATTCCTCATCTATGTTTCCTGATTCATTAAGCGATAATGGATATTGCTTTTCATCTTTTTGCATCTTAATTGAATAATCAAGAACATGTTCTTTCAATAGCCCAATTTCTGATTTTATCTCATCCCAGTCATGATATTTGATATTTAAATTAACTAATGGTTTTTGTGTACTATCAATTTTAGAAATTAATTCAAGGATTGCGTTATGAAGTTCTTTTGCATCCGTTTCTACTTCAAATCGTGGTCTTAAGTCAAGTTCAATCCATTTTGGAATTACTTCTTCTGATGAAATATCTACAATGTAAAATCCTTTTGGAGATTCTTTTATTGGTTCTGTTGAAGAAATCTCTATCGAGCCAGGATAAATAAGAGGTCCTCCTAAAAACTCATATTTTTTTTCATAATTTTTATGAATGTCTCCTATTGCATAATAAGTAAAATTTTTTGGGAGATCATTTGCACTCAAACCACTAACTTTTCCTGCATGATAATGAACTTCTGTTAAAGGCTGATGTAATACAAGTATTTTATGACCCACATGCTCTTTTGCAATTAGATCAACTTCATTAAATTTTTCCATTAATTCCTCTGTATCTTTTCCAGCACTATGGTGATCAAATCCTATTAAAAGAACATCATTGAATTTTGTTGGACCATCTTCTTGATAATCTAGGTGATGTGCAAATCCTGTCATTTTGTATAACCAGTGAATTGGATTTTGTTCTACTTTGGGTTGATCATGATCACCTAAAATAAAATAAGATTGAATTCCTTTTTCTTTTAACAACATAAGCTGTTGCATCATTAGTAAAACTGCATCATTTGGAGGATTTGATTTATCAAAAATATCTCCTGAAAAAATCACAAAATCAACTTTTTCTTCAATTGATTTTTCAATAGTTTGCTTGAATGCATTGTAAGAATCTTCTTCTCTTTCTTTAATAGAACGATATTGCCCCAAATGTGTATCTGATATATGTGCAAATTTCATTTTAGTAATCCTTCTTGGTTAGACCTTTAGTTGATGGAGCTCCTACTTCTTCAAATCTTTTTGCCATTGTCCATTGATCAACGGCATTTTGGTCTGAACCAATTATCTTTCCTTTCATCTCATCAATGTGAATTATTGCTGGTAAGTTAACCCATTGACCTACCAATACGGCATCCCCCACATTCAATGATGTTAACTGGGCAATCAAATCTCTACTAATTGATTCTGATGCAGATGCAATCTGATGCTGGTCATCTTCTTGAACTATTTTCATTACAGCTAAAGAGCCCATCTGACTGAGAATACTAGGCTCAATATTTCGAGGTCTTTGCGAAACTACGCACAATCCTAATCCAAATTTACGACCTTCTCTTGCAATTTTCGTTGCCCAATACTTTGCTCTAGCATCTTCTCCTTTTGGAATGAAAACATGGGCTTCTTCAATAATTACAAAGATTGGACTGTTGAACATGTAACTTTTCTTTGACTTACTCTTTGCACTTCTTGCATTACTTGCAGCTTTTCTATCATTAAGTAATTCTTGAAGATAATATCCTAATGCGACATTTGCCTGTTTATCGCTAAATTCTGAAACATTGAGAATGTTGAGTCTTCCTTCCTTGATTAATCCTACAGGATACGCCATATCAGGATCTAAAATATCTGCAAATCTATTACGTGCATCATCAATCTTATCTTGAACTCTGTCTGCAGAATGCCTTTCTTCTTTTCTTTCTGGATCACTTCCAATATACTGGACCTGTTGATCAAGTGCTTCCCAAAAACTAGAAGATTCTTTAACTTCTGATGTAAATGCTTTTCTTAGAATTCTTTGTTGAATATCTGCACCTTCTCTAATCTCTAATACCTCTGACAATGTCTCGGCATCTAATAATCTTGGATTAATCTTTGCATCAATGACATTAATTTTTGGTATGTCTAAATCTGAATAATCATTATGATAATCAAAAATAATTACTGTTCCGCTTAATGCTGCAATTTTAGATGCAAGTAAAGAAACAAGATTACTCTTTCCCATTCCCGTCATTGCCAAAATTCCTAAATGTCTTGAAACAATTTTGTTTAGATTAATTTTTGAATCAATGTCTTGATTTCGTAAGAGATTGCCAATTTTCAACCATTCATCTTTCTCCGGTGCAAAAATTTCTCCCAAATCTGTTTTTGTTGCTTTCATTACTTTAGTACCTGGAAGTGGTGGGATTGCAGGAAGTATGGCCTTTCCTTTTCGTAGCATTTCTAAAAACCCTAAAATCAAAATTTTTCCAGTGTAACTTTTGTCTCTTTTGTTTAGTTCAGCAAGCTCTATACTTTCTTCCGCTTCATCAAAATTTTTCACATCTGATAATGCTGCACTCGTAACAAATGATGTTTCTACTAATCCTACAATCTTGCCCTCATCAACTTCTATTATGACATATTCGCCTATTGGAAGCGCTCTTGATGACTGAATTGTCACTACATTTGGCTTTGATTCTCCTACCACAAACCCTAAACTCATCCTAAAACCTCCCTAGAACCAATTTCATTTGATAGTCCATGTATGCTAGCTAGTTTTGCAAGATCCTTTCCTGAAATCTTACAGTTATTATGCGCAAGTTTTAGAGAATATGGATACCCACTGATACTATTTTTGTAAATTTTATCTAGCACTTGTTTAAAATCTTCATTTGAATATCCTGTTCCAAATAGTTCGACTTTGATTAATGGTAATGAATCTGCTAATCTTGCAAATATTGATGTAATAATTTTGTCTTTTCCAAATTTTCCATCTTCAAATATCTTGCTGAATCCTGGTGCTCTTGCAGCATGATTGTAGTAAAAGATATCTCCAGCAACAGCTCCTAACTCCTCAAATTGCTTTCGTGTATTCGATGTCTTTGAAACAAAAACCACATTGTTTCTCTTTTTCATTGCATTAACCATAGATTCTGTTAATGATGCTTGCCTTGTCATAAATTGAGAGTACAGTGAGCCATCCATCAATACTAAATCTGCATTATCAATTGACATGTTACATGCATCTATCTCCATTTTACTTGCAAGTGATGCCAAGACTGGATTTGTGTCTAAACCAAAATCATGTAGGTCTGCAATTATATCTCCATCTGATTTTATTGATACTGCTGTTACCGCCCAAAGTTCTGCACCTTGAAATTTGGTACTGTTAAAACTACTATCTATTCCTGCAGAAACCACTTCTTGTTTTTGTGGCGTATAATCAATCCAGTTTTCTTTTGCTTTTTGTATAATTTTCTCATACTCTGGTCCCTTGAGAATAGATAATGTCTTTTCACGATTAATTATTGCATCTTTAAAAATAGTATTTAGCATAATATCTAATTCCTGTTTTCATGAATATGAACATTAGGGTAGAAAATGAACTAACTACCTGCCAGCTAAAATTCACTTTTTAATTTCTAAAATTCAATTATTAAAATAGTCATCATCATCCCTTTCTCTATGAGATTTTGCTTTCATTGAGTAAACTTTCTGCATTACATTGACGTAAATCTGATAGATGAATTTCACTTGAATTATCTTTGGAATGATAAAATTAGCAAATGACCTTGCATGCACTTCTGAAAATCTATGGTTTCTAACTATAATTGCTGATTTTCCACTCTTATCCAAAATACTAAGCGTCTTTGGACTAAATGCGGCATCTGTCTGATTTCCTGCACCAAGGATTAACAATGCATTTTTTTCCTTTTTGAAATTAGATAATAATTCAGTTATGATATTTGAATCTGAATACACTTTCTCGAATTGTATCTTTGGCAATTCTAATTCAAACATCTTTTCATTAATCCTATTCACTATTTGGGTCTCTTCTTTTGGGTCTTCTACCGCTCCTCTGATTATTCGAATTTTTGATTCATCCATCTTTTGAAAAGAATTTGCAATCTCTAGTCCTAAATCACTATGTCTTCCTTTGTCATAAGACACTATGATATTCTTTATGTCTTGTTCAAACATCTTTCTTAATCTCACTCCGATTATATCACATGTTGTCAATGAAAGTAATTTCCTATTATTCTTCAAAAAGTCAAAGTCTATCAATAATGTGTTAATGTCTTGTTCTTCACTAGTTTGTAAAATTGCTTCTGTTGGATCATGTGCTAGTCTTACTAGGTATCTATTTCGTAACGAACCTGTAATTTCTCTCTTAAATTCCTCTATTGCTTTTAGTCCTTTATCTCCAAATCCATGTGTTAATGATAATGGAGTTTGACGTGGAACATTTACTACATCTAAAATTGTAATCTCTCCATCTTTATCTTGAGCTATTGCTTTTGCCATCTTGTACATTCTTTTTGCGGTGCGTTTGTCAAACACCATCAAGATTCTGTATTTTTTTCGTAATTTTGGACCTTGTGTAAAAACAAGTGGTGCATTGTGCTCCAATTCTTTTTTTGATGTATAAAATTTGTAAATAACAAAACCAATCACTATCCAAATAATAGCTATTAACCAACTCTCTGGATGTGTAAATAACAAGTAAATTGAAAGTCCCATTGCTGTGAGAATGCCTAAAATTGGAATTAATGGGAAAAGTGGAGTCTTGAATCCATATTCTACTGTTGATGCATATAGCCTTCGAATTGTAATTGATGCTAAATTTACTTGTGTAAATAAAAATAGAAACATTACACTTGCTGCAAATGCAATTGCAGTCAAATCCATGGATATTGCAAGAATTAACATAATCGCGCCTGAAACAATTGTTGCGACAAATGGTGTGTGATATTTTGGATGAATTTTACTAAATATGTGAGGTAGATTGTATTGCATGCCCATTGCAAAACTTACTCTACTTGCTGCAAATGTAGTAGCGTTTAATGCAGAAAGTGTTGAAACCAACCCTCCTGCCAGCACAATTAATGCGCCATATGGAAGAAATTGATCTGCTGCTTCTATTATTCCTAATTCACCAAAACTTCCAATGAATTCCCACGCGGGCATCCCAATTACTGATTCATTCAAACCTCCGATGAAAACAAATGTGAATAAAATGTAAACTGAAACTACTATTCCAAGTGAAATTAAAATTGCTCGTGGAATATTCCTCTTAGGATTCTTAATTTCATCTCCTGCCTGTGAAATTATTTCATATCCTTCAAATGCAATGAATGTCAGTCCCATTGCTAATGCTAATCCTGCTACTCCGCTAGGAAGAAAATCTGTATAATTATCAGACCAATTTGGATTTGCAAACATCATCGCACCAATTGCGGCTGCAATTAATATTCCAATTATTGCTAATTGTGTAAATGTAATGGCATTTCCAACTTTACCTGTATCTGATGAACCTCTTACATTAACGAAAATAAAAATAATTATTGCAATTGCTGCTAGAATCTTATCAATTGGTATTCCTACGTCGTCTCCAATGACTCCAGATGTTCTTAATAGATGTGCAAAAAAAGATCCAAAGGCAACTGCATATAGACTTCCTGCTATAGTGTGCCCAAACCATGCCATCCATCCACTAAGGTATGCATTTGGTCTTGGTAATCCTGCTCTGACCCATTTGTAACCTCCTCCTGTTGCAGGAAATGCAGAACCCAATTCTGCATATGTCAGTGCAGTGAATACTGTGATTATTCCATTTAACAAAAATGCAATCATTAATGCCGCTCCAGCTTGTGCCATTCCCGGTCCTACCAGAACAAAAATAGCGCCTCCAATCATGGATGCAACTCCAATCATCACTGAATCTTTTAGAGACAGACTACGAACTAGTCCTGATTCTGATTTTTCAAATGCCATACAATTCTCGACAAAAATTGATGAATAAAGCCTTACCTTAGAATTATGATTGAAATTACGTACCTTTTACCATATTGAACAATTGCCTCACAATCATCTTTGGATGATGTGTTGCAAGCTTTACCATCTTTGATACTCCAAAATCTGCACGTATGAAATCTAAAAATTCATCTGCTGTCAATTCATTAATTATATCTAATTCCTTATCCCATTCTTCATCTGTTAGCCCTACCCATCTATTTTGAACCTTAATGGCAGAATTAATTTTTGACTGAATTGCTTTCTTCCATTCTCTCTCATATGGCATTAACATTGTTTCTGATGTATCTCCATTTTTTATTGCAATTGCAGCAACTTTTCCTGCAACTTCTCCAAACCTAATTGCATATCTTATCCCTTCTAATACAAGAGGATTTGCTTGACCTGCAGAATCTCCCACCAGAATTAAATTATCATACACTGTCTTTCTAGACAATCCTTCGTTTGGTATCAAACCATAATGAAATTCAATCTTTTCAACTTTTCCTAAATCATTGATGGGCCCCATTTTTTTATCAATCAACTCATTTAACCTAACTGTGGGATCTACATCTGAGTCTGGTTTGCCAATCCCAACTCCAATCCTTGCAGTATCTCTAGACGTTGGAAAAATCCATGCATAACCTGCAGGTGAATATTCTTGTCCTACCATCAACCACCAGTTGTCATATTCTAGTTTCTCTGTCTTCACTTCGAATTCTGCTCCCACGCCAAACTTTTTCCATTGTTTTACATGTCCTAATTCTTTGGCAACAACTGATGCAAATCCACTTGCATCAATAATCACTTTACCATTAAACTGAATATGCTTATTTTGCGACTTTGCAATCACTCCAACACATCTTCCTGATGAATTTTTTAAAACATCTGAAACATTTGTGCATACGAATATTTTGGTACCTGCTACTTTTGCCCTTTCTGCTAAGAACCTGTATGTTTTTCTTACATCCAAGACTGCTGCTTTTGCAATATTATCTGAGATTGTAACTGAATTCTTTGGAGAACAGAATGAAAATTTCTTTATTGGATTATAACACTCCTTTGGTATTCCAAATTTCTCAATATCTGAAATCCATGTTACGCCACTTGTTCGAACGGTTTCTGCAATAGATCTTTCTTTTTCGATCAATGCTACTGTACATCCATACTTTGCAGCCATTCGTGCAGCTGATGATCCTGCAGGACCTCCTCCAACGACTATTACATCAAAATCTAATTCTTCCAACAAACATTGATTATATTTTGAATATTATAATCTAACAATTTCTTAATCATGTTTATTTTGGTGTAATTTCACATTCACCTATGGCTGACAGTGATCTTATTGCATTTGCAATGTGGTCTGGAATCACTGCCGTGTTGATGGTCATCACTGGAATAGTTTACAAGAGTTATCAAAGGAAAAAGTCTAATGAAAACTTTGCATCTTGAAAAAAATGGAATTAGAGGTCTAGCTATTTCTGAAAGTTTTGCACAAGAAAGTGAAAAATCTATTTTAGCGGGCATTGTAATGTCAAACGAGTTTTTAATTGATGGGTTTGTTTTTGGAAGTGCTACTATCAAAGGTGATGATATCACTGCAGAAATAATCTCCATGTTTGAAAAATTAAACCGAGATGATATTTCTTTCCTTCTCTTACCCGGAACAATACTTTCAATGTACAACATTGTGAACATTGAAAAAATTCATGAACACTTACAAATCCCAATAATTGCTGCAAGCACACAAGACTCTTCAGGATTAATAGATTCAATCAAATATCACTTTCCTTCCAACTATGAAAATAAACTCAAACAATACAAAAATCTAGGTCCACGTGAAAAGATTTTACTTGAAACAAAAAATGAACTTTTTCTCCGAGTGAGAGGTTGTAGTATACAAGAGTGTAATGTTTTACTAAATAAGATAATAATTCAAGGTGCAATTCCTGAACATCTGCGTGTATCTCAATCACTGGCAAAAACTATCTTCAAAAGTAATCTTTCACAATGAAATCTTTTTTTCTTTATAGAGATTGTCTGGGTCTGGCTCTGAAATTGCAGCAATTAATGCCTTAGTGTATGAATTTTCGGGGTTTGACAATACTTTTTTAATTGAACCTGCTTCCATGACTTTCCCTGAATTCAAAATTATAATATTATCTGCAAAGTGTTTAGCTGTGGCAAGATCATGAGTTATGTATATCATAGAAATCTTGTTCTTACTCTGAATTTCTTTCATTAGTTCTAAGATCTCTGCACGTATTGAAACATCTAGCATTGATACTGGTTCGTCGGCAATGATGATTTCTGGTTGTACTACTATTGCTCTTGCGATAACAACTCTTTGCCTTTGTCCTCCTGAAAGCATATGTGGGTGTTTTTTGGAAATTTCTTCTGCTGGTTCTAATCTTACCATTCTTAATGTATCGATGACTTTTTGTTTACGCTCTTTTTTTGTACCTAGGTTATGAATCTCTAAAGGCTCATTGACTATATCCAAAACAGTCATTCTTGGATTTATTGAATCATAAGGATCTTGATAGACCATTTGACACTTCATTCGAAATTTTTTTAATTCATCTGAATTGTTTTTAATTTCTTCTTGATTGTAGAAAATTTTTCCTGAATCTGGTTCTATTGATCTCAGAATTAATTTTGCAATAGTTGATTTTCCTGAACCTGATTGTCCTGCTATGGCTAGAATCTCTCCATGTTCTATAGAAAAATTTACTGAATCTGCTGCAATAACTTCTTCCGAATCCGATGAAAACAAGTTTTTTTTCTTAAATTTTTTTGTTAAATTTTCTACTCTGAGAATCTCATTCATGATTGGTCTTATATTCTCCTGTGATAAGAAATTTATGCAAAATAAAAATCAACAACAACACATGAATCCAAAACTCAAACAGGAATTATTAGGATATAGGTCTTATTTAATTCAAAAAAATTTAACATATTTTAAACCAACCAAGACTAGTACAACTGCCACATTTGCTGAAGAAATTCGTCAAACTCTCCAACAACCAAAAAAATCAATCAACCCAAAATTTTTCTATGATGATGATGGTTCAAAAATCTTTGATGAAATATGCTCTCTTCCGGAATATTATCCATACAATGCTGAAACTGAAATTCTACAAACAATTGAGAAAAAATTACTTGCATATCTCTCTGGCGAATACCATCTTGTAGAATTAGGAAGTGGCTCTTCAGTAAAGACTCGACTTTTAATTGATATTTTGTTCAAATCACAAAAACATCTGCAATACTTCCCAATTGATATATCTGAAATTCTAAACCAAAGCGCTCAAAATCTCTGTATGGATTATCCACATCTTACAGTTACAGGTGTAGTTGATACTTTTGAAAACGGTCTTGATTTTATTGAGCATTATGACGACAAGCCCAATTTGATTACATTTCTTGGATCAAGTTTTGGAAATTTTAGTCAAACTGAAGGAATACTATTTCTTAAAAAAATTAACAATCTGATGAAATATGATGATCTATTCTTAATTGGCTTAGATTTGAAAAAAGATCATCAAATTTTGCATAATGCATACAATGACACCAAAAAAATAACTGCAAAATTTAATCTTAATGTGTTAAAAAGAATCAATGGTGAACTAGGTGGTGATTTTAATCTAGAAAATTTTGAGCATCACGCTATTTATGATGAGCAAAAAGGTAGAATTGAGATGTATCTTCGTTCATTATCTGACCAATCTGTTACAATCCCAAAATCCGATCTCTCAATCACTTTATCAAAAAATGAGTTAATTCACACTGAGAACTCTCATAAATTTTCTATTCAACAAATTGAATCATCATTGAGAGATTCAAACTTTGAAAAACTTGAAATTTGGTTTGATTCACGAAAATACTTTGCTCTTATCTTGGCAAAAAAATCTAAACATCCTCTACACATCTAAATCCGGAAATTAACCATCTTTCATCTAATCTGAAAAAGTTTCTATACGTACCTCTAATTGATTTTGATGGAGTTCCAAATGATCCTCCACGTAAAACTTTCTGATTTGTGAACCACTTGTCATTGTATTCATCAAATCCACTTTTGAAACCTGGGTATCCAACAAATTCTGATGATGTCCATTCCCAAACATCTCCTATCATCTGATGACATCCATAACTACTTTTCCCATTTTCAAAAGTACCAACTTCACTACAATTCCAAATATTTGATTCCAACAAATTAGCATGTCTTGATGTTGGTTTTTCGTTTCCCCACGGAAAGTCTGTTTTAATTCCTTTTTCATCATTCCACAATGCTGCTTTTTCCCATTCTGCTTCAGTTGGCAATCTCTTGTTTGCCCATTTGCAATAGGCTGCAGCTTCATAGAAGCTTACATGACAGACGGGTTCATTTGGAACAATTTTTCGTTTCCCTGCAAAATCACTAGTCATCCATTCGTTACCTTCTTTTTCCCAATACATTGGTGCAATCCATTCATTTTCTTTAACCGCATCCCATCCATCTGAGAGCCAAAATGAATAATTTTCATAACCTCCTTCCTCCATGAACTTCAAATAATCAGAATTACTTACCAAAAAATTATCAATTTGATAATCATTTAGATATGTTTTGTGTTCTGGAAGTTCTATATCGTAACAGTAGTCCTTACCTGAATATCCCATATTGTACAATCCTCCATCAATTTTGATACTTTTCTTTTCTTTTTTTGATGAAATTGGTGGTTGATTCCTCCTTGCCGGTCTATATCGTTCTCCTAAAAGATGTTGCAAATCATAAACTAAAAGTTCTTGATGTTGGCACTCGTGATGGATTGCCATTGTAAAAAGATACATTGCGTCTTTTTCCAATGGATTCATGATCACTTTTCTAACTCTGTCTGTTATTACATCAAAATACTCTAAAATCTCATCCACTGTTGGTCTTGACATAACTCCACGTTTAGCTTTATCATGAGGTTTTCCAAATTGATTATAGTACGAATTTAGATACTCTGAAAATTCTTCTGAATAAAACTTGTAATCGTGTTGTGTTTTGCTTAATACTATCTCATTTAACCAACTTACATGTCCTATGTGCCATTTTGGCGGACTCATAAAAACTGCAGTTTGTATTCCAAAATCATCTTTCTCTAAGTTTTTTATTAATTCTAATGTTGTATTTCTTGTTTCATTAAATGATTCCAAAAGAGAATTCTGAGATTGTTGTTCTAGTGTCATGTAATGATTGAAATTTTTTGAATATATTTGGTTTTTGTCATCATTCTTTCATCATACAGCATGTGGCACTATTGATGTTACGCATAGCCCACCAAATTGAAAATGTTAATGCTCCGATTGATACTATCTTTAATTCCAATCCTTGTAATGGAAAAATGGCTAGTCCTCCAACAATTCCTAATACTGCTGAAAGTGAAGTTGTGCATGCCGGACAGCCCGGTGTAAATGCAGTTAATGCCCCACCTAATATTGCGCCGGTGCCATTTTTTTTTAAATTCTTATTTCTCTGTGTTTTGATGTTGTATGCTACTAAAGCAATGTTAATTCCTGCTAAAATTGCTACAATTGCAGTCAATGTGATTGATGCTGCCATATACATTGGCAACAATTCTATCTCAGCAGACATGTGTGTGAGTGCCATCTCTAATGTGAGAAAATAATACCCTATTCCCAAAATTACTCCTGAAATTATGGCTATCAATCCGAATGTTTTTTGCTTTAAAACATCCTTGATTGTTAATTTCAGCATCAT
>CAZEES010000023.1:0-18256 GCA_964511265.1 uncultured Candidatus Nitrosopelagicus sp. | reverse complement strand
TTGGCTGTATGGGTGAAGTAAGTCCATACCATGTAATGAGAACAATCTCTGCAATTTCATCAACATTAGCAATGATGGGTTATGATACTGATGCTCAAGCAGGTCTGAAAACTGCTGAAGAAAAACTAAAGTCACTTAATTCGCTCTAACTTAATATAAGGAAATTCAAAATCGACTACGTTGACATTCAAAAAAGGACAATTAATTTTACTTGACTACACTGCCAAAATTAAAGACAGTGGAGAAGTCTTTGAAAGCACAAACGAAGAAGAAGCAAAAAAACACTCAATTCATGATCCTAATCTAAAATACATGCCAAAACTGGTCTCTGTCGGAGAGGCTTGGGTTCTCAAAGGATTAGATGATGCACTACCTGAAACTAAACCTGGCGAAAAAAAGACAATTGAAGTTTCACCTGACAAAGGATTCGGTGCACGAGACAAAGGCAAAGTGAGAATGATCCCTCTCAGAAAACTTGGTGAAGATGCAGAAAAAGTTTCAGTGGGAGACACTGTTGAAATTGATAATAAGAAAGGAATAATTCGTTTTATTGGTTCTGGCAGAGTTCAAATAGATTATAATCATAGATTTGCCGGTAAAACAATTGTTTATGACGTTGATGTAAAAAAATCTCTTGATTCTGATAATGATAAAGTTTCTGAAATTCTAAAATCACGATTACCTGTGGAAAATGAAAAAATTAATTTTAAACAGACTGGCAATACAGTAGACATTACAATTCCTGAAGAAATTTTTAGAGCAGACGGATTAGCAATTATCAAACATTTTACACAAATGGACTTGTTCAAATTTGTACCATCGTTAGAAAAAGTAAATTTTGTAGAATCATATGAGAACAAACAGGCAAAAAAAGAAGAAAAATCTGAAAAACCTGTAGAAAAAAAATCTAAATAATTACAAAACACCAGTACTTTTTGCAAGCTTTAATGCTTCTTTCTCAGTCATTTTCGCTTCTTTTAGTATTGTATATCTCTCAGGACGTAATGATTGTGCTATTACTAATGCTTTAGCCAATATTTTTGGTGCTAACCCAATCTGTTTGGCAGTTGTAGGCGCACCAGAATTTTTCAAAGTTTTTACAATCTTTTTCCAATCTTGTCCCTGTAACTTTGCAATCATTATGGAGCCTATTCCACATTTTTCTCCATGTAATCCTACTCCAAATTTTAAATGATCAACTGCATGTGAAAAAAGATGTTCTGCACCTGAGCAAGGCCTACTACTTCCTGCTATACATGATGCAACTCCTGCACTGATTAAGGCTTCAACAATTACTCTAACATCTACGTCATTCTTGGAAAAATTTTCTGCACTTTCTATTAGTATCTCTGCACTCATTGAAGCAAGATTTGCCGAATATCTTCCATAATATTCCCCTGTCTTATCACGACCTAATTCCCAATCATGAACTGCAGTAACCTTTGCCATCAAATCACCACATCCACTTGCAAGCAATCTCTTTGGCGCTTTTTTGATTATATCCAGATCCACAAATACTCCTAGTGGAGCAGTTGCAACCAATGAATGTGGTTTTTTTCCCCTAACAGAAACAAATGGACTTGCAATTCCATCATGTGATGCAGAAGTAGGTATGCTAACAAATGGTCTTCTTAGATTAAACGAACATAATTTTGCAATATCTACAGAACGTCCTCCGCCTAATCCTATGATTATATCACTTTTTGTAGCTTTGACTTTTTTTTGTATTTGTATGGTCTCTTTTACTTGATTTGATTTTGCTAAATGCCAAACTGCAGTAATTTTTGAATCTTTTAATGACTGATCAATTTGTTTACCGATTATTTTTTTTACATTTTTTCCTGAGATGATTGAAACTTTTTTTGGATTTGATAATGATTTTAAAAATTCTCCAACTTGTTCGATATTCTTTTCACCAACAACGATCTGTCTTGGAAGCTCCATCGTATGCGATTTTCCGCCCTTCTTGTTCAACACTTCGTTCCTATGACAAAGTTATTTAAAAGGGTCTAATATCATTGATATTATCTCAAAACGAGGTAATCTTATGTCGAATAATGTTGAAGAAAAAATATTACACGGAACAACCACTGTAGGAATCAAAGCCACTGATGGTGTGGTATTATGTGCAGATATGAGAGCAAGTGCCGGATATTTTATCGCAAACAACAACACAATGAAAATCCAAAAAATTGAACAACATGTTGGTCTTACTTTGGCAGGTGGTGTAGCAGATGCACAAAATATTGTAGATGTATTACGTTACCATGCAAACTTACACAGAATTCAAAACCAAGAACCTATTCCAGTTAACTCATTAGCACGACTTACCTCCTTGATGTTCCATCAAAATAGAGGTTATCCGTTCATTGCAGATATACTAGTAGGTGGTGTTGATGCAAAAGGTCCTGCTTTATTTAACATCGACATGTTTGGTTCTGTCGAAAATAAAAATTATGTAACAACTGGAAGTGGTTCCCCAGTTGCATATGGTCTGTTGGAAGAAGAATACAAAAATGACTTGACATTAGAAGATGCAAAAGTTGTTGCATTACGTGCAGTCAAGGCAGCCATAACAAGAAATATTGGAACTGGTGATGGAATCAATGTAGCATTGGTTGATAAAAATGGATTCCGTCTTTTAACCGAAGAACAAAAGAAATCTGTCCTCCCTCTTTAGATTAATTGCAAAAAAAACAACAACAGCAAGTAGATCAATCTAGCCAAAATATAATGGCAACCATACTGACAAGTATACCCAAAGATGCTAATGTTACAAAAATTGACTATGAAGGACCTCGTATTGCTCTTTACACAAACAAGCCTCGCTTTTTAATGGAGAATAATGACATAATCTCCAACCTTGTCAATCAAATCAAGAAGCGTATTGTCATAAGAACAGATGTGAAAATTAGAAAATCTGAAGAAGATGCAAGAAAAATTCTAGATTCTGTGGTTCCAGCTGATGCAGGACTAGAGGCTACATTTTTTGATACTGCCACAGGTGAAGTATCAATTGAGGTAAAAAGACCGTGGCTTTGTCAAAGAAATGCACAAGAATTTAATCATGCAGAGGTGACTGAGCAAACTGGCTGGAGATTAAGAGTAAGAAAATCAACTACAAAACCATCAAACACAATCAAAGCAATCAATTATCAATTAAAAGTCTCTTCTGCAGAAAGAGCAAAACAACTAAAAACTGTTGGAGAAGAAATTTTTAGACCTAGACTTGTACAGAAATCTGAAGTATCATTACTTACATTAGGAGGATTTGGACAGGTCGGACGCTCTTGTATGCTTTTGACTACTCCTGATAGTAAGGTGCTAATTGATTGTGGCGTGAATCCTGGTGCAAGAACACCTTCTGAAGCATACCCTCGTTTGGATTGGGCTAATATCTCATTAGATGAACTTGATGCTGTCGTTATTGGACATGCTCACTTGGATCACACTGGATTTCTCCCTGTATTAACAAAATATGGATACAAAGGACCAATCTATTGTACTGAACCTACCTTGCCAATGATGAATCTGATTCAACTAGATGCAATCAAGGTTGCGGGTGCACAAGGTCGTACACCAATGTATGCGGAAAGAGATGTTCATCAAATTATGAGACAAACAATTGGTCTCTCATACGGAACTGTTACTGATATTTCACCTGACATTAAACTAGTCTTGGCAAATGCAGGTCATATTTTGGGTTCTGCATCATGTCATTTTCATATTGGTAATGGTGATCATAATTTTGTCTATTCCGGTGACATCAAATATGGAAAAAGCATGTTACTAGAAAGTGCTGATACGCGATTTCCACGTGTTGAAACATTGTTAGTTGAAAGTACCTATGGTGCAAAAGAAGACATTCAGCCATCAAGAGAAGAAGTAGAAAATGCATTTATCAAATCTGTAAACGAAATTCTTACGGGTGGAGGTAAAGTTTTGATTCCAATTCCAGCTGTAGGACGTGCGCAGGAACTAATGATGGTTATTGACAAATATATGAAATCTGGACAGTTAACAGAATCACCTGTTTTCATGGAGGGAATGATTCAAGAAGCAACAGCAATCCATGAGGCTCATCCTGAATATCTTGAAAGATCTCTAAAACAAAAAATCTTAGAAACAGATGATAATCCGTTTGATTCAGAATACTTTACAAATATTGAACATGCAGATGGAAGAGATGAACCATTAAGAGAAGATTCTCCATGTATTGTAATTGCTACCTCTGGAATGCTTGAAGGCGGTCCAGTTTTAGAATATTTCAGAAACTTTGCTCCAAACCCAAAAAATAAAATTCTTTTTGTTTCTTATCAAGTAAACGGAACTTTAGGAAGAAGAGTAATGGATGGTGCAAGACAAGTAACAATTATGGGAAGAGACGGAAAGGTTGAAGTTGTCACAATTAACTGTGGAACAGAAAAACTTGAGGGATTTAGTGGGCATAGTGATTATAATCAATTAATGTCATATGTACAAAGATTAAGACCAAAACTTCGACGAGTTCTTGTCAATCATGGAGAAAGAAGAAAATCACAAAACCTTTCATCATCAATTAACAGAATGTTTAGAGTCACAACTCATTATCCACAAGTTCAAGAAGCTATAAAATTATTTTAAATCATAATCCGGCTTCCAAATTTTTACATTTGGTGGGGTCACAATGATTCTTTCTTCTCCTAATCTGGCAATATCAGCCTCTGCATTTCGTGCAATAACATAAAGCTCTTCTACAACCTTGCGTAATTTCTCAACATCTTTCTGTGCTAACGGTGTAACTCTCAAAATGAGAACCATTCCTTTTTTGATGTCTTCTTTTATTGAATGTAAATCACTAGGATCACGAATAGTGATTGCCTTCAAATACGTTGTATTCACTTCTTTTTGCACAGCTTATTGGAGATCTACACCCTCATAAACTCTTTTGATCCATCTAGCCTCAAAAAATTAAACAACACACAATTCTTTTGTGAATTTATGTAAAAGAATTGGATTTTTCTGCGTTACAATTAATGAATCTTCAATTCTTACACCAAACTTGTTTGGAATGTAAATTCCAGGTTCTACAGTTATTGCCATATTTTTTTCTAACTTTGTAGAACTTCTAGGTCCAATGGTTGGCAGTTCATGTACATCTAATCCAATACCATGTCCCGTGGAATGAATAAAGTACTTTCCATATCCTGATTCATCAATAATTTTTCTACATGCATCATCAATTTTTTTACAATCTATCTTTGGTTTTACAGATTTTAGTCCAGCTTTTTGTGATTCTCTAACAATTTCATAAACATTTTTTTCTTCATCAGAAATTTTTCCTAGTGCAAATGTTCGTGTTGCATCTGAAACATAACTCTTGTAACGTAATGTTAAATCAACAACTATCAATTCATTTTTTTTAAATTTTCTATTTGTTACTTGTGCATGAGGCAATGCACCATTTGGACCGCCCGCTATGATTAATGGATTTAATGTAGAACGATAACCCGTATCAAACATTTCATTTTCAACTGCATATGACATTAGAATTGCTTGAAGCTCTGATTCTTTTAGTCCAGTTTTAATTTTTTTCTGGCAAATTCCAAACATCTCATCAATTATCTTAGATGCCTTTTTTAGAATTTTAATTTCATTGTCATCTTTAATCTCTCGTGATTTATTGAATGGATCAATCGAGCTCTTTATTTTTGGGAATGATTTTTTTAGTGATTGCATAACAGAATAATTCTGGCAATCTGTACAGACTTTTCCTTTTAGAAATTTCTTCAATGTTAGTAAAGAACTCATACCGCGATCAGACTGAATCACCTCGCAGTCAATTCCTTCCTCTTTTGCTCGACCAACTTCTAGTTCTGGAGCAATTATGGTTGTTTTTCCATTCTTTTCTAAAATTCCAATTGCCTCTCCCCAAAATCCAGTCAGGTAAAACAGATTTTCAGGTTCTAACGCTACTATCATATCGCAACCTGTAATCTCTTTACAGTTTTTCAAAAGTCGCTTTCTTCTAACTTTCAACAATCTTTATGCCTAATAATCTGAATTTATGTTTGATGTCTATTGATTTTTGGCAGTTAAAACTAAAACTTCCCATGGAAAAATAATCTTTCCATCTTTCTTTGTATATGCTAGGGTATTATCCTTGATCATTTCTCTAAGATTTTTCTTTTGATATGCACTCAAAGTGTCAAATTTTTCTTTTAGAGGCTTTGATAGATGTCTTTTGTAATCATTCCAGTAATCTGAAAACATACCTGGACTATATTGAAAAACAAATTTCCTTACAACAATTTTCTTAAACCCCGCTTTCTTGATTGCAGAAGCAAAGGTTTCTTTTGTACCAAACCTATCCATCTCTGGATATTTGGGTAGATAGTCAGGTATCATCTTCTTTATTGGTTCTAAAATACAATCAAAGTATGGAACATTATATTTTCCATGGACTGCTAGTGTGATTGTCCCTTTTTTCTTTAAAACCCTCTTCATGTTTCGCAACACTTTCTGTTCATTTGGAAAAAAGAACAGTGCATACTGACATGTTATTGCATCAAATTGTGTCTTAAACTGGACTTTCTCAGCATCTGCTCTCACAAAATGTAAATTCTTAACAGCACCGGTCCATTTTTTAGCTATTTTGATTGCAGATTCTGATGAATCTATTGCATAAACCTGTCCATCATTCCCAACTTTTCTAATTAGTTTTTTTGTAACAAGACCCGTTCCACATGCAAGATCCAAAACATTATCGCCTCTTTTTATTTTAGATGAATCCAAAAGCTTCTTTGTTACAGCAAACGGCCCAGTTTCACTTTTTGCCCATCTCTTATGATAAAATTGTGCTACTTCATTCCAAACTGAAATGGTACGTTGTTTGTATTTTGTCCCTTTAGAATCTTTTTTCAATGTTTTTACAAATTATTCTGGAGAGTCTCTCTTTTTTAGTCCTTGGAACATTTATTGTCCCTTTAGAATTTACAATAATTATTTCATTATAGCTTGTATCTTTGTTATAATTACGACCAATATCGTTTGCAATTATCATATCTGCATTAGATTCTTTTAGTTTCTTTTTTGCACGATTGACAAGTTCCTTCTTAGAAATGTCAGTTTCTGCTTTGAAACCAACAAGGAAAATGTCTTTTTGTTTATTTTTTATAACATCAATAATCTTTGGCGCTTTTACAAGTTTCACATTGATTTCCTTTTTGTCACTTTTTATCTTGCCTGAGATTCCATTTTTGACCACATAATCTGATGCAGCAGCAGCCATTATCGCAATATCGAATTTTTTCTTCAGACATTCTTTAACGGCCTTAGTCATTTCATCAACAGAATTGACTCGGATCACCTTTGCACCTTTTGGTGGATCGCTTGTTCCTGGACCATAAATCAATGTGACCTTAGCTCCTGCTGAAACCAATTCTGAAGCTAACAATGTACCAGTTCTACCTGAACTTTGATTTGTTATTACGCGAACTGAATCTATCTTTTCTACTGTTGGACCTGCAGTCATCAAAACCTTCTTTCCACGTAATTTCTCTGAACCGCCAAATTTCTTTAGTACAAATGATAGGACATCTTCTGGTTCTGGTGCTTTTGCTTTACCTTCGATCATCTGTGGTGAAACAAAATCTATCTTTTTTCTTAGAAATTCCATATTTTTTCGAACTGCAGCATTTTCATACATCGAGCGATGCATCGCAAGACCCATAATTATTGGGATTTTAGAACCAAATGCTACGGTAAGAACTGTAGAAATTGGTGTATCATCTATTCCAGTTGCTAGTTTTCCTAAGGTGTTTGCAGTTGAAGGGTATACAATAAGTAAATCAGATCTCTTGTAGTCAGCCAGTTTGATATGTTCCATATCTCCAGTTAATTTTGTAATAACATTATTCCCAGTAGCCCATTTCATATAGTCAGGTTTGATAAGTTTTGTACTGGCATTTGACATCACACATCGGACATTTGCACCGTGTCGCATTAGTAGTCTGGCAAGCTCAATTGATTTGTATGCCGCAACTGAACCTGCAACACAAAGAACAATGTTTTTCCCGGTTAATTCAGTACCATAACTTTCAACAATGTCAAGTGATGGATGTGGCAATTTTTTCTTAGACAATTTCTTTCTCCAACTTCTCTAACTCGTCTTTTTCCATGGAAAATGTATGATCATTCTCAGGAAATCGTTTTTCTTTTACATCATTGACATACGAATTTACTGCATTTCTAATCTCTTCAGACAAATTTAGATATCTTTTAGCAAATTTTGGCTTTATTTTCTCAAACATGCCTAACATGTCATGAACTACTAGTACCTGACCATCACAATCTATGCCTGAACCAATGCCTATTGTTGGAACTTTGACCATTTTTGTAATAATTTCTGTTACATCACTAGTTACCATCTCTAAAACAATACTGAATACACCTGCTTCTTCTAGGATCTTAGCATCTTCAATCAATGCAATCGCATCTTCACTTTTCTTTGCTTGAACAGAATATTTCTCTGCAGTTTGTGGAAGTAATCCTAAATGTCCCATTACTGGAATACCAGAATCTACTAGTGCTTTGATAATTCTAGCAACTTCTTTTCCTCCTTCTAATTTTACTGCATGTGCTCCTGCTTGTACAAGTCTTTTTGAATTAGTTATTGCAGAATCTTCAGTTTCATAGGAATTAATTGGAAGATCAGTAACAATTAATGAATCAGTTTTTGCATTTTTTACAGCAGTTGTAAAACGTATCATATCCTCCATTGTTACATCACGAGTATCATTATACCCGAGCATCACCATTCCGGCACTATCTCCAACTAGAATAACATCCACATTATCACATAGTGTGGTCATTGTTGAATCATATCCTGTTAAAACAGTGATTTTCTCATTAGATTTCATTTGAATGATATCCTTTACTGTCTTAGGCATTTTTTGCTCTCCTCTCAAGATTTTTGCGAATTTCTAAAATTGCAGATTTTAGATTCTTTTTGTTATCAAATGTAATTTTCTTTCTCGATTTTTTCGATTCAGAAACAAGTAATTTCATGGCACGAGTAACATTATCAACAATTGTCACATCAGCTGCTTGAGCAGTTCTAGAAAGAGGGTTTAGATCAAATGTAATAATCTTCTTTTTTGCCTTTTTCAGAGCAATTGTCCTGTCTCCATCTTCCAATGGAACTAATACCACATCAGCAGAAAAAATACCGTTCTTATCAACAATTCTCCTTGCACTGTCAATTCCCTTTAGTTTTGTAGACTGTTTTTTGGTTATTCCTAAAATTTCTTTTGCACCAGATTTTTTCAAAATTTTTGAAATTGCTTTTTTTCGTTTTTCACTTGAATAAAATAAATTTACTTCTATCTTTGAGTTTGTTATTTTTGCTAACTGGATAATCTCTTTCGGACAAAGTGCAGCAAAATTTCCATTAACTGAAATAACAGAATTTTGTGCCTGAGTTAGCATATGTGCTGCAGCCTTGATAGCGTTTTTTGCAGATCTTGTTGTTTTCTCCCCAATGAGATAATCAAATGCCTCCCCTCTTCCATGAGCTAACAATCCTTCTTTTGCAACTAAATTATTATCAAAACCATCAACCAACTTTTCTCTAACTTGAAGAGACAAATATCGAGGATGAGACTTTGGAATATTCATATGCATCAAAAAATTTACTGTAATCTGGCACCAGAATTATCAATCTTTGATGTAATAATCAATCCCTCATCAAATTGTTTTAGAATTTTTTTTACCTTATGTTTTTGATCTTTTGTTACTAGTGAAAAAATCGTCTCACCAAATAATGCTACTCCACATTTAATTCCATTTTTATGTAAAAGAGTAATCACTTCATTCATTTTTGGTGTTATTACGTCAACATACTTTGCAAATTTTACTGACATATCTTGAAATTCTTCTGTATCGTTACTCTCAATTAGTTTATTGACCATCTTTCCTCCCAAACCATTAATTGTTGAGATTCGTTCCTTGAGAAATTTTTTTGTTGAAATTGGATTAAAACAAATTATGATAACATCGCGTTTTTCCTTTGAATCAATTTTTTTAACTTCACCAATTCCCGGTGCCCCAGGTTTTACTCTGATCTCAAATCCTCCGTGATATGAGGCCAAAACATCTCCCAGTCCAGTCTTACACTCTATTTCAACATCATGAGCAATCTGTGCTACTTGAATTTTAGACAATTTACATCCCAAGGCATCATTTAATGCAATAGATAATGATAATGCAACTGCTGCACTACAGCCAAAACCATAACCAACTGGAACATCAATTTCATGTGTTACATCAATGAATTTTCCTTTTGTAGAAAATTTACTAAGAACTAATTCTGATACTCGCATATCGCCTGATTCAAATCCATTTACTTTGATTGTAAAGTTTGCAATGTCATGTTTTGTTTTATCTCTAATTGTAACTGTAGTCTTGACACCTTTTTGTATAGAAAATCCTGCACCTAGTGAACCAAGCTGTTTTGAATCATCTTTGTCTAATTCGGCTTTAAAGAAACCTGTAATGTGAGCTGGACAAAATGCTGTCGCCATTATGATCAAACCGACATAGATGGAAAATATTAATACTTGGCTTAAATAATATAAATTAGTATAAATTGACTACCTTTACTCGACGCCTACAAAAGATTGGAAGTAGTATTCTAGTATCTTTACCAAAAGAATGGATTGATGCAAATAATCTAGACAAGAGTAATCAAGTTGAAATTGAAACAAATCAAAATAATCTTTCTATCAGAACACAACTAAGTAAGAAACCTTCTAAAGAAATTAAAATTTCATATCCTCTGCCAAAGGGCGAAAGTATTGTTCCAACAATTACAGGTGCATATCTTTTAGGGTTTGATATTATTAGAATTGTTAGTAAATCTCCTATCTCAATTACTGATAGAGAAAGTGTTCGTGGTTCTATGAGAAGACTAGTGGGAATGGAAATCATTGATGAAGACGCAACAAATATCTCTGTTCAATTTTTACTTGATGAAACATCTGTCAATCCACAAAACATTCTAAAACGAATGAGCTCAATTGCACTTGGAATGTTTAGTGATGTTGTATCATCTTTAGAAAGTGGAGATAAAACGAATCTTGAAACTATAGCAAACCGTGATGCTGAAATAAATAGACAATATTTCCTTCTTGTAAGATTAATCCGTAGTACGATCATGGATACTAGATTGGCAGGTATCTTTAATCTTGAAAATATTGATATCCTTGATTATCGAATTGCTGCAAATACACTTGAAATTGCTGGCGATACTGTTGTTGAGTTAGCTGAATCTCTAATAAAATCAAATCTATCTAAAACTGAATTAAAAAAACTATATGGTTTTGCAAAAGATATTGATGAAATACAAATAAAATCAATTGATTCATTTATTTCTAATGATAGGTATCTTGCAATTAATGCCATTACTCTACAAAGAAATAATTTTACAAAAATTTCTAAAATTCGTTCATCATTGGAAAGTAAAAAACAAATTTCTCTTGCATTATTTGATCTTATTTACATGTTTGAAAAAATTTTACAATCTTGGTCAGATATAACAGATTTAGTTAAACCAAGTTACAAGTAATTAGAGTAGTTTTTTCTTTGCTGCATAAATCATTACTGCACAAATTGTTTTTGAATCAATAATTCTTCCAGCTTTAATCATTCCAATTAATTTTTTAAGATCCATCTTTACAACCGTAATAAATTCATCATTATCTAGTTTCAAGTCAAATTCCTTTTTTGTTCTAGATGCAACAAAAATGTGGATTTCTTCTTTGTTATAGCCTACGGAGGGGAAATATGAGACTAGTTTAGTCATCTTTTTGGCCTTGTAACCTGTCTCTTCTATTATTTCTCTATATGCGCAGTCAATTGGTTTTTCTCCTTTTTCTAATGTTCCTGCCGGAATTTCTAGAATATATCCGTGAGGGAATCTATGCTGTTTTACTAACAATACTTTTCCTTTTTCATCAAATGCAAGCATTGCAGCAGCGCCTGGATGTTCAATAACTTCTCGTCTAATTTTTCTGTGCTCAACTTGCATATTGTATGCATTCACTTCAAATAATCGTCCCTTGTACAGTTTTTCTTTTTTCATCTTAGTTTGCCTGAGAAATATGTAATGTCTGTGACTTTGTTAGTGTTTCCAATCTTTTTTCTAACCACTTTCCAGGCATATCAATTTTCTTTGGAATAAATAACTCAGTTGTTATAGTACCTTCTACTTTTGCGACCTTCTCCGTCATTTCATCCATCTTGAAAATACTCTCACTATACAAGAATAGAACTATTTGATTTTTTGCTAAAAATGGCGTCATTAGATAATCTTCTGAAAATTCTTTTTCAAATCTCTTTAACATTTTTGGAATATCTTCTTGTGTAATTGCTACAACTGCATAACACAAGAAACCCTCAATCTTACTTGGGTCAAATACTAAGGTGAATTGAATTGATTCATTATTTTGTAATTTCTCTAACCCTCTGTTAATTGTCTTGGTGGATAATTTGGTCTCTTGTGATAATTGTTCAATTCTTTTCCTTGGATTCTCTATCAATTGGTTTAAAATTTCTAAATCGGTCCTAGTAAGATTATGTGTAATCTTTGTGTTATCTGCTTCAAAAACTGACATTACACGTACATCTTGCATTAATTTTTTCAAAAGTTCAATTTTCTCAGCCATGTCTTCTTTTACTATAACTCCAATGACTGTATTTCCTCCTATACATGGAACAATTGTAAATGGCATTCCAGCTAACTTTACATTTTTAATAATCTCTTTTTGATTTTGAGTATTTACTACAATGTAAAACATATTCAATCCCAAAAGTGGTGGCTCTACCTTTAGACAGAATTTTTCTATAATTCCTAACTTCTCCATTTTGTTAATCCTTGCACCCACAGCTCCACCTGAAATTCCTAATTCCATACCAATCTGTCTGTCTGGTTTTCTACAATTGTTCAGTAACCTACTAAGAATCTTCATATCTAAAATGTCCAATATGTTAAGTAGATAGTATATTTATCTAATAAATATAGCCTTTATACTAATTTTATGTCCTAAATGTTAGCACTATACTTGATCAATATTATATATTCGACATTTCCGTATATATCATGGATTACAGAGTAAATCTGGCAGCTAGAATGCTTGCTAACAAAAGAGGTAGTCTGATTGGTGCCGTACTTGCTGTATCAATTGGAATTTTAGTAATTCATGTTAATTTTGTAATTTTTCAGGGAATTTATGATGCTATTATTCGTGATATGACTGAATACAGATTTGGGGATATCTTTGTCAGTCATGAAGAAGAAGCAACCATCGAAAGATCTCATCTGGTTTACACTAATTGGTTTGAACGAGTCCCCTTGGTCAAGTCCGCGACGCCGCGGCTTTCGGGCAGTGCAGATATAGAATTTAGAAGCATGGGACAATTTCACGAAGAATTTGATGTCCCAATAGTTGGTGTTGAACCTGTATCAGACATACAAGCATCCAAAATTCATACAACGATTAGTGATGGTCAGTATGTTTATGCTAGAAATTCAATTGTAGTTGGCGAAACTGTTGCAGAAGATCTAGGTGGCGTAAGAGTTGGTGATAATCTCAAATTAATTGTAACAAATCAAGGAGGCGAAGAAGATTCAAAACGATTTGTTGTAACTGGAATATCAAAAACTGCTGGAGGTCAAGGATTTGATACCAGTGTAATTGTCCACATTGATACACTACGAAGCTTACTTGATAGACCTGATGAATCAAACTCAATCTTTGTAAAACTTAATGAAAGAAACCCACAAGCTGCAATAGATATTAGAAAACAGTTCTTAACTGCATATGCTAATGATGATCTAAAGGCACAAACTATTGAAGAATCTGCTGAGGCAACACTCAAAGGATTTCGTTCTGGAATTGCAATGATTAACTTAATTGGTTACTTTGGAATGGGGTCTTCTGCATTTGCAATTGTCACTATCCAAATGATGTTAGTAAATAGTAAAACCAAAGAAATTGGTGTAATGCGTGCAATTGGTGCAAAACGAAAAGATATCCTAATGGTATTCATTTTACAAGGAATGATTATTGGTGCAATTGGAGCAGGAGCAGGAACTGGAATTGGATTAGCATATACAACATATGCAAAAGAAACCAATATGCAATTCCAAGGAAGTCTAGCACTTGAGGTAAATTATAACTGGGCAAAAATTGGAGAAACAGCACTTTTGGCATTTTTCTTAGCAGTTCTTGCAGCCATTTATCCTTCGTACAGAGCTACAAAACTTCAACCGGTGGAGGCTATGAGAAATGTCTGATATTGTTTTAGAATTACAAAACGTCACCAAAATTTTTGGTGAGGGTGATACTCAAGTAAAGGCATTAGATGATGTTTCATTTAATATTAAACGTGGAGAATTTGTTCTAATCGTTGGAAGTTCCGGTTCTGGCAAATCCACATTACTAAATATGATTGGATTATTGGACAAACCCACAAGTGGTAAAGTAATCTTAGATGAAAAAGAAACTACTACTCTAAATGATGGACAGGTTTCACAATATAGAAATGAAAAATTAGGATTTGTTTTCCAATTTGCAAATCTCTTACCTGACTTGACAGTTTTAGAAAATGTTATGCTTCCACAGCAGATACAAGGTAGCACTGAGGATGTACGTCAAAATGCAAAAGATTTACTCATTAAAGTTGATCTAGAAGACCAAATTAACAAGCGTTCTAACAAAATTTCTGGTGGACAAGCACAAAGAGCAGCAATTGCTAGAGGCTTAGTTAATCGTCCAACCATAGTTCTGGCTGATGAACCAACAGGAAATCTTGATTCAGTTACAGCTAAGAAAGTTGTAAAACTTGCAATAACAATGGCTAAAGAATTAAACCAAACATTCATCGTTGTGACACATGATAGACATCAATTCCCTGATGTTGACAGAATAATTACAATAAAAGACGGCAAAGCATTTGATGGAGAAGAAACTACAATGGAGATTACAGCATGAAAAATCTAATCATATTATTTACAATGTTTTTGATGGTTACATCACTTACTCCATTATCATTTGGTTATGATGGTGCTAGACTTGGACCTGCAGGTGTGCCTGAAGGTGTTTTACGTGAAGGTGTTCTAAGTGTTAAATTCCTGGATGCATATTTTGGTACTGAAGGTTCAAAAATTGAAGTTGCACCTGGTGACAAAAATGTTCCATTTACTGTTGTTATGAGTAATGTTGGCACACAAGATATCACTGGAATTAAAGGAAAAATTTCTCTTCCAGCCGCATTTCAATCTCCAAGTGGAAGAGGTGTAGCTATAATGGCTGATAATGATCAAAAAGCTAAAGCTGGAGATACTTTCGCATTAACATTTTTTATTGATGTTTCAGATAAGGCATCAATCAAGGATTATGCTGGAAATGTAGATTTGAGCTTTTCAAGATTAAGAGAATCTGGTGAAAGAAATGAAAATTTTCGTTTTACCTACAAACTTACAGGTGATAGTATTGTTAATCTAAAACCAATATCTGGTGCGCTAACATCAATTGAAAATAATTTAGTAATAATTGAAGTTTCAAACGAAGGTTCTGCACCATTGAATAATGTAGATATTGTTCTACAAAACGATCTTACTTCTGTATCATCCCAATCGAAATCAATTACAAATCTAGAAAATGTAATCTTTGATCAAACACATTGGGACGTTGGAACAATCAATCCTCAATCTTCTGTAAGTTTTTCATTTAATGCATTCATCCCAGAATCTCTAAAAAATGAACCATTACATCTTCCAATGGCAATCACTTATTATAATGCACATGGCGAAGTTCAAACTGTTACTAGAGTTGCAGACTTTTACATTATTGGTCTGATTGATCCAACAATTTATGGTGTTAAGGTAATTGATTTATCTGGAAAACAAACAGTGGTTGGTGATATTCTAAATGAAGGAAATAGTGATGGACTTTTCGGCTTTGTTACTTTAAAACCAAGAGGTGACTCAAATATTCTTGAATCAACACAATACATTGATGAAATAGAACCTGATAGCCCTGTTCCATTTAACATTCCAATTGAATATGATGGAGTTGGACTAATGGGAAAACATGACATTACAATTGAAGTATCATACAAAGATTCTATGAGGGAAGAACACATATTGTCATATGATACTACAATTGATGTTTCTGAATTATCTATTTTAGAAAATGGTGATGGAGATTCATCTGTAGGAGGAATTATCGCAATAATTGTTATTGTTGGAATTATCGCATTTTTGTTCAAGAAAGGAAAATTGCCGATGATTAGTAAAAAGTCAGAATAAGTCGAAATTAATGCATAAATTAACATAGTCAAGATTTGTCATTTTAGTAATGCATTGGAAAGATTCTCTTCCTGATTGGTACGTTAAAAAATATGGTCATCAACCATGTGTAAACATTGGTACTGCTGGACATGTGGATCATGGAAAAACCACTCTGATTCAGGCACTAACAGGAAAATGGACCAGTGTTCACAGCCAAGAACTGAAGCGAGGAATTACAATTCGTGTCGGTTATTCTGATGCAGCATTTTACAAATGTCCTGATTGTGAACCTCCAACAAATTACTCCACATCTCCTAAATGCCCAAATTGTAAACAAGAAGGAGAACTTAGTAGAGTAGTCAGTTTTGTTGACAGTCCTGGCCACGAAAGTTTGATGGCAAACATGTTATCAGGCTCTGCATTAATGGATGGTGCTATCCTACTAGTTGCTGCAAATGAAAAAGTTCCACAAATGCAAAGTAAAGAGCATCTTTTAGCACTGCAAACATTAGGAATTAAACAAATTGTTGTAGTACAAAACAAAGTTGATCTAATCACATACAAAGAAGCAATGAGTAATTATTCAGATATCTCAAAATTTATCAAAGGAACAAATGCCGCAAAATCACCTGTAATTCCTGTATCTGCACAATCCAATCTTAATTTAGATGCATTAATTTATTCTATAGAAAATGAAATTAAAACTCCGGAGCATAATGACAAAAAATCCCCCGTCATGCATGTCTTACGCTCATTTGATATCAACAAGCCTGGTTCTAAAATCGCAAATATCAAGGGCGGTGTTATTGGAGGAAGTTTAACTGAGGGACAATTTAGTATTGGAGATGAAATTGAAATTAAACCCGGATTGCTAAATGATAAGAAAAAAAATTATGAACCATTAATTACCGAAATTGTATCTCTAGGAACTGGTGCTGGAACCGTTGACAATGTAAAGCCAGGTGGACTTATTGCAATCGGTACCAAACTTGATCCAAATTTAACACGTGGTGATTCATTCATTGGTTCTGTCATTGGCAAACCTGATTCTTTACCAGAAAACTCTGATATTGCAAAACTAAAAGTCAGTTTGTTTGACTCTGCAGTTGGTTCATCAAATAATGAAAAAATTGCTCCAATTAACATGGGTGAAATGCTTAGATTAAACATTGGCACTGCTCCAATTCCTGGAAAAGTTACCAAAGTAAAATCAAATGATATTGAAGTTACATTAAGACGTCCTACATGTTTGTTTGAAAAAAGTAATGTTGCAATTAGTAGAAGAATCTCTGATAGATGGAGATTAATCGGTGCTGGAATAATTGGTTGAGGTAATCTCTGACACTAGTTTTTTAATTCATTTAGCCACTCATAGAATAAAAAATATTGATTCTATAGAGACTGAAATCGGAACTTTATCATTTATTGTACCTAAAATTGTTAAAAAAGAGTTAGAACATCTTGTTCAAGATCCAGATAAAAAAATTATTTCAGAACAAACATTAGATTTTATTAAAAATTTTAAAACAAATGACATTGATGGCAATAATGCAGATATAGCAATTCTTGATTTCATCAAAGAAAACAGAAGTATTGTAGCTACAATGGATAGAGAATTAAAAAACAAGATTAAACAATCAGGAAGTTCAATTTTATCTATACATAATGATAAGATAATTCTTGAAAACTAGTAAACTTTATTTTAAAAATAATTATCTATTCAAACATGTCAGAATTTTCTATAATCAGTAGTGATTTTAATGAAGGAGATGAAATTCCAAAAAAATTTGGCTTTAAATTTGAAAACGCAGAACCCGACATCTCATTTGTACGCCCTCCATCTAGTACCAC
The DNA here is from genome assembly GCA_964511265.1 of uncultured Candidatus Nitrosopelagicus sp. GTDB lineage: Archaea > Thermoproteota > Nitrososphaeria > Nitrososphaerales > Nitrosopumilaceae > Nitrosopelagicus. The sequence continues at coordinate 72 of CAZEES010000023.1, read as the reverse complement.
CACATTGGCATTAATCATGGATGATCCGGATGCCATGGCTGCAGTAGGGAAAGTTTGGGTTCATTGGTTACA
>CAZEES010000022.1:0-20996 GCA_964511265.1 uncultured Candidatus Nitrosopelagicus sp. | reverse complement strand
TTAAAGACATTTTCTAATCCTTCTTCTAATAAAATTGATAATGCTTCTCTATATGCATAAAGTAATGGCAACGCAGGAGTAAAAGGAGTGTGTTTAGATTCCTCGTAATATTTGAAATATCGTGCTAGGTTAAAGTACATTGTTGCAGGTGGATTTTCAATCATGTATTTTTTAGCTTTAGGGCTTATAGATATTGGAGAAATTCCGGGTGGTGCAGCAATTGCTTTTTGTGCACCAGTCATGCATACATCAATGTTCCATTTATCAACAGGCAATGGTGCACCACCAAGTAATGAAACTGAATCTACTATGTACATAGAATCATTACGTGATGTTAGATCTGAAACTTTATCGAGATAATTTACCATTGTGCCGGTAGAAGTTTCATTATGCACAACATAGAATGCTTTAACATCATTGTTATTATCAAAAGCTTCTTTAACTTGATCAAAAGTAGCATTTTCTCCAGGTGGAGTTTCTAATTTGATTACATTTGCGCCTTGACCTTCAATTAATTGTGATAATCTGTTACTAAATTCTCCATTAACAGGTATGATTACTTTATCATCTTTTTTAACAATATTTATGACGCCTGCTTCAACTGCGCCAGTTCCAGATGCAGATAGTGCTACAATATCATTCTGTGTTTCAAAGACTTGTTGTGTTTTTGAAACAACATCAGTATACAATTCAACAAAATCATCACTTCTATGATTAATTATTGGTGCAAGCATTGCTCGCATAACTCTGTTTGGTACATTTGTTGGACCAGGCAGCATTGATAGATATTCCAAGTTCTGTTTCTCCTATAGCTGCCCTGTTTGAAGGTTATTTATAATTAAAGATCTGCTAATCGCTTTTGGGCATTAGCTTTGGATAAAACATCTATAGTTCCTGAAGGAAGAAACTGTTTCCAGTTTTGATCGGTTAAGATAAGATTTCGAATATTGGTTCCAGATAAATCACTGCGAGATTTCAATTCTACAGAGATTATTGATTTACCTCGTTTTTCATAAAGCTCATGAGTGAAATCATCATTAGAAAAGACAACATCGTATTCAGGAATTATTTCGTCTACAAGATGAGTCCACTTTGTGTGATCATCAACATCAGGGATGTAATGTATTGAGAGATTTTTTGCCAATTCATCGTCAATAGATGATAAAATCATCTTTTTTCTTTCATCAGCTGTGAATGGGTTTCTTTCTTCGTGGCTTTTGTTTGAGCTTCCTATTCCAATATGCAGATGTTCAACTTTAGATAAAGCAAATTTGATTGCTTCTAGATGACCCAGATGAAATGGTTGAAATCTACCTATTAGAAATCCAATCATAATTGTCCCCCGGTATTAAGAACTGATGCTAAGAATAAGATTATGACTGACAAGACAACAGTTACTTCTCCCAATATGATAATTTTTTTCCTTAACTGTTGTAGTTGTTCTTGAGGCATTTCTTTTGCAATAATTTTATCCTCAACATCTTTTCTGATTATTCTAACATGAACAGCATATGTGATTAATAATGCTACAACTAGAATTATCTTAATAATCAAAACATTACCATAGCTAGTATCATACAAAATATCAGATTGCAGTACAAGATGTGCCTGATAAATTCCTGTTGCCATTAGAATAAACAAAGCAGGCATGGCTAATTTGTTAAAACGTCTTCCAACTCGTACCATTAATTGCAGCCTTTCTTCAACAGGCATTGACATTTTTTTCAAAATTGGTGCAAATACAACACCGATGAATAAAGAGCCGCCAACCCAGATTGCCGCACTTGTAATGTGAACCCATGTTAGTAGTGCTTGCTCTAATGCCATGACACTATGATGTTGGAACTCTATTTGACTCTTAACAAGGTTTTTTAGTATAAAATCTAAAAAAATTATCAATGAAACCTCCAGGTCGTTCAATATTGTTTGTTGCAATATTTGCATTACTAGGATTGATGGGCGGAATTGTTTACTATGCAAGTTTGGATAATGACGACCTTTCTAGTGCAACAATTGAATTGCAATCAGTAGAACTAATGGATGTAAACAGTATTGAAAATCGTGCAACACTCAAAGTGACATTTCTTGTAGCAAACCGAGGGGATGTAACACTAACTGTTCCAGTAATTACATATGAGCTGTTTGCAGATGGAAGTTCTATTGGAAATGGAACATATTCAACAGAAGATGTGGCGATGCCAGGTCGTGCAGCATTTTATCCAGATGCCGAAATACCACTGAATAATAAAATTTCAGTGGAAATGTCAGATGTAAACAAAACAGTTTATGATAAAATAGTTAGTGGACAGACAGTTCAATATAGTGCAACAGGCATGATGACAGTCGAGTCAGCATGGAGTATTGTAGAATTAGATTTTGATACTAATTCTTAATTTTAAAATTTAGAGTGGGCCGGGAGAGATTTGAACTCTCGATCACTGCCGTGTCGAGGCAGTATCATAACCAAACTAGACCACCGGCCCGTGAAATAAAAAAATTGGAAGAACATTATTAACGTTTAAGAGATGATGAAAATGAGGCTAGAAATTGAGTGATAAATTTACAGATGGTGAAAAGGCTGGATTTTACAAAGCAATCTATTCTAGAAGAGATGTGAGATCACATTTCACACAAGAGCCAATTGAGGAAAAAACATTAACAAAAATTCTTCACGCAGCACATCATGCACCATCAGTTGGATTTTCACAGCCATGGAACTTTATTTTGATTAAAGATACAAACACTAAGCAAAAGATCAAAGAGTCATTCCAAAAAGAGAATAGACGAGCATCAGAATTAGTTGAAGACCCAAAAAGATCGGAGTATCTTGCTCTCAAATTAGAAGGGATAATGGAATCAGATGTCAATGTTTGCGTCACATATGACCCTACAAAATTTGGACCATTCATTATTGGAACCACAAGTATTCCTGAAGCAGGTATTTACAGTGTTTGCTGCGCTATACAAAATCTATGGTTGGCGGCAAGAGCAGAAAACATTGGTTTGGGGTGGGTCAGCATAGTATCTAATGACATTTTAAAAGAGCAATTAGAATTACCTGAACATATTGTACCAGTTGCATATCTTTGTCTTGGGCATGTAACAAATTTTGAAGATAAACCAGATTTAGAACGGTCAGGATGGTTACCAAGATTAGAACTGAAAGATGTTGTTTATTACGAGAAATGGGAACAGAAGGAAGATCAGTCCTGGAATGAAATTCAAGACATGATCAAGTCCAATCTTAACTACGCTTAAATTATTTCAAGTTATTTTTCTGCTGGGCTCGTGGCGCAGCATGGATAGCGCAGTAGCTTCCTAAGCTATAGGTCGAGGGATCGAAGCCCTTCGAGCCCGCTTTTACTTAAATTCTGTGTAATTTTGAATTATGTTATGAAAGTTGTAGTTATTTCTGGAAGCCCAAGAGAGAATGCCAATACGGAGATAATGATGAAACATGTGGTTAATTATGTAAAACAGAAAGATGTTGAAGTGAAATTTGTTAATTTGTCAGAAGGTGGTTTTGAGTATTATAGGGGATGGGTAAATGACTATAACGAAAAGACACTCCAGGCTGCAAAAGATATCACAGAAGCAGATGTATGGTTAATTGGAACACCAATTTACAACTCCATGTACAGTGCCGCTTTGAAGAATTTGTTTGAATTTGTTAATTACAAGGAAACTGAGGGGAAAACTGCAGGTTTATCCATTATAGCATCAGGCATGATTGGATTTACCGATGTCCAAACACTGCTCACACAATTAATGTCATATTTCAGAGTGATAACAAATCCAACTCCAGTATTTGTAACTGCTGATAAAATCGCAGATGGTGAAATCACAGATGAAGGTGTCAAATCCAGATTAAATGAAATGGTAGACAAAACGTTAGAATTAGCAAAAAGAAATTAGATTAGATTTGTTCCTGTAATTTTTACTGACTTGAAGATTTTAACTTCGTAATTACCTTCGTATATATCGATTACATTATTACCATCAACATTTCTTGCACGAAATTTGTATTCGTATGTACCATCTTCGTCCACACTAGTTTGTGCAAAATGAACAGGTTCATCGTTTTGGTAAATTTGGAGAATTACAGGATAACCTTCTGCATGATTTTCTACAGTACCTTCAATGAATCCCCATGGCATTGTATTATCAGGAGAAATTGACATTGGTACAACTGTTTTTGTTAGTTGTACTCCATCGTTTGTAGAAAGTACAGTTGTGTTAGAGTCTGCAAATGACGGAGACATTCCAATCATTGCAACCAGAACAAACAATCCGGCAAAAATTCCAATTTTTGTCTTCATAAAAAAAATATTACGTCAATAATATATTAACATGACTGAGAATTTATTCCAGTGGTCACAGAAACAAAAAAAATATGTGAATGTAAGTGTCATTTTGGAGGAGCTGTTAGTTGTCCGGGGTGCAGAAAGAATCATGAATATGAATTCAAATGTGAACACTGTGAAGAGTAGTTATTTTTGTTGTGCAAGCATCTTTAGGTTGTAAATTTCAGCACGGATTGATTCAATCTCAACTTTGGTCTTGAGATTCTCAATTTCCTTTTTTAGATGTGTAATTTCATCATCTTTTGCATCTGTGACATCAGAAAGATCCTTTTCTAGATCTAGTTTGTATGTAGTAATTTCTTTAGGCGTTAATTCGTGGTTTTTTTTTCATCATGAGTATGCAATTGACCATGATTGTAATCTGCGGCTTTTTGTGCGATCCAGCAGATGAATACAATAAACCACATTATTGGAACTGCCATCAAGAAGACTAAGTTTAGTACTCCTGCATATTCAGTTAATGGGAACCAAAGACCAGTCAGAACAACTGCAAATACGCCTGAAACAAGCGTAGCAAGGTGGTTATTTACATGTCCCATTAATGAACAAACAAAATTCCCAAAATATAACGTTAATGGTAGATTTTTAGATATAAAGAACGGTATAGAAAAGGGGAATTATTGCTCTGCAGTTACTTCTACAGTAGCAGTAGATGTTTTAGTATCAGACTGTAAGATTTGAATTTTTTCTAAAAGTTCGTTTCTTAAATCTCGAGCAACTCGTCTTACGGTTGGTCTTGGAACTCCTAGTTCGTCAACGACTTTAGTGTAGATGTCTTGCTTGTCTGTAACACCTTTATCAAGCAAAGAATTGATTGCTGCTTTGATTACAGTGCTTTGATTAGTACGATTCACACTGGATCGTGCAATACTGATCTATATAAAATTTCAATTTACAAATTAACAGAAACGTCATTCGCAGCTTTATGAAGAAAGATGTTGAAAAGATTACAATGATAAAAGCTTTTCATTGGAAAAAAAAATAATGATCAAAAGACTCTTATGATAATCGCATGTCGTTGCGACATTGACTAGTGTTAATATAGAAACTAATCACGGAAATATTTCATTTGATTTACTTTCAGATTTGGCACCAGAAACTGTAAGAAATTTCGTTAAACTAGCAAAAGAAGGATTCTATGATGGAACATTGTTTCACAGGGTGATTCCTGGATTTATGATTCAGGGAGGAGACCCAAATACAAAGGACCCAAACATGAAAAGTCAATGGGGAATGGGCGGACCGGGATATAATGTAAAAGCAGAATTTAGTAACAGATCACACTTACGAGGAATAGTTTCTATGGCAAGAGCAATGGATCCAGATAGCGCAGGCTCTCAATTTTTCATAGTAACAAAAGACAGTACATTCCTTGACAGAGAATATACTGTATTTGGCGAGGTTACTGAAGGAATGGATGTTGCAGATAAGATAGTAAACCTTCAAAAGGATCAGAACGACTGTCCTCTAGAAGATGCAAAAATGCTCAAAGTTTCAATTTCAGAGTAGAGTCTTGGATAATAGAATTTTTGTTGCAGTCTTTACATTGTTGTTATTATTTTCAGTAAATTCTCAAGCATATGCTGATGAGTCTAATGAGCAAATTGATATTTCCAAATTTTACGAGTGGGATTCATTTGATTCAGGTTTTGCACAAGTAATACAAACCGATAAGATTGTTTTTGAGATTGGTAAAGATTCAACCGTTCATGTAAAGCACATTATTGTTGGAGATACGTGGCAGCCTCATGAACCAAAATTGATAAAAATGTTGCCTGGAAAGCATTCAAACCTACAAGTAACAGACGAAGATGGGGATTATTTGAGACCAATTGGATTTGTTGGGGAAACTTTTGAAGAATCTGAATACATCATAGCTGGACAAAAAGCATTTGCCGCTTATGATTTAGTTGCGGAATATGATTTAGAAAATTTTCTAGAGTTCAACAACGGAATGTGGACAAAACACTTCCAGTTTCCACACGATGTAATGATTTACGTTGATGAAGAGGTTGAATTAATTTTTACAAATTCACGTCCTATTGATATTTCTGATGCAAAGGGAATTAATTGCGTTGGGTGTGATTTAGTAATAGAATTTTTTGATAATATGGAACCAATTACAAAAACAGTGGTTAGAACCGATACAAAGTTTGAAGAAATTTCCAATACAGGTGAAGAACATTCTGTAGAGTTTTTATCAGATGGAGCAGTTGGTGAATTGAATTTTATAGATGAATTAAATTATTTGTCATTCTATGTTAACCAAGAAAATCAGTTGTTTTCGATAAAAATTCCGTTGGATTTACTTTTGTCGCCATATCATGTTTACCTGTCAGAAATTGATCAGGACATTTTAGTTGAATCAGATCAAATTCGAAAAAGTGAATATGGACAAACTGCTACACATGCAAATCTTTCATTTAGAGCAGACATAGAAGGAGTTATTCATATTGTTGGATCAACAGAGATGGAGCACGAAAAACTACTTGAGAAGTTAGAGAAGAGAATTCCGGCACCTGTCAAAGAAACTACAGGAGAGATAAAGCAAAATGATGAACAATTAGATGATATTTCAAAAGAACAGCTTTATGAAGAGTGGAAAGATACTAGTCCAAACGCAAAAAATAACGAGGACAATACAATGATTTTTGCAATTATTGGTGGTGCTATTATTGCAGTGATTATTGGAATTGCTATTAAATTAAAGAAAAATTAATCGCCTTTAGAGTCACAAGCACATCCTTCAAACTCGTCAAATCTAGAATTACATAGCGGACATTTATCACCATATTCTACTTCCCAAGGTTCCTTTCCAAATAGTTTAAGATGGTCATCTATCTCTTCAGGAATTTCTTGTTTTTCTTCCATCGCAAGATTAAGCTTACAAAGTATGTATACTTTATTCAAAAATGCAGGTTTGATTCTAGTTAGTTAGTAATGCTTCTTTTGAGATGTATTGGTTTCTTTCATCTATTGTATTTTTTAAGAATTCCTTGTTAAAGGCCATCTTTGTTAATGCAACAGATACATCAAATGGACTTGCAGACCAACCATACTCTGACATTTGCGCTACAGTTTCGCCAACTGTCTTTGGCTGATCAAAGAAAGAGTCTTTTGCTAAAATTCTCAACTTGTTTTTAATGTCATCTACTGCAATTGTAGAAGGGGATGAGAATTCAGGCTCGTGGAACTCAGCATTGTCCAAAGAACTCATTACATCAGTTTGTGGTCTTTCATTAAGCAATTGTTTCAGTGATTCCACAACTTCAGCTACAGAGTCATTATCAACATAAAAGTCTCTAGAATCGATCTCAATTTCGTTTGAGCCTTGTTTGATTCGGATTTTTGCCATGTGTAATCTATGCTGATGTTGATTTATTTTGCTAGCTCAAAGTAGCTTAGAGAGATAATCAAAAGTTGTACACAAAATCATTAAGGAGTAGTTCGGTTGATAACGGATTTATAGATATTTTTACAAAAAAACCACATGTTAACAGTTTTTGGATCAACTGCACTAGATACAATTCGAACCCCAAAAAAAACTCTGAAAAACGTACTGGGAGGAGCTGCAACATTTGCCGCAATTTCTGCTAGTTTTTTCACAAAACCAGGACTAATTGCAGTTGTAGGAAGTGATTTCCCGAAAAAATATCATACAGTGTTAAAAAATCATCTTGATCTGAAAGGGCTAACTGTTCTTGACGGAAAGACATTCAGATATGATGGCAAATATGACAAAACCATGAGCGTGAGAGAGACGCTCAAAACGGAACTAAACGTATTAGCAGAATTCAAACCAACAGTTCCAGATGCATACAAAAAATCCGAGTTTGTGTATCTGGCAAACAATGATCCCGAACAAAATGCAAAAATTATCAAGGAATTTGATAATGTGAAATTTTCAATGTGCGATACTATTGAATTTTGGATTGCGACAAAACGTAATGCAGTAATTAAGATGATAAAATCGGTAGATGCAGTAGTCATTAATGATGAAGAGGCAAAACTACTCACAAAAGAAGACAATTTAATCAAATGTGCAAAAAAGATGATGGGCTGGGGTGCCAGCTATGTTGTAATTAAGAAGGGGGAGCACGGCGCATTACTATTTCATGAAGATGTAGTGTTTCCATCAGTCGGATTCTCATTAGAATCAGTGGTAGACCCAACTGGTGCAGGAGATTCTTTTGCAGGGGCGATGATTGGTCATCTGGCTTCAAAGAACAAGACGAGTTTTTCAGAAATTAAAAAATCAATCATTTATGGAAACGTGATGGGCTCATTTGCTGTTGAGAGATATGGATTGGCAGGATTAACGTCATTGAAAAAATCTGACATTACAAAAAGAATCAGACAGTATGAAAAGATGGTTACTTTTTGAAGAGTTATAGATAACAATTTTTTTTATTAATCATGGGAGATAGACTAGATTCAATCTTTGCACTTCAGAAAGGTCTTGCAGACATGATGAATCTTGATAGATATCCAAAAGATACGGAAGATAAGGTGTCTGCACTGTGTACTGCAATAATACATGAAGCGGTGGAACTGCAACGAACTACAAACTGGAAGTGGTGGAAGACACCAACTGCATTCAACGAAGCAGAAGCACGAGAAGAGCTGATCGACATCTGGCACTTTGTAGTTCAAGCATCACTTGAGCTAAACCTCACGCCTGATGACATTTTAAAAGAATATGAGAGAAAAAACGAGATCAACAGGCAGCGACAAAAAGATGGTTACTGAATTCATCATATAATATGATTGAAATAATTTTATACTAGGTCTATTAAAAATCGATGAATTGAAAGTTCGTCATCTACAGGAACATGATAAGCAATACAAGGTTTTCTTGTATGTGTTTTATGCAGCTGCTGCAATGATGGGAATCATTATGGTTTACGGCGTAGTTATGATGATTGGAGAATGGCAGGAAAATGGGACCTATGTGATGGGTGAAATTTTAGTAAATACTCACGTTCCATTTGAAAACTTTGCGAACCTTACAACTTGGTTGTCATTTGCATGTGTAATTGCATGGTATTGTGTTTCAAGAATTGGTTGGAAGAAGACTGTTGGATTAGAATCTTACAGAATGGCGCTATTACAATTAATGTTGTTGGGCTTTGCAGTAATTTGTCTATACGAAGTTTTGTGGAGTTTTACTGTACTTAACGCAGAGATTACAGCACAAATGGTACTTGATGGAACAACTCCCGACATTGATAGATTGATAGTTGACTATCCAGATCCAGATAGACCATGGAATTTGATATTTGCAACAAAAATTTGGTTGGTAGGGTTCATAATTAGTGCCCACGCATTCTATCTAAGTAAGAAACCAAGAAAGTCTCAAGATGAATTAGTGCCTGACGAACAATAGTTTTGTAGTGAAAATCAGCTAAAGGTTTTATATTTAATGCACGTAATATTATGCCTATTGGCACTTTTGGTTAACAGTTCTCAAAGAAAATATTTTTTAATTATCATACTTGTTTCTTCAACATTAATCTCGATTCCACTAATTTCGCCTCACTTTTTTCATACTTCACATTATTTTCATATAGCAATTCATGAAGCTGGTTTTCTCTTGGCAGTCTTTTTGTGTGGGATGACACTGATTGCTTATCAAGAAACTAAAATTACAAGAATGTTATTTTCTGCAGCTGCATTTGGGGTTTTGGCGATTGGACAAATAGTTTACATGTTTGAAAAGATAGATGTTCCAGGAACGGTTGTAATGAACATATCAGGGGGAAATGTATTTGACTTGTCAGTTCTAGTTATGACGGCGTTGTTTGCATTAGGACTTTTTTACAAACGGTAAAGGAATTTTTTATTTTCTATCAGAGATAACGCTGGCTTACGATACAGAGTGTATAAATATATGATTCTTTAAAAATGAGGGTGGATAGAAAAAATATAATCTTAGAACTTGTTAAGAAAAATCCCGGAATTCGGTTCAATGAGATCATGAGGATATCAGAGATTAGAAATGGAACACTCGCTCATTATGTAAAAAAACTAGAAGATGAACAATTAATCGAACTAGAGAGAACACCACGGGTTACACGTCTGTATCCACTGGGCATACCAAAAGATGAGGCTAAAATATGCAAGTATATGACAATAGAGACCCACAAACGACTGATTCTATACTTACTGAAAAAAGAGGTTGCTACTGCTACAGAGATAAGAAAATTTCTGAAAAAATCACCCTCAGTAGTATCTGTGAATCTTAATGAACTATTCAGAGAAAAGATCCTCCTAAAAGAATATGACATTCCTTCAAACAGATTTTCTCTAAAAAATCCAGAGATGGTTAGCGGAATATTAAGAGAGTTTTATCCATCATTGTTAGAAAGGATTACAAACAATACAATTGAAATGCTTGATTTTTAGGGTGTAAGAAAATTTCTACGATTATTTTCAAATATTAATACAAGACTTTATAGATAAACAAAAGTAAAATTTGTTAAAATGGATGTTGCAGAAAAAGTAGAATTAATCAAAAGACCTCCTACAAAAGAAATAGTAAAAGACGAAGCAGAGTTAATTGAATTACTAAGCACAAATTCTAAGCCAAAACACTACATAGGATTAGAAATATCTGGATTTTTGCATCTTGGAAGTTTAATCAGTACGGGTTTCAAAATTAATGATTTTATCAAGGCAGGAATTGACTGTACTGTGTTTTTGGCAGATTGGCACACCTTGATTAATGACAAACTTGGAGGAAACCTCGAAACAATTTCAAAGGTTTCTAAATATTATGCAGATGCATTTCGACTGGTCTGTCCTGGCGTAAACATTGTAATGGGAACAGAACTTTACAATTCAAAAAAGGAATATTGGGCAGAACTTGTGAGATTTACAAAACACATGTCACTCGCAAGGACAATGCGTACATTAACAATCATGGGAAGATCAGAAAATGAAGAAAAAATTGATTTAGCAAAATTGCTATACCCGCCAATGCAAGCAGCAGACATTCACTCTTTAGATTTGGATATAGTTCATGCCGGAATGGATCAACGAAAAATTCACATGTTGGTAAGAGAAATTTTCCCAAAAATGAAATGGAAAGTTCCCGTTGCGATACATCATTCCCTATTGCCTGGATTGACACAACCAAAAGATAATACTGCAACTGAACCAGGAAAGATGAGTAAATCAGATCCTAATTCAGGAATTTTTATTCATAATTCAGATGATGAGATTAGAAAGAAGATTAGGAAAGGGTGGTGTGAGGAAGGACTAGTAGAGAATAATCCAGTCTTGGAAATGGCTAAACAGATTGTCTTTCATGAATACGATTCAATATCTATTGAAAGACCCGAAAAATTTGGAGGAAATGTTACGTACAATTCCTTTGAAGAATTGGAAGCAGATTTTGCTCAAAAGAACTTACACCCAGGTGATTTGAAAAATACTATGGGAGAATATATGGTAAAAATTATTGCCCCAATCAGAGATAAAATTTCATTGAGTAATGAATTGTTTGAATTAATTAAAAGCAGTCACTAGTTTTTAATTTCTTGCTCTTCTAGATTATATTTTGATTTGTAACCACGTGGATTAATCATTAAATCCTTAAAGTTGTATGTAGATGAGTTTCCAATAATAACAGTGCTAATCATTCCAAGTTTGTCAGCATAGTTTTCCATATGCTCTAGATCTGTCATAATTACGGTCTCAGATTCTCTAAACGCACCTTTGATAATTGCAACAGGTGTTGATGGTTTTCTATATTTTAGTATAATTTGTCTAGCGTCTTGTAATTGATGAATTCTTTTTTTGCTTGCTGGATTGTAAATTACTATGACAAAGTCTCCTTGTGCTGCAGCCTCCACTCGTTTTACAATAACTTCCCATGGAACCAACAAGTCACTCATACTACAAACTGCAAAGTCAGTCATTAGTGGAGAACCAATTATGCTTGCACAAGAGTTCAGTGCGGAGACTCCAGGAACCAACTCCACATGTAAACCACTTTTTGGATCCCAACCAGACTCGGCCAATACTTCAAAGATTAATCCCGCCATTCCATAAATTCCAGGATCACCACTAGAAACAAGTGATACAATTTTTCCTTCTTTAGCTAAATCAATACACTGATGTGCACGCTCAACTTCCTGAGTCATTGCATAGCTGTGTATTTCTTTTCCTTGAATCAAATCTTCAACTAAATTAACATAAGTTGTATAACCAACAATTGTGTCACTTTCTTCAATTACTTGTTTAGCTCGAAATGTCATGTGATCGTGATGACCAGGACCAACTCCAACAATGTACAGCTTTCCTTCCATGAAAATTGAGGTTTTTTTGAATAATTTATCCCTTGTCTTACTTTGCATTTAATTTGAATTCATTGTGTAGAGATTCAACTACTGCTTTACAGTCATTGTCCTTAACAACAAATGCCAAATTCAGCTCGGACGAGCCTTGAGCAATCATCATCACATTGGAATTAGATTTTTGTGCTGCAAGGAAGACTCTGGATGCTATTCCAACTTTGCCTCTCATTCCAGAACCAATAACAGCAATGATTGCAACATTTGGGATTGTTTCAATTTTTTTAAGAGTTGTCCCAAGTAGATTGATCTCTAATGCATTTTCTGCCTTGTGAAGATCCTCTTTTTTTACAACAATTGTTATGCTTGATTCAGATGGATTTGATGATACCATCATTGCATTAATGTCATTTTTGGTAAGCACTGAAAATATTTTTGCAGCAGCACCAGGTCCGGCAAATAATATACCGCCAGTCAGGTCAAGTAATCCAACTTTTCTGATTGCAGATACGCATTTTACAGAATCCTTTGATTTTGAGTGAGGTAATGTTACAAGAGTTCCTGTATTATTCACATCAAAACTACTTCTGATTCGCATTGGGATCTTTTTTGATAGTAATGGCTCGAATGTTCTTGGATGGATTTGTTTTGCACCAAATCTAGCCATCTCAATTGCCTCGGAATATGAAACTTCTTTGAGTAATTTTGCATTTTTTATCAACTTTGGATCTGCTGTCATCATTCCTTCAACGTCACTCATCAACCAGATTTCATCTGCATCAATACATGATGCAATTATTGTTGCAGTGTAATCAGAGCCTCCACGACCAAATGTTGTGGTGTTTTCATGCTGATCAGCTCCTGCAAATCCAGCAATTACAGGAATTGTTTTTTTATCAAAATAACCATTGATGATTTTTGATAGACGAATTCTTGTTGTGTCCATTAGAGGTCTTGAATCACCAAAGTTAGAGTCGGTAACTATTCCCGCTTCTTTTCCACTTAATGGTACAGATTTGTTTTTCATTTCTTGTAGTGTAAATGACACCAAATCAATTGAGAGTCTTTCACCAAAAGAGATTAGATAATCATATGAGCGCGGAGTCACCTCACCTAACAAAATTAACCCGTGAACTAATTCATCAAGTTCAGAAAGATCAGATTTAAGCTTGTTTGACAGTGATTTTAGAATTTTTGAATTTGTTATTAGATGTGTGGCAAATTGTTTGTGCTTTTGAGATATTTTTGCTAGCATTCTGTTTGCTTCTTTTTTGTTTCCCTTTTCTATTAACGATGATATCTCGATCAATTCATCAGTGACACCATCGATGGCAGAGCAGACAACTACGGTTTTGTTATTTTTTGATATTTTATCTACAGTTTTGACTACGTTTTTGATGTCCTTTACAGTTGCTAGTGACGTTCCGCCAAATTTTACTACTAATTTCAAATCAGTTTCACCTGAACAATTGGTCTTAAAATTCTTTAACTCTCAACACGAGGAGCAAGATAGAAATGAATTTGGCCTAGATTTGATACCTTAAATTCAACTCTCAAAGGCTTCGCTGAAGAATATTCACATGTGACAGCATCTACGCTGCTTCCTACTGCTTTGATTATAGGATTAAGATATTCCAGACTGTAAGTTCCAGTGCTTTCTTGTTGTACGGATAATTCCTGTATTTCATCCTGACTGCTTTCTAATGAGATATCAACTTCGCCAGAATCACCCTTGCCTGAAAACGTCGCAGATGATTCACTAGAAGTTATAGTTAGATAATCAGAGACTACCTGAACGTCCCCAAGAATTTTATCTAAAGCAGACGAGGTGAGAGATATTTTTGCATCATATGGAATTTTTGGAAGTGGTGTATCAGATGCAGAACTTTCAATTAATCGCATCTTGTATTTTTTGTTCTTGCCTATGGTGACTAGAAGCATGTTATCATCAGATATGTTAATTTCAATTGAGTCGCTTTTGTCAGATCTTTTTATTAATTTTGAAAATTCATCAATACGGACTCCGAATTTTATATCACTATCACAATTGTATTTTTCAAATGCAGAATTTGGCCAATTGATGTCAATTAATGCTACATGAGAGGGGTCCATTCCTCGGAAGGAGATTCCTTCGACAGTTGCTTCAAATGTTGCCTCTTCAACAAGTGTAGAAATGGCAGAGATTATTGCCTTCCATTCATCTGCTCCATTTGTCTTTGCTGAAAAAACCAAATCACTTTTTGGTCACAAATGCTAAAGTTAAACCTTATTGCCTTATGCGTAATTTCGCCAAGTTGTTTTACATTTTGTGCATCTAAAGAATTGAGTCGTTGGTTCATCAGCACTTCTTGTTTGTAGCATCCACCATACAGCCTCTTTACTATCACAATCTTTGTTCTCACAATCTATCTCAATTGTAGATAGAACTTCTTTGCCTTCATTTTCTCCTACCACTAGAAAATCAGATTCTACTTCCTGGACATCTGTTTTCTTTTTCTCTTTTGGTCCACCTTCAGTGTAATTGCATTTAGGGCAGGTTAGAACTGCAGTATTGGAGTCTTTTTTGAGTCTGACATCACATGTGGGACAGAATTTCATCTGTTAAATTCACTTTATTTTGGAAATGATGAGTTTTTGTAAATTTGCTACTTCATTAATTGCAGTATCAGCTGCTGTAGAAATTTGACTTAGTGGATTAGTTGTGGAGTTTACTCTCATCCATATTTCATTGGTCAATGGATGTTTAATTATGACTCCAGCAAATTCTGTTTTTTTATCTTTGAGAAGTTCATGTTGAATTATGTATAGAGCACCAATGTCAGCATCTTTTATTGCAAGGCTGGCTTCTTTCGCATCTGAATCGATTAATTGTATGTTCAATTGATCAAAAAAGAACTTATTGTGGATATAAATCAATGTCAATAATGTCCGAAACTCAGATTTCAGTAATCACTCTGGAGAAAGAAAAAGACGAGTTTTCTAGTGATGAAAACGTTACCATCAATGTCAGATTTTCACTGACTGGAGGATTGAGGGATGCATTTACTGAGAAAAATTGGACACAAGCCTATGATGAAAATGATAACACTATCAAGCTAAAATATGGAGTAAAATTGGCAAAAGGAGGTATTCGGAAACATGAACTTGGCAAGACCATTGACACTTACAGAAAGGCATCAATCTTTTGGACTAGAAATCCAAAGCTGGTGAACCCAATGAAAGATAGAAAGATTTGGGTGCAGGTAGCAAAAAACTTTGAGCCATTTATCGCTTTAACTGAAGAAGATGTAAGAAAGGAATTTTTTGATTTTGAGGAGAGATTCACATTCAAGGCATCAGAATTGGGAACGGGAAATCATAAAATTTCTGCAGAAGCATTTGCATCATGGGAAACACATCCTTACATCAAAAAAGGAGATGCAAAAAACCAATCAAATGAGATTGAAATAAGTATTAATTAGTTAATTTTGTGGTAGTAATATGGCAAAATATGATGGATTGCTTGGACAACCAGTTTTAGAAGTTGAAGAACCAGATAAAGAAGGTGGAATTACATTAATTTTCAAAGATAACAGATTCATGTTCATCAAAGCGGTAGACGGTAAAATTGAAACTGTCTCAATTCCGGAGTGATTTTAGATGGTAAAGTTTGATGGCGTAAGAATGCAAGATTTGGTTGAAGTTAAAGATCCTGATGAAGAAGGTGGTCTTACCTTAATATTCAAAGATAACAGAATACTAAAAATCAAAGTTGTTGATGGAAAATTAGTTTCTGAATCCATCCCGGAATAGACTTAATCAAGCAAGGTTTTTCCATACTGGAAAATTAGTTCTTCTTGTACAAATGACTGAATTGAACCATGTCTTTTTTCTCTAACATGTTGAATTGCATCCTCTGCTGACATTTTTTTATATTTTATTAAATAACAGGCAAGAATTGTTCCAGTGCGCCCAAGACCTGCCAAGCAATGTACCATTACTGGTTCATTATTTTGAATTTTTTCATGTACATAATCTACTGAAGTTTTCAGATCATCAAAGCTTGGAACGCCCATGTCATCAGATAGTACATGAAGATAGTTCATTTCACTAATCCAATCCTCATCTAGTGGTTCTTCTCTAATTGTTACAATTGATTTGATGCCTTGTTCTTGAATCCATTTAATTTCATCTATCGATGTAGGAATTGCACTTCCTGCGAGTTTGTTCTCTATCAACCATGAAAAATTATCTGGTTTGCCAGTAATCATTCCGTGGAGCTTTCGTTTAGCATCGCCGATTTTTGTCATAAGATATCAAATATGAGATCATAATATAAGAATAAAAGATAATAAAAAGAATTTTTGGTGGACTAATCTATTAGTTCAGTCCAACCTTTTACGAAGACTGAGTTCTTGTATAGTGGGACTGGTTGTCCTACTGTAAAGTCCATTGGTCTCATCCAGAAGATTGCTTTTGTTGGGCAAACTCCAATACATGCACCGTCAGAGATACATCTTTCAGGATAAAAGACAAATGCTTTACCACGTTTCCAGCCTTCAACTGGTTTTACTCTTAGAACATCAGGTCCCAAAGTTGTACAAATTTCAACACATAGTGCGCATCCAATGCACATTTGTTCACTAATGTCTGGAAGTATTGCTACTGGCATGAAAAATTATGATAATTTGATCTTAATATAACTTGCCTCAAAATCACATATTATAACGCCGTTTGGATTTTTTATAACAGTGTTTGAAATCGATCAGGTTTCAATTGAAATTTTTAATCGATCAGAAATGAAAAATTTTTTCATATTCTCATTTTCTAGAATTTGTCTGCCGTTTGGTAAAAGCCATTTCCCCTCTTTCTTTCCAGCCAAGGCTGAGATGATCAAAATTGAATTTGAGAAGATGACATTTCTTGCAAGAAGCATCAGCATTGAATTTACAACTCGACCAGAATCTGGATTATTAGACAGAGTGTTGTATAATCCATTTATTGAATCAAATATTACCAAATGAGATTCTTTGGAGATTTTTGTGAGGATTTCAGGAAGAATTTCGTTAACGCTTGATTCTATTGTGTTGAATAGTGTAAGATTGGGTATGGAAAGAAGTTGAGATTTAACATATCCAGAAAAAAGAAAATCAAGATCAACATACAAGACAGGAAGATTTTGTGTAGATACAATTTTCTGAATTAGTTTAATTTTAGAAAAGGCAGTTTCATAAAAGAGCAGGTTAGAACTGGATGAGGTTAGACCTTGTTCAAGTAATTGAAAATTTTCAAACGTTGTATGGTTTTTATCCAACAGTAATAATTTTTGAATCGGATATATAATGAATTTTGATTCAATTTCTGAAGAATTTCAGACAGATAAGATCTATCTGAATAACGCGTCTGTTTCAATAATGCCAAAGGTGAGCATAGAAGCAATGAGGCAATTCCTTGTCTCATATTCGGAGATGGGACCAGATTCTCCAGAATCTGAGATTTTCATAAAAGAATTGTGGGAAAAGACAAGAAAGGCAGTTTCAAGATTAGTAAAATGTGAACCAGATGAGATCATAATTACCCAAAGTGTGACTGATGGAGTAAACATTGTAGCAAATGGGATGAAGTTTGCCAATGATTCGAATATTATCATTAGAGGTAAGGAACATGAACATCATGCAAATTATTTTCCTTGGTTAAAGCTTGGAGAGAAGATTGATGTGAGAAGTTTGCCGATTGACGAAAATGGTGGATTTACAGATCAAGATTTGAAAAAACTATTAGATAAGAAAACTAGGTTGGTGGCATTAAGTCATGGTTTGTATAATTCAGGGCTGATTCTTCCAGTAAAAGAAATTGGTGAAAAATTACAAAACGAAAACATTCCATATTTTTTGGATACTGCACAAACTGTTGGATGCATAGGAGATTATGATTTTTCAAATACTGGATGTGACTTTATGTCGTTTAATGGTTCAAAATGGTTGTGCGGGCCAATGGGCACAGGAGTGTTTTATTGTAGACGAGAATCAAGTGAATTATTAGAACCTCTCAGTGTTGGAGGAGAGTCTGCCACATCAGATGAAAATGGGGCTTTGTTATACAATGAATTGCCTGATCGATTTCAGGCAGGCTTTAGAAATTATGTTGGACTTGCAGGGATGGAATCATCAATCAATTTCTTGCAAAATTTTGGGTTAGATAATATCAGAAAACATATCATGAAATTATCAAATTTATTCATAGATGAGATTGGAAATATTCCAGAGTCCAGAGTTTTTGGACCAGAGAGTGAATCTGAAAGGACAAGCATAGTTTCTTTTGAGGTTGGAAAAAATGATCCTGAAAAGGTGGTAGCGGCATTAGCAGAAAAAGGAATAATCATTGCAAAACGAGAGATTTTTGAGAAACCAGTTTTGAGAATTTCACCTCATGTTTTCAACACAGAAAATGAGATTTTGAAACTAGTAGAAGAATTAAAAAAATTATGATTGTTCTTGCTGTTCAATTACCATCATTGTGAGAGTAGACTGAACATTCTGGATTTTTCTGATTTCGTTTGTAACAATTGATCTAAGTTTTGCGCCATCATCTGCAGACAGTTTAACAATTATATCATAAACACCATACACGCCTTGGATTTCAAGTTCAACATCCTTTTCGTCTGCCAGCATCTCTTTGATTTTGGCAATGATTTCAACGTCTGTTCCAAGATTTGAATTGATCAATACGTAAGAAGTGTGCATAACCAAAAAACCTCAAATACAATATTTAACTTTTCATAGATATACCAATAGATATGAAAGTAATTGACTTAACACTTACAATTTCTGAAAACATTCCAACATTTCCAGGATCACCTCAACCAAATTTCATCAGTTGGGAGAATATAGAAAAAGACGGTTATAATTTAGAATTGTTATTTCTCAGTTCTCATACCGGAACACACATCGATGCACCGTATCACTTTCTCAAAAAAGGCCAAAAAATTGATCAAATTATGATTAAAAGATTGGTAACTGAGGCTATCTTGATAAAGATTAGAAAAAGTGCTAGCCAGGCAATTACGAAAACTGACATCAAGAAATTTGAGAAAAAACATGGAACTATAGATGGTGGCTCAACTGTCATATTTCATACGGGCTGGCAGAAAAATTTGCAGAAAAAGTCATATTTTTTGAGAAATCCAGGATTGGCGGCGTCTGCTGCCAAATATCTAGCATCAAAGAAGATCAATTTAGTTGGGATTGATTCGCCAAGTATTGATCTGGGAAAAGATGGAAAGTTTTCTGTCCACCATATTCTAGCTAAAAATGGAATTTTGATTGTAGAAAATTTGGCAAATCTTGAAAAGATTCATTCAGAAAAATTTCACTTTATTGTTGCTCCATTAAAGCTCAAAAATGCAACAGGTTCCCCTGTCAGAGCAATGGCATTAGTTGACTAGATTTGGATAATGCTAGATAATTTACTTAAATCTCTAAAATAATGAATAGAATATAATCATGAATGTAGAATTAGTTGCGGGTTGTTGTATTGCATGTATTGTTGGAGGCTGGATCATTTTTTTGATTGGCAAGAAAAAACGAATGACATTCAAGGATTTGAAGAAATAGAAGATTATCTTCTCTCATAATATTCAACTGGATAATCAAACTGCTTGTTGTAATCAACTGCATCCCAAAATTTCTCATCATCAATATCTCGACCTTCTGATATCCAGACGTTGAGAACTTTGTTCATGAAGAGTTTTGTTGTATCATCAATCTCAGGACGTTTTCCTGTACTTTGCTCAATTTGGTCACGGTTCTCTTTTAGGGCGGTGAGAACCTGTTTGAGATCTTTGCCATTTTTGAGTGCCTGTTTAGCCTTCATTTCAGCCATCTTCTCTTCTTCTGATTTTCCAAAAAATCGCATGTCAGATGAGGGAATTTTGCCTCTTTAAGTTTGATCTGTAAATGATCCCTTAGTATAATTAGGGGAAATATAGTCAAAGTTCAGAAAGATTATGGGTTACGATAGACCACCACGAGAAATGCACAAAGCAACTTGTGGAGACTGTGGAAACGAATGTGAAGTACCATTCAAACCAAGTGGAGAAAAACCAGTTTATTGTAACGACTGTTTCCAAGACCACAAACCAGAAAGAAGTGACCGTGGCGGAGGCCGATTTGGTGGAAACCGCGGTGGTGGAAGATTTGGTGGAGGCGGACGTGGAGCCGGAGGATATGGCAGAAACAACCGCGGTGGTGGAAGATTTGGAAGAGACAGACCTCCAAGAGAGATGCACAAGACTACCTGTGCAGACTGTGGAAACGAATGTGAAGTACCATTCAAACCAAGTGGAGAAAAACCAGTT
>CAZEES010000021.1:10887-21635 GCA_964511265.1 uncultured Candidatus Nitrosopelagicus sp. | reverse complement strand
TCAGACAGACACAATAACGCAATCTACCGATTAGAAGTAGAAGAAGATTCACCAAATGGATCTGGCAATGATAGTGGCTTGTTCGATGCTGCTGTTGAATACGTAATGTTAAACCAACTTAACGTAAACCAAACAAACACATACAACAACACAGTTGCATACGGTGACCAGATCGTCATGATTGTCCACAATGACAGTACTGACGAAGATGAAATCCGTGTATCCTACCTTGACCTCGGTGCAGATGGCGTAGAAACACAAATCTCAGATCAATTAGCAGCTCCAACACACTCAGGTGTTGTAGAGTTTGACAGCGACAGTTACAAAGAAGCAGACACTGTAACAGTTACATTAACTGACTCAGATCTTAACACAGAACCAGAACTCGTTAACATTTACACTGTTGTAAATGACAGTAGTGATCCAGCACATGACCAAGTAGGTCTCACCAACCAAGGCAAAAACTCCTTGGGTGATAACTACGGTCGATTGCTAGATATCACAATTGATGACGAGCTATGGCTAGATTCATCTAAAAATACAGACGGCAATGCCGCATGTAGCACTACGGTGACATCTGGTGTAACAGATGGTCTATACAATTCCGGATTTGCTCTAGTAGAAACTGGAGTAGACACTGGTGTTTTCACTGGTGACTTCCAAATCCCATCACAGTATGGTGCAAGGAACAGCGGAACATGTACAGTAACATCAACACTCGGTAAAGATCTCGAAGTTAACTATGTAGATTACAGAGACGCATCTGGCGAAATCATCGAAGTAGGTGACGGCGCAGGCATCAGAGCAAACACTGGTTCAGTCTCACTAGACAGAACTGTTTACCCTGTACCATTTGGACAAATCTCAGACTTTTCAGATGAAACATCTAAGAAAACTCCAAATAACAGATCCATTTTCCCAGTACACGCTACTGGAATTAGCGGATCATACCTCGACGCAGCATCTGAAACACTAGGTAATGGTGACTTAACCATTCACATACGTGTAGATGACCCAGATTATGATGTATCAGCAACTGGTGAAGATAAAATTGCAGAGAACACTACTTCCTCCTCAAACCGTGGACCTCTAAAGATCTACGTTTCAAGAGGATCTGAAGCAGTAACACTCGCAACTGCCGGTGCTGACACTGCACAAGACGGTGTAATCACTGACACAACAACAGTAGTTGACGGCGGTACCGCTAACGGTACACGCGAACTTGGTCCAATCTCAGAGACTGCTCCAGATTCTGGAGTATTCGAACTGGACATGACTATCAGATATACTGACGGTCCTGACAGCGCAGATTGTCCAACCAAGACAGACTCTTGGACAGCTACTGATGGTACAACCGGAACTGGTGAAACATCCAGATTTGCAGGAACTGCATCAACCACACAAGATCATTGTATCTTGCAAGGTGATGTATTGACAGTAGAATATACTGATCAAAACGATGCATCAGGTAACTCAGGCGTAGCATTCGACTCAGCAACATTTGACATGAGAAACGGCGTATTACAAACAGACAAGTCTGTTTACATCATTGGAAGTGATATTATCATGACCTTGATTGAACCAGACCTTAACTTAGAATCCGATGAATCAGAAACCTGGGACCTCGATCTAATCGAGTGGGACTCAGATGCAAAGACCACAGCCATGGGTAACCAAGGCGATGCTGGTACTTCATATGCATCATCCTTCGACCCAGAACCATCTGACTTTAGAGAAACAGGTGACAGCACTGGAATCTTCCAGATTGTCATCGAAGTACCAAACACACTAGCTGGTACTGCTCTAGACAGAGGTGAACAAATCGATCTAGAATACGTTGACCATTCTCCAAGTGGAGCAAAATGGGTTGGTGAAGAATCATCAGACATTGGCACAACAATATACACATCAAACTTCGGTGCAACCATTGAACTAGACCAAAAGGTCTACACATGGACCGATAAAGTATACATCACAATCGTCGCCCCAGATCACAACTTTGACAGCGGACTCGTTGACAAGATTGGTGATACTGACGACGACCCATTAATCGTACAAACCAGAGGTCAGAAACTCACTGGATATAATCTAGCAGAGACTGGCGCAGATACTGGAATCTTTAGTGGCGAAGTTATCCTCAAAGGATACAACTACGACGCTGACGGTGACCCAGACACTGGTAACAGTAGCGGTTATGATGTAACTTCCATTAGCTCAGCTAGTGGTAGCGGACCAACCGATGGTACACTAAAGGCAAGTGATGATGACGGACTTACAGTCTCATACGAGTTTAACGAGGATGAGGTAATTGTAGGATCTGCATTAATCAGATGGAATATTGGTGAAGCACAATGGCTTGAATCTTCCTATCCAGCAGGATCTAGCGGAGTCATAAGAGTAGTTGACCCAGATATGAACTGGGATCCAGAAAATGTAGACAATTTCAACGTTGACGCATGGTCATCATCTGATCAAGGTGGTGTTTCTGTAACCGTAACTGAAACTAATGAGGCAACCGGAGTATTCGAAGGCACTGTAACATTTACAACTGACGACGAATCATCTGGTCACAGACTCAGAGTAGCAGAAGGTGACACAATCACTATCGAGTATGATGATAACACACTTCCAGGACCAGACTACACAGCAGGCGATAGTCTTGCAATCACTGGCACATCCATAATCGGCACAGTCGTACCACCTCTTGAGCGCGCTCCAGCAGCAAACGCAAGAGTTGTTGATTCATTCGGTAACTCACTAAGTGAGGTATCAGTAGACCAACAAGTACAGATTGAAGCAGATTTGGTTAACGGTCAGGATAAAGATCAATCATTTGCTTACTTAGTACAGGTTCAGGATGGCAACGGAGTAACTGTTTCACTAGCATGGATTACAGGTCAACTGGCTGCCGGACAATCATTCAGTCCAGCATTGTCATGGATACCATCTTCAGCAGGAACATATGAGGCAACTGTCTTCGTATGGGAGAGCGTAGATAATCCAACTGCTCTATCTGATACTGTTTCAACAAGTATCCGAGTCGTATAAGGTAATTAGACATCAAACTTTCCCTTTTTTTCTTTTTTTTGAACACCTCTTAACGAAAGTTATAGACAATTTTCTCTAACAAAATTTTCACAAGTAATATCTACTACAAAAATGGGTAAAAAATATTGAAATCGTTTGTAACAATAGCCTCGTTTTTTCTTTTATTTTTAATTTCTCCAACACTTGCTAACGCTGAGGTTTTTCAGGAAAGACTGGAAGGAACTTTGGACATATATACAAACCAATTGGTGTTTGCTCCAGGTGATCCAATATTTGTCCACGGTCAAGCCACTCAAAAAGAACCGATAATAATTAGACTCTTTACTCCTGACGGTACCATTGCAGAATTTGAACAATTAATGACTGATAACGATGGCTCCTTCCATCATTTTCTAATGGAGTGGGACAGACCAACAACAAATCTTCCATATGGAACGTACATACTAGAAGTCATTTCTAATCAACAGGGTGGAATATCAAAAAAACTTGAAATTAAATTTTCTGACACTTCTGATTTTGTCAAAGTTCCAATTGAACGTGTTGTGAACACCAAAGTTTTTGCTCCTGAAACTGGTGCGGTGGGTAGAGACTTTAGGGTCTTTGTTCAAACTTCTAGTGATGGCCTTTTAATTGGAAATGATCCCAGTACAATTCTGGGAACCTCTCATGTACATCTGCCAAATGGTCAGTTGGTCAATCTAGAAGATGATCTCAAAACATTACATCAAGGATTGTATTATGTAGATTTTTTACCTGCACTTGAAGGAATCTATGTCTTCCATATGGTAACTTTTGACGAAGGAAATATTTCACATGGTTCTGGTGCGACAAATGTTTTAACACAGGACATTAGAGGAATCTCTGCACAAATTTTAGAATTAAATACAATTTTAGAAGAGACAAAAAATGAACTTGCAACTCTAAAACAAGAAACCTCAAACTTTGATGCCACATTAGATGATGCAAGTTCAAATCTTGAAGGAAGTGTTAAC
Source organism: uncultured Candidatus Nitrosopelagicus sp. (assembly GCA_964511265.1). GTDB lineage: Archaea > Thermoproteota > Nitrososphaeria > Nitrososphaerales > Nitrosopumilaceae > Nitrosopelagicus. The sequence continues at coordinate 17,595 of CAZEES010000021.1, read as the reverse complement.
ATAATCTCAGATTCTATTGCAAACATAGAGGAGGGCTCTTCGCAACTAAACGCACTGCTTTTCCCAATAGTTGCATCAATAGCAATAATTTTGGCATTACAAATAGTAATTATAGCTAGACGAAGATAGCTATAATTATTCAGAATGCACTTTTTCTAATCATGATTAAATCAATACTTGTACTGGCATTTTTAATCACAGTTCCTGCACTTGTTTCTGAATCATTCTCTTTTTTAAGTGGTGATATGATTGATCAAAACTTTGAAAATCACACCCATGTTCCATCAAATCATGAATCACAAATTATAAAATTTAACGAACAATCAAACGAACAACAACTAAAACGTTATCTAATCTTTGGAAAAGGTTCCCCATCTGAACTTGGAAATACCAATGCCGATTATTCTATGTCCTCATCTAATGGATTTTTTTCAATAGTTGTCGTTCCTGAAAATACCATTTCCATCTTTCAGTCTAAAGGATTTCACGTCATAGAAGATTTTCAGTTAGACTTTCATTCAAAGTACATCTCGAAAAATAACATTAGTCAGATTTCTACTATTGGAAACATTGCAAATTCAGAACGTGTACATTCACTTTACAATGTTACAGGAAAAGATGTAAAAATTGCTATCATTGACACTGGTGTTGATTTCTCAAACTTGGACATGCAACATTCAGTTGCACGTGATAATCAAAACATTCCTATAATGTTAGATCCGGATGGACAGGGTTTAATTTTAACAAATGCAACTTTTGCAGCAAATATTGATCAATATGGAACAATCAAAAATTTTACAAAATCTGCAAAACATGAAACAACTTCTGATGTTTATGTAAAATCTAGAGACGGTGGTGTTTTTCTGAATATAGCACAAAATGGTGATGGAACTAGTTTGTTAGTTTACAATTCAATGTTTCCGATGTATGGAAACACTCCGTTACTTAATGGAACACTAAGTGACGATATGAAAATTGGAAAAGACAAGCATGACTATATTGAATCAAAAAGTGGCGTTTATCATTTGGGTGTAATGTTTCAAGGAACGCCAAGACACCCACAGGTGGTTCCTGTTTTAGTAGTTGATTCAAAAACATCTGGCATTTATGATACAATCATCCCTGACATGTCGACTTCTTGGCAAGACTTTACAAATACATCTGACAATAAAAAACCTGATTTTGATTTTGATTTCACCGATGATGTTTCACATGTCATAGGAGATGGAAATGAGTTTCTAGTTTACGACTATGATGATGATGGCAAATTTGATTATAGTGCAGGCACACTTGGTGCTCAAGTATTAGACATCTACGGCGCAATCAATGAAAAATCCAACATTGATGAAAATTTTGGAGCAATCAATGGAACTTTACTTCCTCCAATTGATCAAAGTGGACAATTTTTTGGTGTAATGACTGATGTACTGGGTCATGGCACTGCTAGTGCAGGAACAATTGTCTCTAAAGGATTACAGGAATACGATATATACAATAATACAAAAAAATTTCACATTAAAGGAATTGCACCTGATGCAAAAATAATTCCTGTCAAGGCATTGTGGTTTGGTGATGTTTTATATGCATGGCTATGGTCTGCAGGATTTGATAATGATGATGTACAATGGAACTTTACTGGAAGTACTAGAGCCGACATAATTTCTAACAGTTGGGGCGTTTCGACATTTCCTAATTTTGAATATGCACCTGGCTTTGATCTATTATCTCTAGTAATGACAACTCTTAGTCTGCCCGGTTCTTTTAATGAAGACTATCCTGGGGTTTTAATGGTATCAAGTGCCGGAAACTCAGGTCATGGCTATGGAACAATAGGTTTACCAAATGCATCTCCAACAGGAATTAGTGTTGGTGCCACTACAAATAACATTTTTGTGGGATTTGGACCCTTCAAAGACGAACCAAGATTTGGAAACTCTACAAAACATTCTGATCATGTAGTTGATTTTTCAAGCCGAGGTCCAACTTTAATTGGTGATCCAAAACCTGACTTGATGAGTGTTGGTGCATACAGCTTCACTCCATCTTCTGTTACCAAACCGTCAGAGGATTACAAACAAGATCCATTTGGAATGTTTGGTGGAACTAGCATGTCTGCTCCGATTGTATCTGGAACAGCTGCATTAGTAATTCAAAGTCTTCATGATAACTCAAAACAATTCTCTCCTTCTGATGTAAAAAACATCTTAATGTCAACTGCAAAAGATATGCAAAATGATCCTTTTACACAAGGTTCTGGAATAGTTGATTCTCTAGACGCTGTTAGATTTGTTCATGGAGAAGGGGGCGTCTTTCAAGTCCATAACACTGCATCATCTAAAAACCTGAACTCTATACTGGAATTGCCACTCAAAAATCTAAATTACACTGCTTTTGGAATGTCATCTCCTTCACTTTCACTAGATAAGATTAATCAAACCAGTTGGTTTGGCGGTAGATTGAATTCTGGAGATGACTCGAAGGCAACTTTCAAAATTGAGAATCCTACAAATAAGACACTAAGTATCAAAATCATTCCTCAAAAATTAGAGTTAATCGAAAAATTCACATATGACGGATTTACTGAACCACGTTTACATGATTCATATCTAAATGAAACCGATGCATACAGACCAAATTATGTCTCTCTCGGAAATATGACAATTTCTGGTAACAATGTATCTGCTTCAAACATGGACATTCCTGACAATTCGACATTACTTGTGTTAAATGCAAATTTCTCTTTTGATCAATTCATGAATCAAACAAACCCAATCTATGCAGATGATCTAAAAATTTCATCTTTGTATATCTATGACTGGAAAGATAAAGATGATAATTCTGAAATATCCAGCGATGAATTGTCACTTGTTAATAGAGGAGGATCATGGGGAACTAACCAAGAATTACGTATCACTGAACCTACAAATCAATTTGAAAATGAGATGGTCGTAGGTATCTATCCTGTTCCTGAAAGATATTCGTATTGGGGTGGGTCAATTAATCAAAATTCGACATCAATGAATTATACATTGTCTGCTAGTTATTTTAAAAAAAATAATTGGAATGACGTAACTGTAGAAAAACAAGTTGTTACAATTCCTCCAAAACAAATTGCAGAGATTGATGCAAAAATATCAACAACCGATGATCAGAAAACTGGAATTTATGACGGATTCTTAACATTTGAAGGTGAACATCACACTGCAAACGTCCCTGTCTCATATGTCATTGTAGAAAAAATCCAAAAGGACATTCCGTTTACATTTGTTGGAAGTAATGATGATGTTAATTTTGGTAATGAATATGTCAAAGGCGCTTTCGATATGACAAATCGCTACATGGCTGGTGATTGGAGACAATTTTATCTTGATGTAGATGACAACACAATTAATTCCGCAGCATTTGAACTTTCATGGAAAAATGATCATACAAATTTTTCAGCTTTTGTTTTAGATCCTTATGGTAAAATAATTGGAACAAACATGCCGACCGGCGTATTTGGTCACTTTATGAATTGGGCATCTCTAGACTGGCTTGGAAATTCTCCATTTAGTCAAGGTGGAGGATTCTTTCCAGTAAAAAACAAAGACACTACTTCTACACTAATCTTCGCACCAATTAATCAAACAGGAACTCATTCTTTGCTTGTTCATTCAACTTTATTTGATGGACACGATATTACGGAACCGCTTACACTAGTTGCAAAATTTTCCACACTGACTGCAGATCAATCGCCTCCTCAAATAATACTTGCAATAAATGAATTCATAAAGTCTGATGACATAATAATTCCTGAAATTATTGAAGATAATCCATCTAGCATAATATACACACTAGATGGAAATCAAATTCAAATAGATGATTCTGGCATTGATGTGTCAACACTAGAAGATGGTCCACACACTCTAATCATAAATGCAATTGACAAATTTGGATTGCAAAGTTCACAGACATTTAATTTTGTTGTTGATACTAAATCCCCTACAATTGAATTACTATCCCAGAATAACAGTGCAGTTTCAAACCGTCTAGACATACAATTATCTGTAGATGATCAAAATCTCCCAAAATCTGATTATCTTTCAATTCTTTTGCCTAATGGAGAACGTATTGTTGATCAAAAATCATATTCATTTGACACAAGTGATTTGGAAGAAGGAGAATTTTCCATCGATATTTTTGTACAAGATGAGGCTAAAAATAACATATCTACAAAAATCATGTTTGAAATTGATCATTCAATAATTGATTCCACAAAACCTTTGATCTCCACCACACCATCTCAAATTATAGAGAGTGACACTGATTATCTATTGATAATTGTTATTGGAATTATTGCTATCGTGATCGTTTCTGTTTTGGTAATTTTAAAACAAAAATCAAAAATTCCTCAAAAAAACTGAAATAAGGTTTATAACCAATTCGTCAAGATTTGAACTTAAGTTGTCGGAAACATCTGATAAAAAAACTCTGTCTAGACGTGATTTTCTTAAATTAATGGGTGCGACAGGCACTGGTCTTGCTTTTGCACCTTTTGTTCCTTGGGGCACATTTCTTCCAAACCCATCATCTGCAGCTGCTGAAAAGGTACCAGTAATTCTACCAGATGGTTCTCAAGCAAACGCTTTTACTTTTCCTGTAAATCATGCTGAGGTCATCACTTATCCAAAAACTGGTGATGCGGTACTTGATGAAGAAGCATTTAGAAAATGGCAATTCATTAGACTTCCAGAAAAATTCGGCGGTGCAAAAAATGATGTCTCTTCATTTAGAGCTTATAGTATGATCTGTCTTCATCTTTGGTGTGTATGGAAGTACTGGCCACAAGAAGGACGAATGAGAGGTGAATGTCCATGTCATGGAAGTATGTATGATCCAGTTACTGGTACTGCATTTGCAGGACCTGCATCATTACAAGCTCCACCATCTGACACATTACCAGAATTAAATTTTGAAGCTGATGCGGAAGGAAATCTATTTGTTCTCCCACCAATATGGGGACCAAACAAAAATGGAGTAGTAGGATATGGCCGTTTCGCTAAGTAGACGTAACGGCACTCTTGCCTTAATCTATTGGATCTGGGATGGTCTTGACAGAACTATCTTTACTGCAATAAAATTTTCATTCCCTGCAAGATTTGTAAGTCCATTTGGATTTTTGGGAATGCTTACCTTCATCACATTCATAATTCTTGGTGTCTCTGGCGCGTTACTCATGTTCTATTATGAGCCGATTCTTGATAGAGCGTGGGATAGTGTAGAGTTTATCAATAACGAAGTGCCGTTTGGATTCCACATTCGTAACATACACTATCATGGTTCAAATGCAATGGTTATGCTTGCATTACTTCATATGTATTATCAATACTTTAGTGGACGTTACAAAATTAGAAATGAAATCTTATGGATTACTGGTGTTATACTAGGAACTGTTACAATCCTTGAAGCATTTACTGGTTATGATATTATCTTTAGTGAACGTGCAGAACTAGCAATTAGTATTGCAGCATCATTAACAAACGCAATACCGATAGCAGGGCCGACGATTCGTGATATGGCGTTTGGAAGTGGGTTCCATGACTTTGTATTAAGATTCTATACGCAGCACGTGTTCATCCTACCTATCGTCATGCTTGGATTAATGGCAGTTCACTTCCCACGATTCTTAGTATTTGATGTACCAATGGTTATGGCAATATCTGGTGCAATCTTGATTACTGGTGGTGTATTCCCTGTTGATTTGGGATTCAAATTCCAGCCAACTGTGCCGCCTGGTATTACAGTTCCTGAATGGTATTTGACAGGATTATACGCATTTCTGCGGACACAATATGATAAGTTTGTAACAGGTGTATTATGGCCTGGGCTTTTCATATTGGCGATAATGCTGGTTCCATTCTTAGATAGATACAAGAAATTCTCCTGGAAAGACAGACCTTGGGTTACATCATTTGGAATTGTTGGACTAGCACAAATATTGGTTACAACATACTGGGGATTCTATATTCCACTAGACTCAACTTTACCATTAGTTGAGAGGTTAGTAATAGATCCGATCAATCTCTATGTTGTGATGATCTTGCTTATTCCATTAGGAATAGGATTTAGCTATATGATGATTCACTTGGCTAAAGAGGCTGAAAGAAAAGCCAAACTAGCTAAAGACAAGGGACCAAAGAAGGTAGCACAAATTCAATTCTCTGAAAAATGGATAAATTGGATTATTGTAGCACTAATTGCATTTCAGGTGTTCTTAAACTTGGCAGCATACAATGCTGCACTAAGTGGTATGAATAACATGTCGTTATTCTTCGCAGGATTAATTCTGATAGTCTTCGCAGGAATGTTCCATGTCTATAGATATGCCATGGGCCAAGTCAAGCCTGTACCTCCACCTCCATCAGGTGCAAAACTCAGAGTGACTAAATCCATGATTGGTTCACAGAAAGAAATTCCATCTAGCAATGGTGATGCAATTGTAGATGCTAAAGAAGAATCTGTTGGAAAAATTGAAGAGAAAACTAAAACAACTGAAAATCCAGATGCTTCTCTAAATCCTGATGCCCCAGAAATTAAGGCAAAATCTGCAGACTTAGATTTGAAAAAAGACTCCGATCTTGGTATGTCAGATCTAAAAAAACCGTAATCTAGTAAATAAGCTTTATAAGACTTCCAGAAACCAAGCTAGCTATTGAGTGCCACTGAAAC
>CAZEES010000021.1:0-10787 GCA_964511265.1 uncultured Candidatus Nitrosopelagicus sp. | reverse complement strand
TCAAGATTCTAGGTTGAATAATTAGCAAAAAGTTGAGCATTTTCTACTTCTTTGTGTTGCTGAATTATTGATGCACGAAATTTTACATCATGTTCTTCAGTTGGCTCAAATTCTATAGTTGCAATGAAATCAACCTTATTGTCTGGAATAAAATCTTTGTTTACAAACAATCTTGAAACATTTTGTGTAATCTTTTTTCCATTGTATTCACGCCATACAACTAACTCATTTGAACCAAGAATCTGTGTATTTATCACAACTCCATCATAAAGTCCTGAATAGTTTACAGTAATATGGCCAGTTATTTTTTCATGTGGTTTGATATTCATACTGTCTAATTTTATCTCAATCTCTTTCAATAATTGTTGAACAATTCATTGAAAATAAAAACTTTAGAGCGCGCCCGGAGGGCTTCGATCCCTCGACCATTGGATTAGAAGTCCAACACTCTATCCATGCTGAGCTACGGGCACAAAAACCTGCCGATAGATTGCAATATTAATCGTTATCCTAACCACTTCTTCGCAAAATTTTCTCTCTCATTTTTGAACAAAAATTGTTGTGCATAACCCGCATACTTTCCAAAATGATCAATTATCTTGTTATGTAAATCATCATACGTCTTATCTGTAATTGATTTTGTTTTAATCTGAAATTCATTTGAATAATATTTCTGCAGAATCCGTAGAACCCATCTATCTAGTGGAACTGCTTCTAACTTGTCAAGTGAGAATAACAATATACAATCTGCAACTTTTTTACCTATTCCAAATACTTGGCACAAATCATCTCTTGCATCATGATAATCTAGTTTTTTTAAAGATGAAAAATCTATGATTCCCTTGTCTACTGCAGTTGCAGCCTCTTTGACATACTTTGATCGATATCCTAAACCACACTTTGCAATGTTTCTGATAGATGCATCAGATAATCTTTCAGGTTCGGGAAACAAGAATGTCTCCCTACCATGAATTATCTTCTTTTCGCCAAATGTCTTACATAATTTTTCAAGTCGGGTCTGAATGTTTGGAATATTTGAATTTGATGAGACAATAAATGAAATATAGCATTGAAATGGGTCTTGTCTTAAAATTCGCATTCCTGGAAAATTTTCAATTGCGTCTTTGACTACCTTATCTTTAGCTAATTGATTCTTGATCTTTTGAAAATTATCATCAAATCTAAAAAAATTATGAATATCTTTATTGTTTTTATCTAATTTATCTTCTAAAATGAGAACTTTTCTACCATTGACTCCATACCATTTTGAATTGAATTTCTTCCATAAGAAAACTTGACCACTATTTATTGTATCGTCAAGATTTATCTCAAAATTATTTTTCAATTCAGATGGTAATTTTTTCATCTAACTTAGCAGCATGTGCATCAAATCCAAACCTTTCATGTATCTCTTCAGCAAATCTTGTACATGATTCATCATCACCATGCACGGTCATGATCTTCGGATCTCCTTTTAGATTTTTAATCATCTCAAAAAGACTGTCTCTATCTGCATGACCTGAAAATTGAAATTGTTTTACTTCTGCTGCAACATTTAGATCTTTTCCACGTGTTTCAACTTTTCCTGTATCTAGTAATTTTTTCCCAGGAGTTCCTTCTCCTTGATATGATACTAATGCAATTCCATTTTTATCGTCAAATGCTAATTGTTGTAAATAGTACACAGCATTTCCTCCAACTAACATTCCTGCAGGTGAAACTACAACACATGGTTCTGTTAGTGCTCGTTTTCTTTCTTTATGATCATTTATAGCCACAACTCTATCAATAACATCTTTAAAAATCTCCGGATTCTTCAAATATTCTGGATATTTGATAAGTATTTCATTTACCTTTAGTGCCATTCCATCCATGATTATTCTGTGCTTAAATCCTGAACTGATCAGTACACTGGCTACTTCCTGAGAGCGTTCTACTGAGAATGATGGGATGAAAAGTGTACCTTTTCTATCCATGACCTCATTTGCAAAGTCAATCAATCCTTTTTCAGAGTCTTTTCTCGGCATCTGATTCTCTTGCGAATAGGTACTTTCCGTGATGACCATATCCATTTCGCCTATGTCCAAATCTGCAGGAGGTAATAACCTTGAACCTCTCAAATTGATATCTCCTGTGTAGAATAATCTTTTATTCTCTGATTCCACTATTACGGTGCTTCCGCCAACAACATGTCCTGATGAACGTAGTTCAAATGTTGCATTCCCTCTAGTGATCTTTTCTTTGAATTCTATTATCTTTGATTTTTGCATCATATTCTCAATCTCAGGAACTCCAAAAGAATGAGAATTTTTTTCAATCTTTATCATATCTTGGATTAACAATTTACTGAGATCAAATGTTGGTGCTGTTGCGTACACATTACAATTACCACTAACAAACAATGACGGAACACATCCCGAATGGTCCAAGTGTGCATGAGTAATTATTACTGAATCAATATCTCGTGGTTTTACATGAAGTGGGTATGTAGGTGGTGCACCCCTTGGTTTCCCAAACATTACTCCATAATCTAACAAAAAATTTGTTCCATTACAATTAACTTGAAAAGCTGATCGCCCTACCTCACCAGCTGCGCCTAAAACTTTGATCTCCACGACACACGTTTTTGGGCTCCACCTTATATCTTATCACCATAAATATTCCTCAGTGTATACAATTTGCACAAGCTTTAATTAGTGCAACCTAACTTTTGATCAATTATGGGAAGAACCTATGCAGAATGGGAAGCCACACAAGACTCAGCAATGGTTGCTAAAGTTCGCGCAGGCGACGAAGCAAACAAAGTCCTATTAAATCAAATTAACTGGATGTGGGTTGCAAATCTTATGGCTAAAAAACCAGAACTAAATCCTTCATCCGCAGAACTATTGGATTGGGTTACATCTGGTCAAATCGATGCAATGAGAAAGTAATTTCCATTACTATCGTTTCTTTTTGTTTTTAACCTCATAATTTTATCGATCATTTTTCATAACGGTGTTAACGATCCACTTCATGGTTTAAATAGTGAAATATCATAATCACAATGAAAGAAAATGCCAATCGCAATACTTCCAGACATTGACGAACAAAGATGTATCGGATGTGCACTATGTGTAGAAATCTGTACAACTCTTGGTCCGGATGTACTCCGTGTAAAACCTGTTGAAGGTTGGAAACGTGGTAAAGCATTTGTCTTCTATCCTGAAAGATGCATCTCAGACGGTGCATGTATTGGAGTTTGTCCAACAAAATCCATCTTCTGGATGAGACCAATGAATTACACTGCTGGTCAACCAGTTCCACTTCACAAGAACGGAATATTCATCAAGGGCTGGGCTGAAGACGCCGCCTTATAGGCTCGTTTTCATACAACCTTTTTTCTATTTTTATTTTAATTTAATTACCAGTTTCAAAGATCACACACATGCAAAAGACAAGGACAACAATCTCAAAAATCACTTTTCTAATTACACTTGTTGTTGTATTAATGACGCTGGTTGCAATTATTTTTCCAGCACTATATCATTATTCGTTTGGTAACTATCCTGATAAACCTGAAACACAATTTGAGATTGGTCACCAAGCTTATCTTGTAATATGTGGTAATATTGTAATCTTTGCAATTGGTTTTGTATACTACAAAAACAAAATTCCCTCTTTTGGTGCTAGAATTGACCAAATAAGGGAATTTGAAATTTCCAAAAAAATTTCAGTAATAATTTTAATAATAATACTAGGAACGTATGCGGGGTTTAGCACTCCTGAACTATTTATGGATGAAAGAGAACAGTGGGCTGATTATCTCTTATTAGAAGAGGCATTGGAGTATTGGCCTGGTGGAGAAAGTAAAATTCCAAATCAATACATTGATGAACAATTAGATCGTTATGTTCGACTAGCATTATTGGATGCATCTGTGAACATTTTCCAAAATATCAAAGTCCTGCCTTTTCTTGCTAGCATTTTAGTTGTTTTCTTCACATATCTGCTAACTGTGCAATTAACGGGTAAAAGATTCGCTGGAATAATTTCAATGTTGGTTCTCTTGCAAAGTCACATCTTCTTGACTTTTGATACTATTGCTGTTTATGAAAATTTTTGGGTATTATTTTACATAATCTCTATCTACGCAATTAGAAAGAAATGGATGCTCTCCCCCTTATTCTACATCTTATCTGTATTTACTAAAGCGTATGCTGCACCATTCTTCCTTATGACATTATATTCTACCTATCGCAGTGAAATTGAAACTAAGAAAAAATACTTTGTTTTTGCATCCTATCTGGGCATAATACTTGTTGCATTTTTAATCGTGTTTTTCGGTAAATCTGTCTACACTGATATTATTGAAATTGAATACTCAAAATTCTTCCTTGGATTTGCAGATACTGCCATGCAATTTAGATATGACATTTTCTTCACAATTATGCTACTACCCATAACTGTTGGATTGTACATATTATCTAAGAATAATCCTAATACTGATATCATTCACTCACTCTTGGCCGGAACAATAATCTTCAGTCCTATTCTGATTATGTTTACATACTTTTACGAAATTCTTCCTTATCGATTCGTCCCGACACTAGTATTTTTCTCCATAGGCGTTGCGATGTTTTTCTCAAAAAAACCTAAGTAATCTCTTTTAAAATAGTCCATTCTATTGTTGCAACATCATCTTTTTCAATTATTATCATTGGTGTGAATGCCTGAAAAACATCTATCATCCAACCATCTAATGTTGTTGTTATACTAAACATTCCAGATCTATCATCAACTGATGCTGCACCTTCAAATTTTTTCACTCTTTCATACAATGTTCCATCAATCATCACTGTATCTTTTGAATCAAAACCTTTTGCAAAGATTTCATCAGTGATTTCGTATGGTAAATATCTTGTATTAGTTGACTCTGAAACTGATATCAAAGATCCAGATGAATCTCTTACAGTAATTCTGAATTTAATTTCATAAACTGAATCATGTGCAGGTATTGTAGGTGCACCACTCAAAAAATTTGCTTTTTTACCTTTAACAATTTCATTATCTGGATCAAGTAATAATGCCTTGTCAATCATAACTAATGCATCGTTATATTCTTGTAAATGCGCTAATGCAATTCCTTTACTTGCTAATGCCTTTACATTATTTGGATTGATCTCTATAATCCTCTCATAATATTTTATTGCTTCTTCAATTCTATCTAACTCAATTAAAACTGAACCCTTGTTTAATAATGCCTTTTCATCATTTGGATTGATCTCTAAAATTTTGTCATAATATTTGATAGCTTCTTCATATCTATTCTCAGAAATTAACGCTATTCCAATTGCATACCATTCTTTAACATTTTTTCCTTCTGGAAGAGGTAATTCTTCATCTGCAAATGCAATTTGAATTGAAAATAATATTGTTAAACAAATCACTCCTCCAAAAAAATATCTAATCATGTTCTTACACATAATTTATGTTATAGATAAATTATTCAGTAATTTGTTTTTTCGTTATTCCTTTTGGAATGAATTTCTTAAATTTTTGTAGGAAAAAATCATCTTTTGGGAGATAAACTGAATCAAATTTATTTTTGTTGAAAAACTCACTCCAAATCTGTAAAAATGTAGGAAATTTCTCAGGCTCAAATTCTTTTCTAGTCATGACATAATGTGAGGCTGGAAAAACATCAGATATCTCAATTGGAATTATTCCTAAAAATGGATTATAATTGCAAAACTGTATTAAATCTGGATCTTTGAATTTTCTTCGTAATTTCTTGTATTCATATGATGAAAAGACTGGCTTTATTGTTGGATCTTTAGTAATCACAACCATCTTCTTTTTTGTTCTAAATTTTTTTACATACTCATGAAATCTCTTTATCTCTGGTCTATACTGATCTTCAGGTCCAAATAGGAAGATTGCTTTTTCTTTGAACTTTGGAGTGCCATCTTGTAGGAATTTTGCGTTGTTCAAAATAACATCAACTGTTTCAAATAATTTTGGATGTGCTCTTGCCTTTTTCATTGTATATTCCCATAATCTTCCTTCTCGTATCGCTTGTTTGACTCGGTCAACCTCCGCCTTTATCGAGTATAAATTGAAAAGTGCAATTTGATCTATTCTTTCTTCTTTTTTCATACCAAGTAATTCCTTTGGTTTGTATCTTGAAGATACTTCACAATCAAATGGGAAATACTCTAATTCTTCCAATCTTCTTGTTCCATCATCCGTAATCACTCTATCATGTTTTGCATACAGCATGTATGATGCAGAATCAAATGTATCGCATCCCAATGCTACAGCTAAAGGAATTGTCAAAGGATGTCCTGCACCAAAAAGATGTAAAGGAATTGAAGTCGGTATATTTTTCTTAGCAGCAATAATCATCTCTGCTAATAATCTATATTCGTATGATTCCATAAACTCAACCGGACTTCCTAATGCGAGCATTTGATATCCCATTCTAATTAATTCACTTGTTGATCTTTTTACTAATTCTGGATGTTCACTACCTTGAATTGGACCAATCCAAATTTGTCCATTATTTTTTTTATTTTTTATTGTTGTTTTACAAACTCTTAGTGTGTGATCAACATACTCTCTTGCTTGTTTCTTTGATAATCCAAACCCAGTTGGTTTGTCTAGCGGTATGGCGAAATCAGTCATTATGTCCATTTCAAATTTTGCCATGGCTGGTGGTTTTACATCCACTTCTCCATACTCTAAAACTTGATAACCGCCAGAATCAGTCATTATGGAGCCATCATATTTTATAATTTTATGAATTCCATCTTTTCTTGCTTTATCCTCAAGTCTTTTCATTGTGATGTATGCATTCGTAATTACAACATCAAACCCAATCTCTTTGATTTTTTTTGCAGGTATTGATTGTTTAACGGGGTGTATCACCGGCACAAAAGATGGTGTTTCAATCTTCCCATGGTTTGTGTGAAGAATCCCGATTCTACCAGCTAGATCACTGTATTTTATCTCAAACAATTCTTTGTATGACTCTTGGGGATTATATTAAATTAGTAATCAAAAAACCTGCCAAACTCATTCCTCTCTTCAATTATTGTTAACCAATCTATTATGTCTCCTCCTTCTTTATTCTTAATTATTCCATTAATCTCTTCCACAATTCTCTCTGGTGTTTTTGTTGTTGTGTCAATCTCAAAAGTTTTCTCTTTTCCAAATGATGCAATTGCATCATTTGCAATAACACCTAGTACTTCACTACCTGCATTTTGTTTTATTTTTGATTCTTGATAATCCCTTTTTTTGTAAATATCTATAAGATCATAAGGATTTTTTCTCAATACAATTGCTAAATCAATATCTGAATCGTCAAGGACATATGGCGCCAAATGACCGACAATTATTGATTTATCTGATACCTTTTTCTTAATCTCATCTTTCAGCTCTATGGTGTTGACTTCAAAACCATCTTCGACTTTATTCCCAAAACTTCCTTCAATTGCAAATTTGTTAATATCTATTATCTGATATGAAGAATCTTGTTTTACGAACAAATCTGTAGTTGTATGTTTTCCCACACCTGGATTACCTGTGATTACTAAATTCATACAGTTACTTTTCGTGTCCATGATTAATGAATTTCTGTAATACTAATATGATCAAATGAAAACTATCACCTTATGCAAATTGGTTTACTTGGAAAGGCTAATGTTGGAAAATCAACTTTTTTTTCAGCTGCAACTGAGACAATGGCTCAAAGTGGAAATTTTCCCTTTACCACAATTGAACCTAATGTTGGAGTTTGCTATTTGAAGATTAACTGTGAATGTAAAAATTTGGATAATAGATGTGGAAATGATCTGTGTCATGATGGAACTAGATTCGTTCCTGTAAAACTAATTGATGTAGCAGGCTTAGTTCCAGGTGCTCATGAAGGTAAAGGATTAGGAAATCAATTCCTTACAGATGCTATGAAAGCAGATGCATTGATTCATGTAGTTGATATCTCTGGATCAACTGACATTCAAGGACAACCGGTTAGTCTTGGAACACATGATCCATTAGAAGACATAAAATTTGTTGAAGAAGAATTTGATTTGTGGTTTAAACAAATTCTTGATAGGGAATGGCCAAAACTTGTAAAAGAAATAGAACAAAAACGTGCTAAACTTTCCGATGGAATTGCACGTCGTTTTACTGGGCTAGGAATATTAGAATCTCAAGTCGATCAAGTCTTAATATCAATGTCATTGAAATCAAAAAAACCACAAGATTGGACAGAAAATGAAATGATAGATTTCCTAAAATCTCTGAGAAAAAAAGCAAAACCCTTGCTCATTGCAGCTAACAAAGCAGATTTATGTGATAATCTTACAATCATGGAAAAAATATCTGAAACTTTTAAAGTGATATCTTCTAGCGCTGAAACTGAACTTTTATTGAAAAAAGCTACAAAAGCAAAATTAATTGATTATGTGCCAGGAGATGATAATTTTAAAGGAAACGATGATATCGAATTATCTGAACAACAAAACAATGCATTACACCTTGCAAAAAACGTTCTAACAAAAATCCAAACAACTGGTGTCCAAAAAATTCTTAATACTGTAATTTTTGATATTCTAGATATGATCGTCGTTTATCCTGTTGAAGATGAAACTAAATTAACAAACAAACAAGGGCAGGTCTTACCTGATGCACGACTATTAAAAAACGGTTCTACTGCAAAAGAATTAGCATTTACCATTCATCAAGATATAGGTAAAGGATTCTTACATGCAATCGATGCTAAAACTAAACAACGTATTGGTGCTGATCATCAACTAAAAAATGGCGATATAGTAAAAATAGTATCGACACTAAGTAGGGGATAGCATGCTCTGTTTAGGAATTGAAAGTACAGCCCACACTTTCTCATGCGCTGTGATTGAAAAAAAACAGAAAAATGGAAAAATTTTATCTGATATACGAAAAATCTACAAACCTCCTGAAGGAGAAGGAATTCATCCTAGAGAAGCATCACGTCATCATATTGAAAACAGTTCTTTAGTTTTAAAACAATGTCTTGATGAAGCAAAAATCAAAATTAATGATCTTGATATGATTGCATATGCAGGTGGTCCTGGTCTTGGACCTTGTCTAAGAGTAGGTGCTGTAGTGGCACGTTCTCTATCCTCTTATTATGATATTCCAATTTATCCTGTAAATCATGCAATTGGTCATATTGAGTTAGGCAAGCTTCTAACAGGTGCAAAGAATCCTTTGGTTCTTCTTGTTTCTGGCGGACACACAATGATTCTCGCATTCTCTTCAGGAAGGTGGAGAGTCTTTGGTGAAACATTGGATATTACTTTGGGTCAACTCTTAGATCAATTTGGACGGTCACTCGGATTTGCTTCACCATGTGGGAAGAAAATTGAAGAACTCGCAAACAAATCAACCACTTACATTGATTTACCATATGTGGTAAAAGGAAATGATGTATCCTTCTCTGGTCTACTATCTGCTGCAAAACAAAGTGTCTCAAAAGGAATTGAAGATGCATGTTATTCGCTACAAGAAACTGCATTTGCTATGATTGCTGAAGCAACAGAACGTGCTTTAGCATTTACCAGAAAAAATGAAATTATGATAGTTGGAGGAGTTGCTGCAAACAAAAGATTGTCTTCTATGTTAAAGGATGTGTGTAAAAGACAGAAAGCAAAATTTTTTGTCGTTCCATTAAATTATGCAGGCGATTGTGGTTCTCAAATCGCTTGGACTGGTATCAAAGAATCTAGTGTGTCTGCTGGTGCAAAAATGAAAGATACTTTTGTAAAACAATCTTGGAGACTAGACAGTGTGGATGTTCTTTATTGATTCTTGAAATCTTCAATGGCATCTTGAATTTCTTCTAACCATCCACCTGTTCCCAAAACACCAAACTTGTATGATTTTCCATCTGTATCTGTTGTAATTTTAAAACAAATTTTTTTGATGAATCTACCTTCTTTCCATACATCTACCTCGTTCAGAGGTACATCAATTACGGTCTCTCCCATTTTTGTTGAAAAATCTGCAATTCTACTCTTTCTTTTATCAAATGCAATACGTTTGTTAGTTAGTGTTAGAATTCCTGTTCCCAATTCATCTTCATTACAATCTTCTTGTTTCAATCGTTTCTCGTCTGCATCCATATTACTACTGAAAAATAATATAATTAATGGTTTTACCTAGAAAAGCTAAAAATGACACATTTTATCTAAAAATATGAAACAAAAATACCGCGAATATCTAAAATTAAACAAAAATGTTCTTTTAGGTTTTCTTGGATCGATCATTATCTCTGCAATTGCTGCAGATTACTTTGGTGATCAAGCTAGCTATCTCAATTCATCATTTACTCTGATAGTAGATTATGCGGTATTTTTTTCAATTTTTTGTGGTTTATTCTATCTTGATAACAGAAAAAAATACGTTCTAGATAATGGTGAAAGAAATAATACACTTTTAAAATCTGATTTAATCAAAATCATCTCATCATTAGGAATTGGTGAAGTTGTTTATACAATTGTTAGGTGGAGTTTACAATACTATTTCTTACTGATAGATTATGAACCTTATATGGCATCAATTATTTCACAATTAATCTCCACTGTAGTATACATGATTACATTAAATTTGTCTGTAAAATTTACAAAATTGTACAAAGATGGTAGTTAGTGTTTATGTTGACGGTGCCGGCGGTGAAAAATCAGGCTATGGATTTTTCATTAAAGAAACTGGTGAATCATTCTATGAAGAAAAATCAGGAATTACAAATAATCAGG
>CAZEES010000020.1:0-25075 GCA_964511265.1 uncultured Candidatus Nitrosopelagicus sp. | reverse complement strand
GGTGGTTTACTAGAAATTACATATGAAACCCAAGTCACCTCGTCAATCTCATTGGTAATTCTATTGCTAATCTTTTCTAATACTCCATCTGGAAGTCTTGTCCAATCTGCAGTCATTGCATCAATTGAATCAACAACTCTAACTGTTACAATTCTTCCATACTTTCGTTCATCTCCTATCACTCCTACCGCCTTATCATCGCCTACGGCAGCATATGCTTGCCAAACCTTATCATAAATCCCAGCATCCCATAATTCATCTTCAACAATCTTACTGGCTTTTCTACAAATTGATAATTTTGAAGGAGTAATCTCCCCCATAATCCTGACTGACAGTCCTGGTCCTGGAAATGGATGTCTTTTCAGCAGTCTCTCTGGAACTCCTAGAATTCTTGCAACATCTCTCACTTCATCTTTATACAATTCTCTTAATGGTTCTAAAATTTCTAGA
Organism: uncultured Candidatus Nitrosopelagicus sp.; assembly: GCA_964511265.1. Lineage (GTDB taxonomy): Archaea > Thermoproteota > Nitrososphaeria > Nitrososphaerales > Nitrosopumilaceae > Nitrosopelagicus. Next base: position 24,625 of record CAZEES010000020.1, on the reverse strand, counting down.
TTTAACCAATCTGGTAATCCCCCAACATTGTGATGAGATTTTATTACTGCAGCAGGACCTTTTGACACCCCGCTCTCAATTACATCTGGATAAAGTGTACCTTGTGCCAACCATTTGAACGGACCTTTCTCTTTTGCAAAATCAGTGAATACTTGAATAAATTCTTCTCCAACAATCTTTCTCTTCTGCTCAGGATCAGTGACTCCTTTTAATTTTGAAAGAAATTTTTCACTTGCATCGATTCGATGAAAATTTAATGAAAAATTCTTCTTGAACATATCTTCAATCTCTTCAGATTCCTTCAGTCTCAATAATCCGTTGTCTACAAAAACTCCCGTTAATCTATCCCCAATTGCCTTATGTATCAATAACGCAGCAACTGTTGAATCAATTCCTCCACTAACGCCGCACAAGACATTTCCTTCAATCTCTGAAATTTCCTTAATTGTCTTCTCCACAAATCCTTCCATTGTCCATTCTTGTTTTGCTTTACAAACATTCAAGACAAAATTTTTCAAAATATCGGTACCTCGTTCTGTATGAACCACTTCTGGGTGAAATTGAATTCCAAATACAGTACGATCCATGTTTGCTATAGCTGCTGCATGTGAATTTTCTGTATGGCCAATAACTTCAAAATCTGTTGGAATCTCTTCTGCTTCATCTCCATGACTCATCCATGCACGTATTGATTCACCAACTCCTTCTAACAATCCTGAATTCTTGTCCATAGTAAGAAGTGACGAGCCATATTCTTTGTTTGCACGTTTCACTTTGCCTCCAAATTTATTTACAATTAATTGATGACCATAACAAATCCCTAGTAATGGTAAATCAAAATTGAATAATTCTTCGTCTGGCTTTGGTGCATCTTCACTATAAACACTTGATGGTCCTCCTGAAAAAATAATCCCTTTCGGGTTTTTTTCCTTTAATTCTTCAGGAGATATGTCATATGGAACTAATTCTGCATAGACAGAAAACTCCCTAATTCTTCTACAGATTAAATGACTGTATTGAGAACCAAAATCTAAAACAATTATTTTTTCCATTTTCTTATTTTACTGAATTTTCTAGCATTCTTGTTAATGACCATGTCGCTGTATTGATTATCTCGTCTAATCTTTCTTTTTGTCTGTAATTTTTAATAATTATTTCTCTTATTGAAGGACCATTTTTGTTTATCACGCAATCAATTACTGCACTCTCATCAATCTTTCCATCTTTAACATCTACATTGTCTGTTTTTTTCATCTCACCAATTATCCTCTCAATAAAAAATGATCTAAGTGGTGGTGTTTCATCAGTAAGACCAATTCCTTCACTTAAGATTATGGAAACCTGTTCGGGAGTGACAATTGCGTTGGCAATAACTTCTCCATCTTTATTTTTCTTAATTGGAATTGACTCGGACACATCTTCTGTCTTAACCTTGATCTCTGGCTTTGGTTCTTCTTTTCTTGGTAATGAAGAAGCTTTGGTAAAACTAGAACCTTTTAGAACTACATCCAGTATCTCTAGGTTTCTTTCTAGAAAGTCTAATTCTTCTTGATGTTTTGTCATCTTGTCGATGATTGACTCCTTTAGTTCTAACATCTTCTGAATCTGTTCATCTGTATACTGCATAATTATTAGAAAACTCATTCAGTATTAAAACGCATTCTAAAAGTTTTCAATACACTGTAGGTCAACCAATCTAATCATTTTGTAACCCTTGATCTTTTTTGTTGAATACAAATCTGCTTTTGATCTTGTTGCAAACCACTCTAGAATTCTTTTCCCAAATTTTAATTTCTTTATCTTTATCTTACGATTGACTATCTTATGCTTTGAATACTTTCCAATTTCTTGTCCAAAATCCATCCCAATTAAAACAATTTTAGATGCATTGAAAAATTCTGCAAGAAATACACATCTATCACCGTCTGTGAATCCTCCAAAATTCTTCATCTTTCCAAATTCCTCTGTCTGAGTGGTTCCGACTACATTTGAAAACTCCTTGACAATTTCTAATTTATCGTGATTATCCCCGTGTGCGTGAACTATTGTGGGAATATTTGTCCGTCCAACTTTCCTAATACTATTAAAATCTCCATCAAGATCTGTGACTAAAATATCTGGCTTGATATTTTTTTTAGATAATGCTTCTACAGCTCCATCCGCCACAATTTTTGTAACATTTTTACATTTCTTAACATATGTTAGAGATTTTGATAATGATGGTCCTGCTCCAATAACGAAAACTGTTTTGTTGGCAATCTTTTCTTCTAATTGTTTTTTTGAAAATTTCTTTTCTAATAATGAATTCAGTCTCTTTGCAGAAAGAAAATCATCTCTTTCTCTATATCCAAATTCTTTCCTAATCTCTTTGAATTTTGTTTTCCATCCACGCATTGTCATATCACTCAAATAGATTACCTTATCATAAATGATATGACCAAACTAGGTAGTCTTGTAGTAGGGAAAAAAAATAAACCAACCATTATGGGAATTTTGAACATCAGTCCTGAATCATTTTATAAAAACTCGATAAAATCTACAAAATCTCAAATATCAAAACATGTATCTGAAATGATAGAAAATGGTGCTGAAATTATTGATGTTGGAGGAATGTCTACTGCTCCATATCTAAGAACAATTGTTTCTGAAAAAGTTGAATCTGATAGAGTAACCAAGGCTATCAAAACAATACAAAATTTATCGAACATTCCAATTTCTGTTGACACATGTAGAGCAACAGTTGCAAATACTGCACTTGAATTAGGTATAGACGTAATTAATGATATTTCTGGTTTAAAATATGATAAGAATATGCCAAAAATTATAGAAAAATATAATCCATCTCTAATCTTATGTTCTTATAGTAAAAATACTGTAAAAGGTAATCCTATATACGAAACAAAAAAACTTTTGAATGAAAGCATAAAGATTGCACTAAATGCCCACATCTCTAAAGAAAAAATCGTAGTTGATCCTGCCATTGGTTTTTTCCGCCGTACTTCTGATGTTAAAAATAAACTTCCTTATACAAAAATCACTTCTGATTGGGCTGAGCGGGATATTGAAATTATTAAAAAACTGAAATTATTGAAAACTAATTTCCCTATCTTAATCTCTATATCCAACAAGTCATTTTTGGGAAAATTACTTGGAAAAGATGATCCTGCTGATCGAAATACCGGAACTGCAATAGCTGAAATGTTATCTATAGCTAATGGTGCATCCATCATTCGAACTCACAATCCAAAAGTAACCTCCGATGTTATCAAATTCACAGAATTACTCACAAAAAAATTCAAGAAAGGCTTATAACAGATTTTTTTTCTCTGGTAGGAGGTTCATTTGACAATAAGAGAAGGATTCACTTTTGATGATGTTCTACTCGTTCCCAAATTTTCAGATATCACTAGCCGTTCACAAACTGATCTCTCCACAAACCTTTCCCGCAACATAAAACTCAACATTCCTCTAGTTAGTGCAAATATGGACACTGTAACTGAATCTACTATGGCTATAACAATGGCTAGACAAGGCGGAATTGGAATACTTCATAGATTCTTAACAATAGAAGAAGAAGCGAATCAAGTTCTAAAAGTCAAACGTTCCGGAAGTGTGATGATTGATAATCCATATCAAATTTCTGATGATAAATCAATTGAAGATGCTATTGACTTGATGAATGAAAAAGAGGTGTCTGGATTACTCGTGGTTGATTCAGATTCTAAACTTGTTGGTATCTTAACTGAACGTGATGTACTTTTTGAGTCCATTAATTCCAAGAAACTTGTATCTGAATTAATGACCAAAGATGTAATCTCTTCAAATGAAAATACAACACTGGATGACGCAAAAGATATTCTGAAAAGTCACAGAATTGAAAAGTTACCTCTTGTTAATGATAAAAATCAAATTGTTGGTCTCTATACCACACAAGATATACTGAATATCGAAAATTTCCCTAATGCATCAAAAGATAAGAAAGGACGACCTCTTGTTGGTGCTGCAGTTGGAGTAAAAGGTGATTTCTTGGATAGAACCGAGGCATTACTTGCTGCAGGTGTAGATGCAATTGTTGTTGATATTGCACATGGCCATAGCGAAAATGCAATAAACACTGTCAAACATATCAAAAAAGCATTTCCTGATTGTGAATTGATAGCTGGAAATGTGGCAACTGCTCAGGGTACTGAAGATTTGATTAAGGCAGGAGTTGATGCAGTAAAAGTTGGGGTTGGCTCTGGTTCGATTTGTATTACTAGGGTTATCACAGGTTCTGGCGTTCCACAACTGACTGCTGTAATGGATTGTGCTGAAATTGGAAAACAATATGATATTCCAATCATCTCTGATGGTGGAACAAGAACTTCTGGTGATGCTACTAAGGCTTTAGCTGCAGGCTCTTCATCTGTTATGTTGGGAAGCATGTTAGGTGGTACAGACGAGAGTCCAGGTTCAACAATTACAAAAAATGGAAAACGATTCAAGTTTTACAGTGGTATGGCATCTCTGAGTGCTGCTAGAAGAAGAAAATCAAAAGAAAATACACAAAGTGAAATGGATGATGATCTAAATGACTATGTTGCCGAAGGTGTAGAGGCAATGGTTCCATACAAGGGCTCTGTAATTGATATTCTTGTACAAATTACCGGTGGAATACGTTCTGGTTTGAGTTATTGTGGTGGTCATAATATTAAACAAATGCAAAATAATGCTGAATTTATTAAAATGTCACGAGCTGGATTTGCAGAAAGCCAACCTCATGACGTTGATGTCGTATAGCTAATCTAAAAAATACAGATTGAAGGACATCTTATTTTACGAGTAAGACTGGCACTTTCGATTTATGAGCAACATAATTTGACGTGCTTCCAAGAAATGCTTCTTTTGCAGAACCCATTCCACGTGAGCCAAGAACAATCATATCAAAATTGAATTTGTTTGCCCAATCTACAATTCTCTTTCCCGAATTACCAGAACCCTGAACCTGTTGCTTGTATGGAACTTCTGCATCCCACGCAATTTTTTTAGTTGCTTCGAACATAGAATCTATTTTCTTGTTTGATGCATCTTTCATCGATTTTGTCAAAACTATCCCTGATGCTAAGGGCAGATGCAAAACATGATATGCAAACACGCTTCCACCTAATGACTTTGCAAGTAGCACAGCATGTTTCATTGCCTTTAGCGATGAAGGAGAACCGTCAACTGGAACCAAAAATTTTCGGTTTTGAGTTTTATGTGCAAGAACTTTTCCCATATCAAAATTCAACATCTTTTGAATATAAAACGCCGAGTTGATTATTGTTTTTGATTCTCAAAAAGAAAAATAATGAATTAGAAGTATCATTTTCGTTGATTAATGGGATGTTTCTGCAAAATAAGACATTCTTGACTGTTTTCTGCAAAAAATACTCTGTATAGCTAATCTTTTATTGATTTAAAATCCAGATTTTTCATGTTAAATAAATTTACAATTATTGGACTAATCATTGGAAGTATAATCTCGATTCTTGGCGCATCTTCAATGGTTGATTCTCTTACTAATCCAAATGAAGTACAAGAAGATTCTGCAACATTTGGAGTTGGTGGTCTGGATAAAATTCAGTTTAACGCACCGGAAAATTCATCTCAATCGTTAACTGTGACTGGTGACTCGTTTGATATCAAAATTACAACCCCTGATTCAAGTAATGATGTAAATCAAAGTTTCAAAGGGAAGGCAAGCCTCTCATGGACTTCAATTACTTCTGGTGAAACAATAATTTCAATACAAAATACTGGTGATTCTGAATTTACTGAAGATTACAGATTTGAATTAGAACGTGATCCATTGTTCTTCACTTATTCAATCCTAGTAATTATCGCTGGAGTTGTAATAATCGGATTTAGTGCTGGATTTAGTGCAAGAAAACCCAAAGGATTCTAATCTAAATCTGCAATTGGGTATGAACCAATTATCTTAAGAAATAATGTATTCTCGGAGATCTTTTTCAGTACTGATTGAATTTTATCATTTGAAAAATGTCCTAAAAGGTCAACAAAAAAATTGTATTCCCAATTTGTATTCTTATTTGGTCTAGACTCAATTTTTGTCAGATTTATATCATTATCATTAAACTCTTTCAGAATCTGATACAAGGCACCTGGTTCATGTTTTACTGAAAAAATTATTGAAGTCTTGTCATTTTCCCCTGCAACAGAATTGCCTTCTGAAAATATCAAAAAACGTGTATAATTATTTGAATTATTCTCAATTCCTTGTTTGATGATAGGTACGCCATACAGTATTCCTGCATCATTACTTGCTATTGATGCAGAATGAATATCTCCCATCTCTTTTATGATTTTAACACTACCTGCTGTATCATATGTAGGCACAGTTTTCAATTTTTTACTTTGAATCAAATCACTACACTGTCCTAGTGCCTGAGGATGTGAATACACTGTTTCAACATCATCAATTTTTCCAGTACCTATTAGGCAATGTTCCACTTTAAGATACACCTCGCCTATTGAATGTAAATTCGTATTTGCAATTGCATCGATACTTTGTCCCACACTTCCCTCAATAGAATTTTCTACAGGCAAAATTGAATATTTACTATTATTATTCTCGGTATTTTTTAATGCGTCTTCAAATGTCTTTGATGGAACTGCTTCAATTTTTTCTCCAAAAAATTTTCTTGCAGCGCTTTCACTATATGCCCCATGTTCACCTTGAAAAGATACTTTGTTCATGTTAATCTTGAGTCAAGAATTCACTTTTTCCAAAATCTAAGGATAATTTTCTATCATCAATCCATCCACAATCCTTACACTTTACTGCATCTCGCATTTTCACAACTGTACCATAACATTTTCTACATTTTGTGAATAACACTCCTAATTCTTGTGAATCGATAGTTGCATGAATAGTTCCATTGATATGGCTAATTATCTCTGCTTTTACTACATCTTGTGCCAATGCAACATTCTTTTTTCTCATGTGTCTTGTAACACAAACACATTCTAAATTTGAATTTGCTTTTTTACCATTGACAAATTTAATCATTATGGCAATCATTGACGGTAAATTTGCCTCTACCACTCCTATGATAATATCGCCTATTCTTGGAACTGAAATCTGCTTCTGTCTGTCTATTGATGCTAATCTCTCAGTAGAATCTAGACGAATTTCTCCAATTGCAGTGGCTCTAATTGAATCCTCATCCTCAAATGTATTTTCACCAGGCAAATATTCTTCAATTAATGCAATCTTCTCACCAGGAATCTTTTGTTTTTCATCCATGTGTAATCCAATAAAATTTTGTTATTAATTGTTTTTAGGGTTTCACATAATTGATAAATCAGCATGATTTTCTCATTCTATGAGTGAGCAAAAATCAAGCAGATTGGTCACATATTCTGTTTTTTTGTTAACACTTGGAGTGATTGGGATCAGTCTTGTCTCAATGTCATTCCCTGCATTGATAATTACAAGCACATATGATTTTCCATTAGAAGTTGATCCTTTTGAAGCCAGTCCATGGTTATCTCCAATAATAATTTCAACTCTAATTTTACTTACAATTGGTTTCCTCTATCTGAGAAAAAAATTACCTACTAGAATTCATAGTACAATCGATAATATCTTAAGTTTTGAAATCTCAAAGAAAACTGCCATAATAATTGGGATCATCATCTTATCTATCTATGTTGGATTGTCCATACCTGAACTTCTAATTGATGAGGCTGAACAATGGTCTGATTATCATATCTTATCCAGTGCATTGGAAATTTGGCCTTCTACTGATAGTTGGAATGTGTATGTCAAAGAACAAAATACTCGATATGTTAGAATGATTTTACTTGATTTCTCACAAGAATTCTTTCAGAACATAAAGATACTTCCATTTGTTGCAAGTATACTAACTGTAATTTTTACTGCATTAATTGCTATTCAAATTGCAAAAAAAAGATTAGCTGGAATTATTGCCATGATTGTTTTACTTCAGAGTGTTACTTTTACAGATTTTGATACTGTTGCAGTATACGAAAACTTTTGGGTTTTATTTTATCTTATATCCATATACTCTATTAATAAAAAATGGTGGCACGCATCTCCAATCACATTTCTACTGTCTGTCTTTACAAAAGCGTTTACTGCAACCTATTTCTGGATGAACTTCTTTTTTATTTATCGTGCAGAAATTCCAAAAAAATCAAAACTTGTTCTTTTTGGCTCATACGGTATAGTCATTGGAATAATATATTGGATTTTTGAAAGTGGACGAAGTATTATTTATGACGATATAATTCGTTATGACTTTGATGCATTCCTAGACGGATTTACAGGATGGGGAAATTCCATGCAATTAGATCCACTAATTGTATTATGCATTTTACCATTGACCGTTGGTTTATTTATTAAATCCTTGAAGGGGCTAAAACAAGCTGATTCAGTTTTAGTAATTCTTGCTGGCTCAATTCTTGCTGGTCCATTAATATCTCTAATGACAGATTTCTATTTCATTTTGCCTTATCGTTTCATCCCATTTGTAATATTCGCGGCAATAGGAATAGGAATTATTTTCTCAAAAAAGAATTAATCTCTACTAAAAATATTCCAAAATGTTGTAACATCGTATCCTGATTTTACTAAGAAATTATGATTCAAGCCACGAAAAATTGTGTGCTCAATTCCTTCGCTGTCTGTCACTCCCAAAATGGTGGAAAATGCTCTATGATACCAATCACATTCATTATAAAATCCAGGCGTATCAAATATCCTCTCTACGCATTGTGGATTATAATGTTCTATTTTGACATTATACAAACTAACATTTTGTTCATTCAACTTTCCTTGTTTTACCAAATATTCTGGTTTTGAATTTAAGAATTCATCTACAATTGGATCGTTTAGATATCTTGCTGCATCAACTTTTGTCAAACTAATTAATTCTCCATTATCATTTCTTGTGATAGTTACACCTGAAGCTTTGTATTTTGATTGATCAATATCTTGTAAATCTCCTACATATGCATCGACAATTAATGTCTGACCAAATGCATTTGTTCCAGAAAATGGAACAATCAAAATCACCAAAACAACAAAAAAATATTTCTTTTCCATGTTGTATCTATAGCCAGTGTGGTATCTCCAAATAATTATCTAATTTCTCATTTTTTAACATTTTCAGTAATGCATTAGCTTGTGGAGTTGATAGCATTGGTTTGTCAAATTCATTATCTGTAGAAATCCTTGGGCATGCAACTTGAATAAATGCATCAATTCCTGTAAAGTTCTTTAATCTATCATTTGTAATATCTGTCAATGCTAGCAATTGTACTTTTTTCCCTCTCTCTTCTAATTCCTTTTTAAATTTTAAGGCAGTAACTTTTGCAAATTGACCTTCTTTAAGACCTACAATGACTCCAAAAACATTTGCTTCCATTGCCTTGTAAATCTTCAACGTTGCTTTCTTTTCCAATTTTTTTGCAAAATCAGTAACATCTCTGACCTCATTAAAATATGGATCTAAAATGTATGTTCTAATTCTTGTTGATAATGCTACTCCTGCAGCATGAAAATTACTCTGACCCAAAAATAAATTGGCATCAACTTGTTCTCTAATTTCCATTGCAGGATAGAATTCACATCCAAAAACCTGTCCATCATTAAGCTGTCCTTTTCCTTTCCCAATCTTCACTGTAATATTATTCTCCTCTAGTTTTTTCTTCATCGCATCAATCTGGTGAAGATGTTGGCTGTCTGTAATTAATGAAATTGTCTTTCCTTCCAAAATTTCTATTGCTTTTGGTATTACTTGATCAAAAGATATGTCATCAAAAGCATCGATCATAATTACATTGTCTTGTGGTCCAGGAAATGTTTCAAGTTTATTTGTATGGCCAATATTGAATAAAATTTCTGCACCTAAAACTTTGGCTCCATTTGAGTTAAGATCACATGTTCCCCAAGTAGTATCAGCCAAAACAAATGCCGGAATATCAAATCTCTTTGTAATGTTCATGGCAGTTTGTTGAACCTGAGGTAACATACCGTCTGGTGCATTTAGTGCTACTGTAACTGGCTTTTTTAGAGATATTACATCGAAAATTGCCTTTTCGTCAATTACTATCATTTGTTCTAAAAAGTGTCATTTTGAATTTAAACCAAACTCTTTAGCAAATCACTAAAATTCCTATATTTCATACATCATACATGCCCAAACAAATACTTCACATAGGTATTGATGACACCGATTCTCCTAAAGGAATGTGTACTACATTTCTGGCTTACAAAATTATCTCTCGATTAAAAAAAGAAGATGTAGATTTTCTTGATTTTCCAAATCTAGTTAGATTTAATCCTAACATACCCTGGAAAACTAGAGGTAATGGAGCAGTTGGATTCAAAATATCTACTTCTAATCCTAAAAAAATTAAAAATCTAGTAAAAAAATTTGTCAAACAATATTCTGATGTAAAAAATGGAGCGAATCCAGGTCTTGTATTCTGCCAAGATGAAAAAATTCCTGATGACTTCTACAAACTTAGTTCTGATGCAATGTGGAAATTAATTAATAGAAATTCTGCTAAAAAAATCCTTGCAAAACACAATTTTGATTTTTTCTATCTTGGGAATGGCCAAGGATTAGTTGGTGCTACTAGCGTTATAGGCTACAATTTTGAGGATCAAACATACGAATTACTATCTTATCGAAAACCATCCCACTTTGGCAAAAAACGAACTTTAGATAAATATAAGGTAAAACAGATGCAAGAAAAAACATATCCAAACACCTTCAACAGCTTTGATTCAAAGAAAAACAAAATTCTTCTAATGCCACATGGCCCTGATCCTGTTTTTTATGGAGTTCGTGGAGAAAATTCAAAGACATTAATTTCTGCATCAAAAATGATTCAACCAAAAGAAAAACTTGCGGGTCATCTCATCTTCAAATCAAATCAAGGAACTGGTGATCATCTAAAAAATCAAATAGATGTAAATAATTTCTTACCTTACACGTCTGGTACATTACAAGGAATTGTTGATTCAAAACCAATTGTAACTAAAGGTGGTCATGTTTTCTTTTCAATTATGTCCAAGAATACAAAAATTAAGTGTGCAGTATACAAGCCAACACGAATTACTGATATTGCTAATGAATTGATTGTAGGAGATACAATCAAAGTAGGCGGTGGCATTAGAAAGGCGACAAAAACACTTCCAAGAATATTAAATCTTGAGTTCATTGAAATTCTAAAACTTGAGAAAAAATCTAAATTGGTTAATCCTTTTTGCCAAAAATGCAAAAAACATATGAAATCAAAGGGTAAAAATCAAGGTTTTCAATGTGTGCATTGCAAAAACACTTTCTCTCATAAAATTCGTCAATTCATTCCACGTTCACTTAAAAAACAACTTTACATTCCTGATGTTTCTGCTCATCGTCATCTCACAAAACCCAGTCAACGAATGAAACAAAAGAACAAAATTGAAAAATTCAATCCACATTCCTTGTGGATCTCCAACTTCTAGAATCATAATAGCGGGGAGTAGATTTGAACTACTGATTTTCGGGTTATGAGCCCGACGGGATGACCTGACTTCCCCACCCCGCTGAACAAAAATTCCTTATGAGGTATATACGCGTTTCAAATTCGGAAATGAATAAAAGGATTCTAATTGATTTTTTAGTATGCTTAGAAAATTCCAAATTGTAGGAATTGCAGGTGCTCTAATATTTTCTGCTGTAATTTTGACCGACTCGCTACCTTCAAATCCACCACCACTTCCTGAACCTGTCATTCAAAATGTTTCAACCGACTCTGTAGAAATTGTGGCAACAAATCTTGAAAAACCTTGGTCTATTGCTTTTGCTGATGAAAGAATTTTTGTGTCAGAAAAATCTGGAAAAATTCGTGTAGTTACTCCCTCTGGTTTGCTTGATTCTCCTTTAATCACATTACGTACCCCTGAGATTTTTGGTGGGGGACTACTTGGAATAACAACACATCCAGACTTTTCAAATAATCATTTTCTTTATGCATATTATACATATGAAGAAAATGAAAATCTATGGAATAAGATAATTAGAATCACAGAAGAAGATAACAAGGCTACAGAAATCATCACAATTTTAGATAAAGTACCTGGCTCTGCATTTAGTAATGGCGGAGTAATAAAATTTGGACCTGATGGAAAATTATACGTTGGAACAGGTTCTGTATCTGACTCTTCAGACGAATCACAAAATCTTGATTCTCTTATAGGAAAAATTCTTCGTTTGAATGATGATGGTACAATGCCTTCTGATAATCCATTTGAAGAATCATATGTATTTACACTTGGACATCGAAATCCAACTGGTTTTGCCTGGGATAATCAAGGATTAATGTATGCAACTGAATCTGGTCCAACAAAAAATGATGAGATTAACTTGATAACTGCAGGTTCTAACTATGGCTGGCCTGAAGTTCAGTGTTATGCAGAAAATAATGCCTTTGTAAATCCACTAGAATGTTTTGATCCTGGATTAGAACCTGGTGGAATCATATTCTATTCTGGAGATAAATTAGATATTGGAAATAATATGATTCTTGCTTCACAAAAAGCAACCAATCTTTTCAAAGTTGAAATTAATGATAATGATGTTAATCTTGAACGAATGTTGAGTGGTGTAGGTAGAATTAGGGATGTAGCAGAAGGTCCTGATGGCTATGTATACATTATAACCACAAATACCGATGGAAAAGCATTTCCAGCACCAGATGATGACAAATTATTGAGGATATTGAAATAACATGACTGATTCATCCATTCCTAAATTCTTTGAAAAATCACATGAGGAAAAATTAGATATTATTTGTAATTTTTCAGACTTGAATGATGATGAATTAAATCATCTCAAAAATGCGACAGGTGGAATAGATTTTGAACATGCTGATAAAATGATTGAAAATGCAATTGGCACATTTTCTCTTCCACTTGGAATTGCAACAAATTTCAAAATTAACAATAAGGATTACCTTGTTCCTATGGTAATTGAAGAACCATCTGTAATTGCGGCCGCATCAAAGGCTGCAAAAATTGCTAGAGTTCATGGTGGTTTTACTGCAAAAGTTGATGGGAATATCAGTATTGGACAAATTCAAGTTTTAGATGTTAATATACAAGAATCAACTTCTGCCATAAACTCAAATTCAAAAGAAATTATTGAATTAGCAAATTCAGCTAGCAAAACATTACCTAAATTGGGAAAGGGTGCAAAAGAAGTTAGTTGTAAGGAAATTGAAACTGCATCTTCATCAATGTTAATTGTAGAGTTGATGATTGATGTTGGAGATGCAATGGGTGCAAATGTCACAAATACGATGTGTGAAACTGTAGCCCCATTAATTGAAAAAATCACTGGGGGTAAAACATTACTGAGAATTCTTTCTAACTATTCTACAAAACGAATGGTCTCTGTTTCAGGTACATTTGATAAAGAAGCAGTTGGCGGGGAGCAAGTTGTAAATGACATGATCTCTGCATTTGAGTTTGCTGATAATGACATCTATCGTGCTGTAACTCACAACAAAGGTGTGATGAATGGAACAATCTCAGTTGCAAATGCAACAGGTCAGGATAGTAGAGCGATAGAAGCTGCAGCGCATGCATATGCATCTCACACTGGAAAATATCGTTCATTGACAAAATGGGGAAAAGATGATTTAGGAAATTTAGTTGGCACATTTGAAATTCCATTGTCTGTTGGTATTGTTGGAGGAGTAACAAATGATCATCCTATTGCAAAAATCTGTACAAAAATTCTACAATTGACAAATGTTCAAGATTTAGCTTGCATAATGGCTTCAACAGGCTTGGCACAGAATTTTGCTGCAATGCGTGCTCTGGTTACTGAAGGAATACAAAAGGGACACATGAAATTACACGCTCGAAAACAGGCAAGTAATTCCTAACAAAATACCCAAAGAAAATTTTCTACCTGTTTTAACCACCCATTATATTACGTATAGTTGTTCGTATAGAAATGTCCAAAGTAAAATTTGCAATCCCAAAAGGCAGTCTGGAAGAAGCTACTTTCAAGCTTCTTGAAAACTCGTGGACTCGAGTTAGTAGAAAAAGTAGAACTTATCGAGTTTTTCTAGATGATCCTGAAATTATGGTTAAAATGCTTAGGCCTCAAGAGATCCCTAATCTGGTTTCTGATGGATTGTATGATGTAGGCATTACTGGAAAAGACTGGATCAATGAAACAAAATCAGATGTTGAACCGTTACTTGATCTTGAATATGGAAAAATAAAGCTAGTAATTGCAATCCCGGACACATTAAGATTCAAAAATTTTGATCAAATGATTGCAGCATATGCAAAAAAGAAAAAAATCCTGCGTATATCATCTGAATATCTAACAAACGCTTCAAAATTCATCAAGAGTTGCAAATCATACAAAAAAGCATTTGGAAGTAAGGATCCGATGATTATTACTCCTTGGATGAGAGTTGGAACTAACAAAAATGTCCAAATTCACTTATCATTTGGTGCAACAGAAGCTAAACCTCCAGAAGATGTGGATGCAATCATGGATGTTACAGAAACTGGAACAACCTTAAAACAAAATGGACTAAAAATCATTGATACTGTGATGACATCTAGTGCACACTTGATTGCAAACAAACAATCACTAAAAGATAAGAACAAACGTGAAAAAATATTTGATATTGTAACTTTAATGAGCGGTGCAGTACAAGGAAAAAAATACTTGCACTTGTATCTAAACATCAAAGAAAATAGTCTGAAAAAACTTCTCAAGGAACTCCCTTCACTAAAGAAACCAACTGTTAGTCCTCTAAGTGAAAAAGGTTGGGTTGGTGTAAACACTGTGATTCTGAAAACTGATTTCCACAAATTAATACCAAGACTTCGTAAAATTGCTCAAGGAATAGTTGTACATGAACCGCGACAAATTCTTCAGTTAGAGGAGATAAAGCGTGACGAAGAGAATTGATCAAAATATTACAGGTTCGTAATGTTGACAGTTTTGTAGAATCCAGACGTCAAAAAACCTCACACAGAGACATTCACACAGTTCTGGAAATACTTGATGACGTAAGAAAAAATGGAGATTCTGCTGTCAAAAAATACGAACAAAAATTCAATGGAAGAAAGACTTCACAACTGCGTGTAAGCGAGAAAGAGCTCAATAAAGAAAACATTACTGAAGCGCAGTTTGACGCACTACGAAGTTCCGCCTTAAGAGTATCGATTACTCAAAGACGACTCAAGAAAGGATTGATTGGTTCAGTTAGCAAGCTTCAAGGTATTTCGTTTATACCTATTACAAGTGTAGGCTGTTATGTGCCTGGTGGCCAAGCTAGGTATCCAAGTTCTGCCATAATGTCTGCCATTACTGCAGCTGAAGCTGGTGTCAAGAGAATTGTAATTACATCTCCACCAGGACCTGATGGAAAGATTGATCCAATGACAGTTACTGTTGCTAAGAAATGTGGTGCAGAAATTTACAAAGTTGGTGGAGCACAAGCAATTGGTGCATTGGCATACGGAACAAAATCAATACCAAAAGTTGATAAAATTGTTGGACCTGGAGGAAAATTTGTTAGTATTGCAAAATTAATTGTCAGTGAACAAACTTCTATTGATATGATTGCAGGACCAACAGAGCTTGGAATTATAGCAGATTCAACTGCAGATCCTGAATTAGTTGCATTAGATTTGATTTCACAAGCAGAGCACAGTAACGACACAATGTGTTTTGTCATTACAACATCAAAAGCTGTAGCAAAACAAATTCAAAAATCACTTGAAAAATTAATTCCAGACGTAGAAAGAAGAACAATCGTAAAGCAAAGTATTTCGAAAAATGGATTCATTGCAATATGTAAAAGTCAAAAAGAAGTGATTGAACTGGCAAACAAGATTGCTCCAGAACACATGGAATTGATGGTGAAAAATGCCAAAACACTATCAAAAAGTATCACTGGTCCAGGCTTAGTCTTGGTTGGAGATAACACACCATCATCTGCAAGTGACTATCTTCTAGGCACAAACCACATACTCCCAACTAATGGATTTGGTAGAACTAGAGGTGGACTATCTGTATTAGACTTTCTGAAATTACAGACCGTAGCTGAAACAAAAAAATCAGATCTATCTAAAATTTCTGCTAAGTTAAAAACACTGACTGATGCAGAAGGATTACCAAACCACTACAAAGCAGTAGAGAGGAGACTAGATTGAATAGAAAATTCCAAAAAAAGTTAAACGAATTATCAAAACTTTCTGGTTATCAAAAACCAACAAAAGTTAATGACGTTCTGAAACTAGATTCAAATGAAAATCTTGCAATCAAAAAAGAATTTCAAACTGAATTAATCCGTGAAGCTCAAAAACGTTCAGACATTCGAACATATCCTCTTGGTGGAGTTGAGAATCTCATCAATGCACTTGCAAAATATTTGAAGGTACCAAAAAATATGATCTCAGTTGGAAATGGCTCTGATCAAATCCTTGATCTAATTCTAGCAAATCTATGTACAAAATCAACAAAAATCCTTACCTCTGATCCTACATTTGGATTCTTTGAGGAAAGGTGCAAGCTTTATTCAATTTGTAGAATTAAAATTCCATTCTCAAAAAATATGGATTTGAAAATTGAAGATTTTATCAAAAAATCAAAGTCTGTTGATATGATATATCTCGATTCACCAAATAATCCCACCGGATTCCAATTCTCTAACAAAGACTTGGAAAAATTGATCAGATCTTTCTCGGGCCCTATCATAATCGATGAGGCATACGGCGAATTTTCAAATTCATCAGTTCTGAACCTTGTAAAAAAATATCCTAATGTAATTTTGGTAAAAACTCTATCCAAGGCATTTGGTTTGGCTGGACTGCGAGTTGGCTATATGATTACAAACAAAAAACTCACTGAAATCTTTTCAAATGTTTTACAATACCCATATCCATTAAACACATTAGCCATTGAATGTGGAATATTAGCAATAGAAAAATCAAAACAAATCTCACCGATCTTTGAAATTATCAAAAAGCAAAGAGCCAGAATTATACAAAATCTAAAGAAATATGATGCTTTTGATGTCTTTGATTCTAATGCAAATTTTGTATTATTTGATGCCAAAGGGGCTGATACACGCGTGTACAATGCACTAATCGAACAGGGAATTTCAATTAGGAAACTTGGAAAATTGGCATCACACAAAGGATGTTTACGTGTAACAATTGGAACTTCTGACATGAACTCGAAATTTCTGCTAGCAATACGTGATCTGTTAGAATGACACAAGAGCTTTTCATTTCTGATGAAATAATTCAGAAAATACAAAAATTTGATTCAATTATTTTTGATTGTGATGGTGTTTTAGTTGATATAAGACAGTCATATGACAATGCAATTAACAAAACAATCTCTGCAATCATGAAAGAATTATTTGATGATGAGATTAATGATGCTGTAACCTCAAAAATATTATACGGTCTGAAATCTACTGGTGGATTTAATGATGAAGTTGCAGTAGTTTATGCTGCTGTAATGACGTTAGTTGCATCCAAAAAAGCAAACATTTCATTTGAAAAATTAATCACTGATATGATTGAAAATGCAAATGAGTCTGGAATAAATTCTGTTGATAATTATTTTAATAAACAAAATATTGATCTAACTGAAATTAAATCAAAATTAGATTATAACAACTCTGGTAAGGAAAGTTACGTGCGCAGAATCTTCAATCAATTATTTTATGGACCTTCATTGTATGAAGAAATCTTTAATGAAAAATCTCAATTTTCTAACAAACCGTTAATTGATCTGGATAATGTTGTTTTAGATGAAAATCTTATGTCTAAACTAAGTGACAGATTTGGAACTAAAATCTCTACAGTCACTGGTAGAGGAAAATTTGCATTTTCCTATTCAATGAAAAACTTTCTAGATAATATTGATATGATAAATTCTGTATTTCTAGAAGATCGTTCACTGGACATGGCCAAACCTAATCCTGAATCATTAATAGAATCTATCTCTGGAATTAATTCTAAATGCTCATTATATGTTGGTGACTCGATGGAAGATCTTATGATGGTTAAAAAATGCAAAGAACGCGGTTTTGATGTATCGTTTTGTGCAATTTATGGTTCAAGTGATGAGCCTGACTTGAAGTATGAATTGTTTCAAAAAAACAATGCCTCTTTCATTCTCAAATCAATTCAAGAACTTCCGAAGGCATTAAATCTAGTATGATGGAAATCAAACAAGAATCTACATGAAACCACGAAAAACCACCCTTAAAAGAGAAACAAAAGAAACCAATGTTTCAGTTATCATTAATCTAGATGGAACTGGAAAAACTACAATCAACACTGGAATCAAATTCCTAGATCACTTGATTGGTTCATTTGGAAAACACTCAATGATGGACTTGACTGTAAAAGCAAAATCAAAAGATGGAATTGAACATCACTTGATTGAGGATACAGGAATTACTATAGGAAGTGCAATTGACAAGGCTTTGGGAAACAGAAGTGGAATCACAAGATTTAGCTTCTCATCTGTACCTATGGATGAATCTCTAGCTGAAACATCACTTGATCTAGTAAAAAGACAATATCACAAAATAACTCTCTTAACTAAAAGAACTAAGATTGAAGGAATGTCAAAAGAAGATTTAGAACACTTCTTCTTTTCTCTAGCACAAAACCTCAATTGTTGTATTCATGTTACTGTAAAGTATGGAGATAACGACCACCACAAAGTTGAGGCTGCGATAAAATCAATGGCTGTGGCAATCCGAAATGCAGCATCAAATGATCCAAAACAAAAAGGAATACCAAGCACCAAAGGCGCAATGTAATGGTAGATGTTGCAATCTTTGATTATGGAGCCGGAAATATCTTTAGTCTAAAGACTTCACTTGAAAAAAATGGTGCCGATGTTGATATTATCACTAGCTTTGATCAATCAAAAGAATATGACGGTCTGTTATTGCCAGGTGTAGGAAACTTTGATCCTGCAATTAGAAGTATTAGAGATTATTCTGCATTAGGCTTTCATGATTTTGTTAAAGACAAGATGCCTGTCTTAGGAATATGTCTTGGAATGGAAATGTTTTTTCAGCAAAGTCAAGAAGGAAAAGAAAGTGGTCTTGATGTAATGAGTGGCGAAGTTGTATTACTTCCAGACACAATGAAAATTCCTCACATGGGATGGAACAATCTAGAGATTACCAACGATAGTAAAATTCTAGAAGGTGTTGACAATAATTCATGGGTTTATTTTGTTCACTCTTATAGAGCAAAACCAGCTGATGAAAAAATCATCGTAGCAAATGCAGATTATGGAATTAAAGTGCCTGCTGTTGTGGAAAATGGACTGTTTTTTGGCACTCAATTTCATCCTGAAAAGTCTGGTAAAGTGGGCTCGTTAATGATCAAAAACTTTCTTAGAGTGTGTACTAAATGAAAATCATTCCTGCAATTGATCTGATGGATGGAAACGTAGTTCGTCTCTATAAGGGTGATCCAAAAAATAAAACAATTTACAGTGACAATCCTGTAGAAATTGCAAAAAAATGGGAATCAGCTGGGGCTGACATAATACATGTTGTTGATTTAGATGCAACACTAGGATGTGGTGAAAACATCAAAATAATTGAAGATATTTCTAAAAACATCTCTACCCCAATTCAGGTCGCGGGTGGATTAAGAAGCGAAGAAAAAATTTCCCAAGTTCTGGATTTTGCGTCTCGTGCCGTAATTGGCACAATTGCAATGCAACTAAAAGAAAGTGAACAAGAAAACATCCTAAATGATTTCATTAAATCATTTGGAAATGAGCGAATAGTAGTCTCAATTGATCATATAGATGGGAAAATAGTAACCCATGGGTGGCAAAATAATACTGGTGTGGATCTATATGATGCAACAAATGAATTTGTTAGATATGGTTTTACTGAATTTCTTACTACCAATGTATCTAAGGATGGTACATTACAAGGCCCTGATCTTGAATCATTGAAGAAAATTTGTCAAATTGACAATTGTAATGTGATTGCTAGTGGCGGAATATCAAAGATTACAGATGTGAGTGAAGTAAAAAAAATAAATCCTTTTGGAGTTATTTTGGGAAAGGCACTTTATGAAGGGCTAGTTTCAATAGAGGAGGCAAAAAAAATTGACGCTAACTAAAAGAATCATTCCATGTCTTGATGTTGCAAATGGCCGTGTTGTAAAAGGACTACATTTTGAATCAATCAAAGATGCAGGTGATCCTGTTCAACTAGCTGAAAAGTACAGCAACGAAGGTGCAGATGAACTAGTCTTTCTGGATATTACTGCTTCATCCGAACAACGCGAAACAATCAAATCACTTGTAAAAAAAATTGCACAAGTAATTGACATTCCATTTACAGTTGGTGGTGGAGTTAAAACATTGCAGCATGCACGAGACATTCTATTGAATGGCGCTGACAAAGTAGCAATAAACACTGGCGCTGTAAAAAATCCAGAAGTTATAACTGAATTAATGGAATTATTTGGAAAACAATGTGTAGTTGTTGCGATTGATTCTAGACGTAATTATAATGTAGAAAAAGGAAAAAACATTTTTTCTGAAAAAGGAAAAAATTTTTGGTTTGAAGTTTTCATATATGGTGGAAAAAAAGGAACTGGATTGGATGTAGTTGATTGGGCAAAAAAAATTGAAGAATTAGGTGCTGGTGAAATATTACTTACCAGCATTGATAGAGATGGAACAAAGGATGGCTATGACATATTGTTAATAAATGAAATTGTTAAAGGAGTTGGCATACCTGTCATTGCATCAGGTGGTTGTGGAAAACCTGAAGACATGATTGATGTCTTCCAAAACACTGAAGTCAATGCTGCACTTGCAGCATCAATCTTTCATTATGAAACACATTCAGTTAATCGTGTGAAACAAATGATCAAAGAAAATGGAATTCAAGTAAGATACTAGCTCACTTCTATGGTGTAGGATCAGTCATAAATGGCATTTCTAATGCTTTTTCATCACATGTAACATAATATTCTTCATGACCCGGTAATATCTCATCTGTTACTTGAAAATGTAATTTCTCATCAGGTAATCCTACAAACAAAACAGTCCATTCTCCCACAAGTTGTTCTACATCACAAATACCTAATTGTTTACTTAATGATGGCTTCCAGTAATGTTTGAAATTAGTTTTTTCGTTTCCATCAAATGGATATTGTACAAACAAAATTCCCTCTGGCGTGTAAAAATTAACCGCATCTTTCAATCCCATTGGTATGCCTTGCACACTGAAAAAAATCTTCTCTCCAACAAGGTACTTGTCTTTGTTAATCTTTAATCCATGTAAAAATTGTGGATTATCTGGATAAACTACATTCTTCACACTTGATGGATCTTCATAATATTCATCTACAGTACTTCTCTGATATGTTGTGTCATAAATCTGAAAACCTATAACTCCAATAATTATTGCAATTCCAACTGCTACGGCAATTCCAACACTTTTATTCACATTTTTCCAAATTTTTTTAATTCTATAAAACTTTCTTAGCTTTACATTTTTCCAAATTTTCTTTATAATTTCGTATTATTTTCCTAATTCTACTCTGAATTGTTAGATTTTACATTTTTTGCGGAAAATTCCATAATCTTCATGAAGAAATCATTCTAATTTTAGATAAAAAAATTAAGTATTACTTAATCTAATATTAGGACATCTTATGAACAAACTACATCCAGATCATGAATATGGGAAAAAATCACCTTCAGTGTAGGGAATGTAAGAAAGAATACGAGCCTACTTTCAAGTATATTTGTGACGAGTGCTTTGGTCCTCTAGATGTAAAGTATGATTTTCCTTCAGTAAACAAAGACACCTTCAAAGATAGGGAAAAGACATACTGGCGTTATTTCGAATTACTTCCAATAGTTGACAAAACTAACATTGTAAGCATTGAAGCGGGGATGACTCCTCTTGTAAAAGCCGAAAAATTGGGAAAGGAATTGGGACTAAACAATCTTTACATAAAAAATGACTCTGTCAATCCAACATTTTCATTCAAGGACAGACCTGCGGGAGTTGCAATCTCAAAGGCGAAAGAATTTGGATTAAAGTCAGTTGGTTGTGCATCAACTGGCAACCTGGCATCTGCAACAGCTGCACATGCAGCAAAAGCAAGTATGCCTTGTTACATCTTTGCGCCAAGCAATATTGAAACTGCAAAGATTGCACAAGCACTTTCTTATGGTGCGGAATACATCTCAGTTGACGGTACATATGATGAGGCAAATAGAATTGCAGCACAGATTGGTGACAGAAAAGGTGTTGGTGTAGTTAACATTAACATGCGATCATATTATGTTGAAGGTTCCAAAACCTTGGGCTACGAAGTTGCAGAACAACTAGACTGGAACACTCCAAATCATCTTATAGTTCCTACTGGAAGTGGTGCCATGTTAAATGCAATTTGCAAAGGCTTTGAAGAATTACAAACTGTCTCTTTACTTGATGATCTATCTTCAATGCATATGCATTGTGCACAACCGCATGGGTGTGCACCAATAGTTGATGCATTCAAGAAAAATTCTGACAAGGTAATTCCTGTAGAGCAACCAGAAACTGTTGCAAAAAGTTTGGCAATTGGTGATCCTGGTGATGGTCGTTATGTTTTAAAAAGACTGAAACAATATGAGGGAATTGCAGAAGAGACAAATGACAAAGAAATTTTAGACGCAATCTTACTTTTAGCAAAAACAGAAGGAATATTCACAGAACCTGCTGGCGGTGTATCTGTTTCTGTATTGAAAAAAATGGTTGAAGAAGGAAAGATTGACAAGGATGAAACTACTGTATGCTATGTAACTGGTAATGGTCTCAAAGCCACTGAATCAATAATGAGCGTACTTACAAAACCCCAAGTAATGCAGGCTGATGTTGCAAAAATTTCAGCAGTGATAGGATGATTAGATAAAATGACAAAAATTACCTTTACAATTCCATCTGTACTTAATGCTGGCGGTGGTGAGAAAAAAACAGAACTAGATGCATCCACCCTCAAAGAATCCTTTGAAAAAATTTCTGAAATTATGGGTGATGACTTTAAGAGAAAAGTTTTGGAAGCAGACGGTTCTCCGCGTTCTCTAATTAACATTTACATCAATGGAAAAAATGCAGCGTTTGACAATGGTCTTGACACTCCGCTAAATGAAAATGACGAAGTTTACATTTTACCTGCAGTTGCTGGCGGTTCGGACCTGTCTGAAAAAGAACTAGATCAATATTCGCGTCAAGTAATGTTGGAACAAATTGGTTACGACGGACAATTAAAATTAAAAAATTCCAAAGTTTGTGTTGTTGGTGTTGGTGGTTTAGGTAATCCAATAACAACTAGACTTGCAACAATGGGTGTTGGAAAACTAAGAATTGTTGATAGAGATGTAATTGAATTATCTAATCTACATAGACAAACAATGTTTAACGAAGATGATGTTGGACAAGTTAAAGTTGAAGTTGCAGAAAAAAAATTAAAACAACTAAATGCAAATGTAGAAATTGAAGCATTACCTGTTTCTATAAATGATTACAACGCTGCTGACATCATTGATGGATGTGATGTTGTAATTGATGCACTTGACAGTGTTAATGCGCGTTATTCACTAAACAAAGCATGTGTTGAAAAAAACATTCCGTTTGTTACTGGTGCTGCAGTTGGTGTTACAGGTCAAGTCTTTACAGTTTTACCAAACGAAACTGCGTGTTATCACTGCATGTTTCCTGCATTGGATGAAGATGCAATGCCAACTTGTAGTATTCAGGGTGTGCATCCGCCAATACTTTCTATTGTCGGTGGAATTGAAGTGTATGAAGCAGTTGATGTCTTGATTGGAAAAAAACCAAAGTCCTCAGAAAAATTTCTGTCAATTGACTTGGAGAATTTGGAATTTTCATCTGTTAAAACCTTCAGACAAGAAGAGTGTTCTGTATGTGGGTCTGGCAAAAAGACTGATATCCCAAAACAGGAATTAATCTTAGAAGAATTGTGTGGCAGAAATATGGGAAAAAGAACCTTCTCAATCACTCCTACATATGAGGTAAATCTTGATGTTGCAGATGTCACTACAATAGCAAAAGAGAGGGGATTTCTAGTGGAAAATCAGGGGGACTTGGGATTATCCATGCGTACGAATGATCTCTCAGTCAGTTTCATGAAGAAAGGCTCTGCAGTTGTGGTTGGTCCTAGTAATGAAGAGGAGGCAATCTCTCTATACAAGAGTCTCCTAGGCACGAAATCAATCAGTGCCTAGGCACAAATTGAAATAATTACAACTTTTGATCTAATAATTACAATAGATCAAAAGAGATCATAAAAGGATCATAAAGTTTTGTACAAAAATGTACTAATCGTCCATTAAGGTTAAATAGTAAAAATTTGAAAAAATGCTAATAACATGAACAAAGAATTAGGACGAAAAATAACTAGTCTAACCTTAATGACTATAATGCTAACATGGTCAGCTGCCATGGGATTCTCTAGCACATTCATGCCAGAGGCCGAGGCAGCTAACGAGCATTTGTATGTCTC
>CAZEES010000019.1:25311-25590 GCA_964511265.1 uncultured Candidatus Nitrosopelagicus sp. | reverse complement strand
TTTCGGCAGCCCATAAGTTGAGCTTATGGATTTAACCGAAAACTTACAGAACAGGCTACGGATGCTTTAGGCCCAATAATCATCCTGACCACTTGAGGTGCTGGTTTTACCGCGGCGGCTGACACCAGAACTTGCCCACCCCTTATTCATCAGTGGTTCTACGACTAACAAAAGGTTCCTTTAGCAGGAACCACTCAGATTAACCTTGTCGAGCTTTCGCGCATTGCAAAGTTTTCTCGCCTGCTGCGCCCATAGGGCCTGGGTCCTTGTCTCAGTACC
>CAZEES010000019.1:0-25301 GCA_964511265.1 uncultured Candidatus Nitrosopelagicus sp. | reverse complement strand
CCGGGCTACTCCTCTCAGAGCCCGTAGCTGTAATAGCCTTGGTGGGCCATTACCTCACCAACAAGCTGATAGCTCGCAGTCCCATCCTACGGCGATAAATCATTTGAGCCATAAACCATTCCAGGCATTATGACCTATCGGGTATTATTCTCAGTTTCCCGAGGTTATCCCCGTCCATAAGTTAGGTTGACTACGTGTTACTGAGCCGTCTGCCTTGTATTACTACAATGACTAACATGGCTTAGTATCAATCTGATAGCAGTCAGGTCCGTCAGGATCAAACGGATTCTATATTATTTTATTTTCAAAGTACATTTTTTGCACAACTAATTTCTATTATTGGAATTAACGGAATGCACATAATCTTCACATCTCAGATTTGATCTTATGATCAGATCCTCATTTTGTATGCGTAACTGGAGGCCTACAAATCACAAACTGGCATGTTGCCATACTTCATTACAGGCGCCGCCAAAGCGTTACGTATGCGAAAATTTGAGTTTCAGGAGACCTTATAAACCATTCAGAAAACAGGCGTGAATGACCATTTTTGGCGATCAGTAATATAACGATGTGAGAAAAAACAGATAGAAGATGACTAGCACTCAAGAAATTTACAAAAAAAAGACAAAGAAATCTGCAAAGTATTTTTCGAAAGCAAAGAAAGTTCATGTGAACGGAGTACATCATAATATCAGATTCTTTGAACCATATCCATTTGTCACAGAATCTGCAGAAGGTAAATTTCTCAAAGATGTTGATTCTAACAAGTATGTAGATTATTGGATGGGGCATTGGAGTTTAATTTTGGGACATGCACAAAAGCAGATTCAGAAGAGAGCAGTAGAGCAATTGAAAAAAGGATGGATGCATGGAACATCAAATCAAAATGCAATTTCACTTTCTGAGAAAATTTCAAAAGCAGTTCCAGTAGCAGAGAAAATTCGTTATGTGTCAACGGGAACAGAGGCTACAATGTATTCAGTTAGACTAGCGCGTGCAGTTACAGGGAAAAAAATTATTGCAAAAATTGACGGAGGATGGCACGGATATACAACAGATTTACTAAAGACAGTGAACTGGCCATTTGATGTTTCAGAGAGTCAGGGATTAACTGATGAGGAACATATCATATCATTACCACTGAACAACTTGGAAGAATCATTGAGTATTTTAAAGTCAGTAAAGAACGATTTGGCAGGAGTTTTGATTGAACCAGTTTTAGGAGGAGGTGGAGCAATTCCTGCAACACAAGAATATCTTAGAGGCATACAAGAAATGGTAAAAGCAAATAATGCAATGTTTATGCTAGATGAGATTGTCACAGGATTTCGATTTAGATATGGATGCATTTATCCAAAAATGAAACTTGACCCAGATATCGTGACACTTGGAAAAATTGTTGGGGGAGGATTTCCAATTGGAGTGATTTGCGGGAAAGACGAAATTATGGAACATGCTAATACATCCGTCAACTCTAAGAAGAGTAGAACATACATTGGAGGCGGAACATTTGCTGCAAATCCATTAACAATGATAGCAGGAGATTCAACACTTGATATTTTGAAAAATAAGAAAAATATACTTTACAAGAAATTGGACAGACTGGGAAGAGATTCAACAAAGATGCTTAGAAAAATTTTTTCTAATGATGTGATAGTTACAGGAAAAGGATCATTATTCATGACACACTTTCCTAGAAATGGAGTAACAGAGATTAACAATGCAACAGATGCAGCAAAATGTGATTCAGCAAAGCTATTCAAGTATCATTTTGAGATGATTGCAAAGGATGGAATCTTCTTTTTGCCAGGTAAATTAGGTGCGTTTTCAGATGCACATTCCACATCAGATGTTAAAGATATGAAAAAGGCAACAGAAAGTTTTGTATCGAATTTTAAGAGATAGGGAAATTTTTTATCTAAAGAATTAAAGAGAGAGTATGGACAAGAAGATAGACAGTAAGCCCTCATGGCCCAAAGGGTTTGAGCCAAAGGAAGAGGCAAATGAAGATTTAACGACAAGACTAGGACTGTTATCCAACATTCTAAAAGAACGTCCAAAAAAGAAGATTAACACAGATATTTTCAATGTTATGGCAACTAGAAGATCAACTCGAAAGTTTTCTAAAAACCCAGTAGAGAAATGGAAGATTGACAAGATTTTGGCTGCTGCAGACACAGCACCCACTGCAGGAAACTTTCAGGGATTTGAGATTTTTTACATAAATGACAAAGATGTGAAAGAAGAACTTGCCAAGGCCTCAAACAACCAATCCTACGTAAATGCACCGTTAGTACTGGTTTTTTGCATGAATCCGTCAAGAGTAAAACTTGAATTTCCTCAAAAGGTTATCATGAAATTCTCAATTCAAGATGCTACACTTGCTGCAGCATATTCACAGTTGGCTGCATCTGCATTGGGACTAAGTAGCATATGGATTGGAATGTTTGAGGAAGAAAAAGTAAAGGAGATTATAGGAACAGAACTTAGACCTACATCAATACTATCTATTGGATATCCAATTAAGAAAAGACCTGCAAAATTACGGAGACAACTAAAAGAACTCATTCATGTGGTAGAGAAAAAAGACTAGTCGTCAGCAAGGGTTTTTGTAAATCCAGACGAGTCATCAGAGAATATATGGACTACACTTTCTGCCAGTTTTTCAATATCAAGACCAGGTTCGGCAGAAATTAAAAGTATGTTAGTAGTAACAGGAAATGGAAAACTAATCAAGATTACCTTATCACGTCGCGATGCAATGTAATTTAATGCGCCAAGGGAATTGTTTAATGCATCAGTTCTTAGAGAAACAGATAATGCAAATTTGTAAAAATCATGTAGTTTTTCTTCATCACCTTCATACGGAGTTACACCTTCAGTGAAGCCTCCTGCAATTTTTTTACCATCATGATTAATGATTGCAGCAAACCTTACACCATCATGATGTTGGATCTCTGCACATCTTGGATCATACACAGAATCGGGCATAAAGAATCAATGAACTAAGGGTATATAATTAATAGTGAGGACAGAATGGCATCTGCCGTTAAGGATAGGAGTTAACATCCTTTGGATTTTAAGCAGAGTTGCCCCCCACTGGATTGGCTAGCTCATTTCTCTAATAAAAAGTAAGACATTATTGAACTTCGAGTAATTTTTCTTTTTTGGTTTTTGATTCTTTTCTCATTCTCGCAATAACATTTGCTAGCATTTGGTGTTGAATTGATTCTAGATCTTCACAGACGCTACTCATTGTCTTCGTCTTCGTCCTCAAATCTCCAGTTTTTCAATAACTGTTTTCGTAGTGTCTCTACTTGTTTTTCATCCAAAACTTTACCTGTATTTTTATCCACTGGAACTACCTTCATTCCGTCAAGTTTGTACTCTACGTCATAAAGAGATAGTTTTGTTTTTTCTTGTAGGAGTGAAACTCCATCTTCATCTACCGCACGATCTACATCATATGGTTCTGCTTCATCCATATCACGATGCATATAACTAGATGTTAGATCACCTTTTTTTGGAGCAAATTTCTTAGCTATTGCCTTTTCAATTTCCAAAGTGGTTTCATTTTCATGAAATAGACGTCTTCCAGTCTCTTCTTCTATAAATTCTGGCATGATTGTTGTCTTACTCATGTGTATTTAATTTTTGGTGTCACGAAAGAAGAACTTGAACAGTGCTTCTCTTCTGCCTTTTTTGCTCATGTTTCGTGTGAGGACACGATATATGACATATGCCAATCCGAGGGAAGCAACGATCGTATATCCAATACAAGAGGGATCCTCATGACAGGGAATTCCTATAAGTTTGTTTTTTATTGCAAACATCGAAGGGAATAGAACTGCTTCAAGACTACACGAATCCATGTTGTGTATTGATTTTATGATTAAAAAATCTGGTGTATTTTTTTAGTTCTTGAAGTATGTTGAATACATTGTTCATTTAGATACGCATCTTACCAATGTATAACAGATAGTCTCACTGCTACCATACTAATTGGTTTTAACTTTAATTTGTTGACCGTGTTGCGCTTTCATGATGTAACGATCCCGAATCTTTACACTTGCCCAATCAATTGCAAGAACAGCAATCAAAACTACCAACATGAAAACTGCAGCTTTTCCGTACTCAAAGAACTTGATGTAATTAATTATGTAAAAACCGATTCCACCTGCACCCACAATTCCAAGTATGCTTGTCTGTCTTACATTATAGTCAAACATGTATAAGATTTGACTCAGTAGATGAGGTGCAGATTCAGGAATTATAACATAACGAATTAGTTGAAGTTTTGACAAACCTATAGCAGTAGTTGCTTCTACAGGGTCATAATCAATTGCCTCAATTGATTCGTATTGTAATTTACTGATAAATCCAATTGTGTATAACGTGATTGCAAGAATTCCAGCAAAAGGTCCCAAACCAACTACAATTACAAAAAGAATTGCCCACAGTATGGAGGGGAATGTTCTAGTAGCAGCCAGTAATGCACGTAATGGTCCATAGACATACTTGCTAGAAATGTTTCGTGCTGCAAAAATACTTAGGGGTAGAGAAATCACAACTCCTGCAATGGTACCAATAAATGCCATCTCAATTGTTTCAAGCATTGCCCAGAATGCGGTTCCCCAATGTTCTGATTCAAATTCAGTCATCTCCTTTAGAACAATTCCTAGATTTGGCAAGCCTTCAACAAATGCAACAGGATCAACACCAACATCATATGACATTACAACAACAACTGCAATTATTGCACCGATTAGAAGATTGTTTTTAGGATTCATTATACATCTCCAGAATTTCTGCTTGTGTTAGATTGCCTGTTTGGAAATCAATTATTTGCTCACCCTCAACTCCAATTTCAAGTATTTTATCACCATCTTGGATTACTGCAACTCTATTTGCATATTCTAATGCCAGAGTCATATCATGATGTATCATTATTGCAGTTAGTTTGAATTTTTTTTGTGCATCTTTAATAATGTCCATAACTTCCCGTGCGGTAACAGCATCCAATTCAGATACAATTTCATCAGCTAGTAAAATATCAGGTTTTTGCATCAATGCACGTGCAATCGCAACACGACGTTTTTCACCACCACTTAGCATGTGAACTTTTCGTTCAGATTTTGTATCCAACCCTACTAGATCTAATATTTCATGAGCTTTTTCAATTTCATCTTTAGGAAACATTTTGAAAAAGGATTTAAGATTATTTAGTCTAGGTAACGCTCCAATCAAAACATTCTCCAAAACACTTGTATTTTTTACAAGGCCCAATGTTTGAGGAATGTATCCAATTTTTGCAATTGATTTTTTGTATTCTTTATTTTTTAGATCAGGTTTTTGATAATTATACAAAACAACACCACTACTTGGTATCATCATTCCATTCATCAATTTCAGAAGGGTTGATTTCCCAGAACCAGAAGCACCAACTATTGCATAATTAGTACCTCGTTTCACATTCATAGAGATATTTTTGAGAATTAGATTTTCAGAATCATAAGATGCAGAAACATCGCGCATTTGAATTATTGACAAAGTTGAAATTGGCAAAGTATTCTCCGTGTTCATACTATTCAAATTGACTTAAAAGCTAAGCAATAAATCTAGATGAAACCATTATTCATTCTAAGAATCTAGAATGAGAATTTGTGCGTGAAAGATTAATCAATGATAAAAAAAGGAAAATGATTATTTTGGTGCGTCGTAGTTTTTCTTTTCAAATGTTGCTTGTTCAATTCCAGGCAACAAATCAAGATATTGTCCAAAGTTTCCTATATGCATTTCAGCAGTTGTTGGTAACAATGCATCAGCGCCATAGACATCTTTGAGGATTTGATTGTTATCTTGGTGATTGAGTTTGACCATTGAATCTACCAAGTGTTGTTTTGTTTCAGATGATAAATCATCAGAAACTACAAACACATGAGATGGAACTAATCCAAGTGTGTCAACTTTTTTGAGTTGTGCTTGTTGATCAGGTGTTAGATATTTTTCTGGTGCTATATCAGAGCCAAATGCCATTTCAACAGAACCATTCAAAAGCAATTCTAAGGCTGCTTTATATCCACCACCAAATGCATGGTATTCAAATGAGTTATCCAATGCTTGTTTCAATGCAACTATATCGTCACCTTCAACAGTGATTAATCCACGATCTACAAGAGTTCCGATAGGTCTGATGAATCCAGATGAACCAGTGATGCTAGTAAATGCAACTTTGTTTCCAACTGCTTCATCGATGGATGAATAGTTAGAATCGGCTCTCTGCCAAACTGTTGCATAATATCCGACTTTGCCTTTCTTTACTTCAGCCATTACAACTTCAGCATTTGCTCTGTCGTGTGCAATCCAGCCAGGTCCTGTATCCATAAATGCTGCATGGATATGTCCAAATCTCAATCCTTCAATTATCGTTTCATAGTTAGATGGAACCACAACATCAACTTCGACTTTACCCTCAAATTCAGATTCTAAGAAGCGTGCAAGTGATTCAGCTTTTGGCGTGAGTTCATCTGCTTTCTCAGAAGGAATGAATCCAATTGTTATTTTGTCAATACCATAATCTACTGATTCAGTCTGCATCATAGGTACTGATGCAGTTTGTTCAATTCCAGAATCAGTTGGTATGAAAAATCCTATTGCAATACCAATGGCAAGTGTACCAATGGCAATTCCTGCAATTTTTCCGCCAGACATAGAAATTTTACTTAGTTAAAGCTAATTAAACTAACACAGAATTCTTATTTTATATTCTAATAATTTAGAATGGGATTATAGAATAGATTTGTAAGTTCAAAACTAGTTTTAATTATCGAATAAAAAAATTTACGTTATGCCGTTAGTGACAAAAGCGCATGCTTTGATCTAAAAACCAGAATTACATGTCGTCAACTACTGGAGGTGTTGCTAACGGCACTTTCTACTCTCTTAGAATATGAGTTGAAAAACAACACTGAATTTTAATATTAAACTAGGGGTAACTTTGTATGGCCAACGAAAAATCACCATACGTTCTTGTCAGTGTCTTTAGAGAAGATGCAAAAGAGCAAGACGTAGTACAAGCAGGAGGTAAAATTGCCACAATCATTGATGAGTGGAATATGCAAGGAAATATGATTTGGAGTGGTTCTTTTGATGATAATAAGACCGCAATGTCAGTTGTAGAAGGAACAAAACCAGATATTGATGCATTTTTCAAAAAATATGATGACATATGCAAATCATTTCTTTCATCATACATGTATCAATGGGATGCAATGCCATTATTGTCACTTATTGGACATAAACCAGCAGCTGCAACATTAGAAGTAGCACCTCAATAACTGTCACATATAATCACAGTATTTTTTTAATCAATCACATATTTTTTTGCTCGTTGCACATATGGATGATCAAGCTAAATTGAGATAAGCTGTAATTGAGAGTTTTTAGTTACACCATATTGATCAACATATCCAGCTGTTAGCTCTAAGACATACTGTGAATTATCAGCAGAAACACCATCAGATTTACAACTCATTACTTCTAGTGGAGTGATACAGGGCGGAACATTTTTTTTAATTGACACCACATTTCCATTTTCATCAAACCATAAGATATCAAGATGGAACTGCATGTTTTTCATCCACATTGAACGATTTCCAGGTTCTCCAAAGACAAAAAGCATTCCTTTGTCATCAGCAAGAAAATCTTGAGTTTCCCACATTAAACCACGCATTCTGCGAGGATCAGTGTCAGCAATGTACACTTGAAGAATTTTTTCATCTAGTTGGACAGTCCCCATCAGAAAATCAGAATTGGCATCAATTCTTACCTCTGATGGAAGAGACACAATTCCTGCAACACCAACAATTACAGCCGCAATTCCAATAGGAATTAAAACTTGTAGACGTGTAGGCATGTTTTATAGTATTATTGAGAAAATAAAAACTAAAGTAATTAGATGGATTCTTTGAATTTATGAATTGAGGATAATGTCTCGTGTGTACTATGACCAATATCTTTGAGTGTGGTTCCATTGTATTTTTTATCAAGATATCTTCCTGCCAAGATCATTGGGGCTCCAAGTGCAACGGTTACACCGGTTGGCTCAGGAATCCATAACATAACAAATCCTAATTTTTGTATTTTTTTACCAGGTGCAGATGCACGATTTAATGCTCCAAGAGATTGGGATGTTTTTTTATCATCCAATGCTCCCATATCTGAATACATACTAGAACGCCTTGAAGCAGATTCTTTCATTATTTTTAATTGTTCAATTTTTTCTCTAAGAGAATCTGTCATTATTGATGTTTTGAAAAATATAGTTAACAGCCTGTGATCAAATTCGACTACATCTAAGTCAAGATTTGGTTACAAAAATTTCCAATTTATATAAAAGTAAATTCTTATTGCCATAATGAAAAAGAAGACTTCACGTAGATTAGATTCAATCAAAGCCGCCCACGAGTCAGAAAAATCAATTTCCGTATCAGACAGAATGGAAGACTATCTCGAAGTGATATCAGAATTGGTAGATATGAAAGGGTATGCAGCAACACTAGACATTTCAAGATACATGAACGTTAGTGCCCCAAGTGTAACAAAAATGCTAAAAAAATTAGATGCTGATGGATATTTAGTATACGAGAAATATTATGGAATTAATTTAACTGAAGAAGGTCAACGCATTGCAGACATGATAAAGCAAAAACATGGAATTTTGCTTGAATTTTTCGAGATTTTAGGAATTGGTAAAGAGATTGCAAATCAAGATGCAGAAGGAATTGAACATCATCTAAATCCAAAGACAATTAGACAGATAAGAAAATTTGTGACATTTTTCAAAGCAAATCCAAAAGTGGTTAACAGTTTTAACGAGTTTTAAGGAATATTTCCAAATCATGGGCTGTGTCAACAAATCGGGAGAAGCGCTTACCTTCTGATGAACGTTTCAAAATTTTGATTTTACCTTTTTTACCAATTCTAGATGAGAAGAGAGATTCACCATTAATAACAAAGTTTGCCATATTTCCAGTAAATTCTCTGTCAACCTCAAATATTAGTGCAGTTCGAGATTCAGAAAAATCATAGGATAGAGTAGTAGAAGGAAGTTCTCTTTGAACACCATGTTCCTCAACATCAATATGCAGTCCAAGAGATTTTTCAAGTTCTTGGATAGTTTTTCCAGCCTTACCAATCAATGATGGAATTGATTCTCCTGATACAAAGACTTTGATTCTACCAGGACTCAAAAATTCAATTTTTGGATTTGGATCAAATCTGTATAAACGATCTAGGATTTTTTCTTCTGCAAGATGTTCTATGCCAGTTTTTTGTGAGCCATTTTCAGTAACAGGAATAATAATATTTTCCTCACCAAACGTGTAAATCTCATATTCCAGAGTTTTTGTTTCAAAATCAGAGATTTCAATAACAGGACGTGCTAAATCTTGTTCAACCATTCCGGATGGAACTTTGACTTTTAATTCTAATTCAAAAACCTTCGAGATTTCTCCATCCTTTACATAAATTACGGTGTCCAAAACATTTGGAATAATTCCAAGCTCAATTTTTCCAATGAATCTCTGAATTGCATCAATTGGGGTATTTGCATGGACCACCCCAACCATGCCAACACCAGTTAATCTAAGATCACTAAAAATTCCAAAATCTTCTCTACGTCTGACCTCATCAAAGATTGTGTAGTCAGGTCTAACGAGCAACAAAATATCTGCAGAATTTTCAAAGCTTCCATCTAGTCTATTATACTGAGTTACTCCAGAATCAACTTGTAAATCACGCGGAGATTCAAATGTTTTTACAATCTTCCCAGAACGATTAAAGAAATTTGCAATTCCAGACGCCAGCGTACTTTTTCCAGATCCAGGCGCACCAGAGATTAGAATTCCTTCCGCTTGTGTTTCCAATCTTGACATGAGTTTTTCAGATAAATGATAATCTTCTAATGCCATTTGTTTAATTGGGTGAACGATAGTAATTTCAAGAAGTTCAGAAAATGGAGGTCTTGTGATTGCAATGCGATAATCCCTATACTGTATTACCAATGCACCAGGTTTTGAGATTTCTGTGTTGCCAAGTGTTTCATCATCAATTGCAGATAAAATCTGATTGGTCATTAATTCAAGATAATCTCTATCAAGTGTTATTGTATCTAATTCTACTAATTCAAAGCTGCCAGGTTTTCCTTTTTTTCCAAGTGGTTTTTGATTTTCCTTTAGATGAATACTCATGGTAGTTGGGTCAAAGAATTTCAGGAATTCCAAATCAGGAGTTTTTTCTCCATTAATCACAAATTCAGAGTCAAAGTTTTGTATCTCAGTCATGAATGGGATTTAGTCTTGGTTCTATTATGTGATTCTTTTAATGCATAAAACATTCCACACAAGTAACAAATTATTCTCACAAAGCCAGACAAAAGAATTGTTTTAGATCGGTTAATAATGACAATTCAAAATAATGCTAATTTACAATTTCACTCAGATTGTAATAATTACTTTGAATCATTAAGAGAAAGAGGTGAAACGGACTTTGAGTTTGAAGATGAGTATTTTTTTACCTTGCCTGCAATATCGCAGATGAGTTTAGATTAGTAATATCACCCTAACATATCGGATTAGACAATTTCACCAATATTGCAACAGATGGAATTTTTCAGTGAATATTTCTTGACTTAGAATATTAACGTCTAGTCTATTGATCTGAAAATCTTTGTTTCCAATCCCAAGTTTTTACAAATTTTAATACAAGTCCAATCAAAATCAGGAGTATTCCAATAGATATGTGAAGACTGTAATCGAATAATGTTGTCGTATGCAAAAATACACCAGCAACTAATACCAAAAGCCCTATTGCAAAACAGGCAATCATACCTGTAAATGCAATTTGATTCACGTACTACCTAACTATTACAATAATTTAAGAAGAACATCCTGTATTATTCTTCAAAATTCAAGGTCATGGAGAACGTGCTATGATCTTCATGTTATCATACTTGGGTTCATTACGTGTCAGTTCATCAAATTC
Organism: uncultured Candidatus Nitrosopelagicus sp.; assembly: GCA_964511265.1. Taxonomy (GTDB): domain Archaea; phylum Thermoproteota; class Nitrososphaeria; order Nitrososphaerales; family Nitrosopumilaceae; genus Nitrosopelagicus. Next base: position 14,255 of record CAZEES010000019.1, on the reverse strand, counting down.
AGCGAAGCATTTTTGTTCTTCAGCTTCTTGTCTTTTCTCACATTGATCATCATCAACACAAGGATTATCCAAATGCTCACTAATGATTGCCTGACATTCTACAATTTTATCAAGTTTGTTTTGTTCGTCAACCTCCATGTTTACAAGAACTGCAATTATTATCAAAATGCTAACAATTCCCACTATGATTTGGTTTCTTCGTAATTTATTCAATTTCTATAGTATGCTCGGTATCCTATTCTTTATCCATTTGGATATGTCCAATTCATTTCTAGTCACTAATTCGACTTGGAACATTAACGTCTAAGGAAAAACGGTGAGAAAGTCTAAACGGACTAGTTAGTATGAAATTAGATTAATTATTTAGTGATTTCAAGAATAATACAATGCAGAAACTTGATTCAATTGCTGAAAAAGTCAAATTATGTGAAAAATGCAAATTATGTGAGACACGGACAAATGCAGTTCCTGGAAAAGGAAAATTTGATGCGAATGTCATTTTTGTTGGCGAAGCACCGGGTAGAAATGAGGATATTCACGGAGAACCATTTGTAGGAGCGGCGGGGAAAAGATTGGATATGATTTTAGAAGATACTGGTATAAAAAGAGAAGAAGTCTATATTACAAATATCGTCAAGTGTAGACCGCCAAATAACAGAGTTCCATCAAAGAAAGAAGAAGAAGCATGTATTGATTTTATCAACCAAGAAATTGAGATAATCAATCCCAAGATTATCTGTGTTATGGGAAATACAGCATATGGTACACTTTTGGGTGGAAAAGAGATAACAAAGAATCATGGTAAGATTGTTGAGAAAGATGGAAAGAAATTTTTTGTGACATTTCATCCTGCTGCAACAATTTACAACCAAGAACTTGTGGGCGAGTTAAAAAATGATTTTAAGAAATTGGCAGAATTTTTAGAAGAGAATGATCAGCCAAAACAATACGAAGACCGAAGATGTGATTTCTGTATGGCAAAAACAAAACATGAAGTTGTTGTTATGCCAAAAGTAGTCACAAAAAAACGAAAATGGTTGTACAAATGTACACAATGTAATCATGAAAGATGGCTTGTTCCATACAGGACAGTTGCAGAAAGTTTGTACTAGTTATCTAATACAAATGACTTTGTAACTCAATTTGTTCTTCAGGAGAAATGATACCCTTTCTAACTAAAATGTCAAGCATATCTTTGAATAATTGTCTTTGTTCTTCAGACATTCCACCCTTCTGACCTTTATCACCAGGAGGACCGGGAGGACCGCGAGGACCTTTGTCGCCTACAGGACCTTGAGGACCTTGTGAGCCTTTGTCGCCAGAAGGACCTTGAAGACCTTGTTTTCCTTGTTCACCTTGAGGACCTTGAATTCCTTGAGGACCGCGAGAGCCTTTGTCGCCAGTTAATCCTGGAGGACCTTGTTCACCTTGAGGACCAAGGGTTCCACGATCACCTTGAGGACCAGGAACGCCAGTCAGTCCTTTATCACCGGGCGGACCTTGTGGACCGCGAGGACCTTTTTCACCAATCGGTCCTGTGATTCCAATTTTTCCTTTTTCGCCTTGTGGACCTTGTGGACCGGTTGGACCTTTTTCACCCATCGGACCAGTAACTCCTTTGTCGCCTCTTTCACCAACAGGACCTGGAACTCCTTTGTCGCCTTGAACACCAGGTGGACCGGTTGGACCTTTTTCGCCTTTGTCACCACGTAAACCAGTTAATCCTTTATCTCCAGAAGGACCTTGTGAACCAGTGGAACCTTTGTCGCCTACAAGTCCACGTCCACCTTGTTCGCCTTTGTCACCTTTGTCACCAGTGAGACCCTTCTCGCCTTTGTCACCTTGACCACCTTTTGTACCGGGTGGACCTTTGTCACCTTTGTCACCTTTGTCACCGGTAACACCCTTATCGCCTCCAGGACCTTTGTCACCCGGCGGACCTTTGTCGCCTTTGTCACCTTTGTCACCTTCAGGACCAGGAGGGCCAGGAGGACCTTTTGATCCAGGGAGAGATCTGGAAGATGATTTTGCTTTAGATGGTTTTGAATCAGATTTGGGCGTATCAGGAATTTGTCTCATCGTTTCAGGAACTTGAAATTCAAATGAAGTTCCTACAGGTGAAAATTGATCAACTAGAATTATCCAGACACTAGTGAATGTAGAAATTTTTTCGGGTAGTGGGTTAGATGAAGAGCCTAAGGTAGTTTCAAAGTCTCCATTTTTGATAGTGAGATGAGATTTTTCACGCCATATTGGAAGAAAGGATTTTTGGGCAATTTGTTCATCAGAAGGTTTTGCTTCAGTGATAGCAAATTCAACTTCAAAGACACCATTTTTTTGCTTGTATGGCGATTGTCCTCTAACAGAAATATGGTCAGATGAAGGCATAATCGTTTCTTTGAATATCTAGTATTTAATTAGATTTTCTAGCCATTTAGGCGTGATTTTGTTAAAAATGGCAGCTTAATATTTATCCATTAAATGTAAGATTTACTATATGAAAGATGAAAAGAAAGACACATCTCTTAGTACAAAAAAAGAGACAGGATTAACTAATGTAAATTATCAACGAGATAGGCTTTTCAAAAAAGGCATCAACTTGATGGCTGATGAAAAATTAGAAGAAGCAGTAAGAAATTTTGAGATGATATTGAGAGCAGACCCAAATGATGTTGAAGTGATGCTCAAACTTGGATATTCAAGATTCCATCTAGAGGACTATTCAGAATCAATGAGAGTTTATGATAAGATTTTAGATATTGATATAACGAATCCAGAAGCATGGAATCTCAAATCACTGGTTAATTATGAAAAAAAGAATTACGCAAAAGCACTAGATTGCGTAGAAAAAGCAATCGACTCCGACCCAACATATGGAATGGCATGGTACAACAAGGCGTGTTATCTTTCAATGTTAAACCAAGTACCAGATTCCCTGGAAGCACTAAAACGCTCAATTGAGATTGATGTTAAAAATGCAAGAAAAGCGGTAAAAGACAAAGATTTTGTAAACGTGAGATCAGAAGAGGGATTCAAACGAATTATTGAAGTTGTATTAATTGAATCATTACGACAAGGTTATCATACAATTGGAGCAATTGTTTGGACAACATTCCTAGGAAAACAAGATGCCATCAAGGGATTAGATGAATTAATTCTGAAAGGAATTGTTGTTAAAAATGAAAAGAGGCAGGGATTTAATCAGATTATACCTATTTACGATTTGGTTCCAGATGTTGCAAAAAAGATTGGTGCAAAGAAACGTGGATTGCTTGGACCAAAAGAAGTTGGCAAAGTTCCGATACCCGTTAAGAATCTCAAAGAAGTTGGATTATCAATTCAAACAACAATGACTGCAATAGAAAATGAAGATGTAGAGAAAACAATTGAAAGTTTTGATGTGTTTATCAATCCAGCAAAATGTGGGCAACAAATGATTGATGAATTTTTAGAAGAGCATAGAGAGATTAGATTATTCAAGATAAGATTGGAAGATAAAGGTAAAGACTATTTAATTGATCACAAAAAGAAAATGCTTGAATTCTTTGAGACAGTAGAGATACAAGTTACAAAAAAGTTAAGAGCTAACGTTGCACAGAATTAATTAGGTCATAGAATCTTTTTCTTTTTTAATAATTGGAATACCATCAATAACTGATATGTCATCTTCTTCATAGACAGTGTGCCAACGTCCATTATGTGGAAGTAAATTATTTAATTCCTCAATTTTTTTATTTGTTGGTTTTTTGTTAAGTAACGCCCCCCATTTCATATCAGGGACTTTTGGCATTATGTCATTGATGTCTTTCATTTTATAATAATCAATTTTCAGTTTTTGTATATAAAATCGTCACTCTGCAGAAAGATCCCAATAATCGGCATTTTCTTGTTTATCAATTGGCTTTTCAAGATTCTTCCATTCCTTAAATGAATGAACATATAACTTGACATTTGGCAATCCAACAGATTTGAGAGCATAATATGCAAGACCAGACAAGGTACCAACACTTCCACAATATGTAATAATTTCCGCATCTTCAGAGATTCCTCTGTTTTTTAGGAGGTTTTTCATGCCATCTTTTGTTCTGAGGATTTTTCCTTCTGTCGAAAGAGTTCTGTATGGGATGTTTATCGCACCAGGGATATGCTGTTCAAGAAAATTTAGTCGTTCACGATTATCAATAATTACAACATTTTTGTTTTCTTTGACTTTTTCAAGATATTCTGCAGTGGCCATTATTTCAGGATTAATTTTTACAGAGTGAATTGTAGATTCAATTTCAGGCACTTCAGTAGAAATCTCAAATCCAAGACTTTTCCATTGAGAATATGTCACATCCAACAGTTTGGCATCCTGATGTCCAATGTATTGTAACGCCCAAACAACACGGGACGATAATGCACCAAATGTGTCGTCGTAAACTGCTACAGAGGTTTCATCAGATATTCCCAAATCCTGTGCAATCTTTTGAATGGATTCGGCACTATCATCGGCAAGAAGTTTTGCCAAGGGAAGATTTATCGCATTTGTGATGTGTCCTTGCTGATAATCTTGTTCTCTTCGGACATCAACAATTCGAATTGAATTATCTTTAATTTTTTCACGAAGAGTCTTTGAATCAATTATCGGCATATCAGAATCATTCATGCTGCACATTCACCTTTTCCAGTTATTGTATGATAGCTAGTGTCACTTCCATAATCCATATAGAATTCTGGTTCGTCTTCAATCTTAGGAGGAATTAGAAAAGTGCTAATTGTTTTTTTGATATCTTCAACAGATTTGATTTTAGAGGATTCGTTTCCATTAACAATTCTATTAATCCACTTATCTAGAGTGTCATCAGATTGCTTATTCTCTTTGTATAATTCAATAATTTTGAGAATTACTGGAATTACACGTTTTACAGGAATACGAGCTGTGTGATGACCAAGCATTGCACCTTGATCAAATCTACCACCTAAGGACATCGTATAATTTGGGAACATATTGGTTTCATGTCTGCCACCTCCACCATAGAAGCCAATTGTTGCAACTTCATGCTGTCCACAAGAATTGGGACATCCACTAATTTTGATACTAGAGTCTCTCAAGTCATCATCTTCATCTAATTTTAATTCCAAGAATTTTCGTTGTATTTCTTTTGCCAAACGATGGGAATTTGTTAATGCGAGATTACATGAAGTAGTGCCAGAACAGCCTACTGCAGATGCCATAGTCAATGAGCCAGTCTTTGCCAGACCTGTTTCAAGTAATTTTGAGTACAACGATTTAAGATCATCATCATGAACATAACGAATTACAATATTTTGTGAAAATCCATTCCTGGCAAAACCTTCTGCAGAGTAATCACGGATAAGTTCTGCAGCAATTCGTAATTGATTAGCAGTAATATCACCAGATTCTAATCCAATAAATACAGAGTTAAATCCATCTTGCGATTGTTTTTCAACATTGGTTTTTTGCCACCTTGCAAATCCATCAGGGATAGAAACAGATTCGTCGTTAATAGAAATTGGTCGTTTTATTTCATTAATGCTGTCATCAACATTTAGTTTAACAATTACAGATTGTGTAGCCTTTACAATAGCTCGTTCTTTTAGAACAAGGTTTTGGAATTTTTCCCAGCCCATATCATTCACCAAATAACGCATTCTATTTCTTGCCATGTTTTTTCTATCACCTAATCTATCAAATATTCTAATCACAGCCATCGAAGTGTAAAGTAGATCTTCAACAGGGGTAAAATCTTCTAATTGATGACCAACAAATGAGCGATTTCCTAGTCCACCGCCTAAGAAAATTTTGAATCCTTTTCTTTGTTCTCCATCAATTTCTTGTATTTGAGGTAAAAGACCAACATCAACAATTCGAATCATTCCATGTTTTTCACAGCATGTAAAATTAAATTTGAATTTTCGTGGAAGGCCTTGACATATGGGATTTCTGAGCATGAATTTTGCAATTGCTAGAGCATAAGGAGTTGCATCAAATATTTCATCTTTACAAACGCCTGACAAAGGACTACACATAACATTTCGAACAGTGTTTCCACATGCTTCACGCGAGGTCATACCAACATCAGTGAGAGATTGCATTATTTCAGAAACATCTTCAAGAATTACCCAGTGAAGCTGAATGTTTTCACGAGTTGAAAAATGTGCACTGCCAATAGAATACATCTCACTTAATTGGGCAATTTTTTCTAATTGGTAAGGATAAATTTGTCCTGCAGGAACTTTGATTCGTACCATTGCATAATCGTCCGTCATGCGAGTGCCATAAGCACCATGTTGCAAACGAAATCTACGGAACATGTCCGGATCAATTTTGCCTTGACGAAATAGCTTTACCGTTTCAGCAAAATTTTCTGCTTCTTGTCTTCTGGACCAATCAATCTTGGGCTGTTTATCAGCCGGTTTTGATGGTCTTAGTTGTTGTGCCATCTGTATTTTTTTGATCGGAGTGTAGATATAAGTTTTTGATAAAAGGTAAGTTCTACAAAACAATTTGATTACTCACAAATAATTGCCGGTTCGTGTTAGTATAACCTAATTTTTAGAAATATCAGAAAGCAAAAGCTATTAATGAGTTTGAGAAATAAAAAAAAATATGCAAGAGTCAGTCAATGAACAAAGACCAGACAAGATTTTTGCAGATGCAAAAGAAGTAGAAATTACAAGAGCAATTGCAAAAGAGTTCTATGATGTTTTACAAGATAGAGCCGAAAGTGATGTCATAGTTATTGGGGCAGGACCTGCAGGTTTGACTGCATCTAGAGAATTATCATTAATGGGTTACAAAGTGTTAGTCATTGAACAAAATAACTATCTAGGTGGAGGATATTGGCTTGGGGGATACATGATGAACCCAGTTACAGTACGTGCACCTGCACAAAAAATTTGGGATGAATTAGGAGTTCCATACAAAAAGGTTGGAGATGGACTATACCTTACACCAGGTCCACATGCAGTTTCAAAATTGATTGCAGGAGCATGTGATGCAGGAGTAAAATTCCTGAACCTTACAAAATTTGATGATTTAGTTATGAGACATGGAAGAGTTGTTGGAATTGTTGTTAACTGGATGCCGGTTTCAGCATTACCAAGAAATATCACATGTGTAGATCCAGTTGCATTAGAAGCAAAAATGATTATTGATTCATCAGGTCACGATTCAGTTGCAGTAAAGAGATTAGTAGATAGGAACCTAGTTGAGTGGAAAGGAATGAATCCAATGTGGGTTGAAGATGGTGAAGAGCATGTTGTGCATAAAACAGGCGAAGTTTTTCCCGGATTAGTTGCGGCAGGAATGTCAGTTACTGAGACTCATGGATTAGCAAGAATGGGACCAACATTTGGATCAATGTTATACTCAGGAAAGAAAGCAGCAGAAGTAACTGATCAAAAGATTAAAGAATTTGAAAGCAAAATTCCAAAATAATCTATTTGAAAATAAAAAAAATCATACTTTACAAAGAAGCAGCGGTACCTGAAATTAATACATCGCAATTAGCAGATTTTCTAAGTAATACACTATCAATTGAAGTTGAAATAAAAGACAATATTTTCAAAGAATTCACGAATGAACAAATCAAAAATCTATCAAAAATTCGCGTTATAGATCCAAAAAGGACATTCCAAGAGTATAATGCAAATGATGAAGAGATAGAATTTGAAAAGAAGTTATGTCTAGATTCATCAATCATGGATACAACTACAAAGATTGAAAATGCACAGAAAATTAGTGATGTGCTAATGTATGATGGATTTGAACTACAAAAAATCCTACGGCATCTCAATACAGATGATAAAGTGCTTCATGTGATAATAACTAACAGACTTACTTGCACCTATGATGAAAGGGACTTTAGATATCATGCAAGGACGGTGATTTGTGCAAATCCTACGATAATTTCCACTTCAGGAGCAATAGAAGCACCAGCAAAACCACGTGAGTATTATTTTGAAGTAATGAATATGAAAAGTCAGGGATTAGGAATAGATTCGGTCAAAGAAAAATACAAGGATAAGGTCTTAGATTATCACGATAAAAGATTAACAAAAATTTTGGAAGGATTTGTGTTGCAGAGTATCTTTTACCATATCACAGGCGAACCGTTTTGTGAAGATCTCAGATGCAAGATAAATAATGCCCACTGGCAAAAGGATCTCTTGTTCTCACAACTTGAAATAGATGAATTATGTCAAAAACATCAAGAGATCTTATCAAATCTAAATTGATTTAAATTGTAATTATAGATTCAATGAACATGATGTCAAGTAATGATAGTTCAACAGTCATGGAAGAGAAAGGATCTAACGATGACCCAAAAACTCCAGATTTTCCAAAGAAAACAAAGACCGCATATGATGTAATCATTATTGGGGCAGGACCTGCAGGATATACTGCAGGAATTTATTGTGCAAGAGCACGACATGACACGTTGATAATTTCTGGACTTTTGCCAGGAGGTCAATTAATGAATACAACAGATGTTGAGAATTATCCAGGATTTGAAGAAGGAGTGATGGGACCAGATTTAATGTTAGCAATGAGAAAACAAGCAGAAAGAATGAACACTGCAATTATTGACGATGTTGTGGTTAATGTTGATTTTCGTAATAAACCATTCAAAGTTTTAACAGCTTCAGAAGAATATGAAGCAAAAGCAGTGATAGTTTGTACAGGTGCAACACCAAGAAAAATTGGAATAAAAGGCGAGGAGACATTCAGTGGAAAAGGCGTTTCTTATTGTGCAACATGTGATGGGGCATTTTTTAGAGATCAAAACATTGCAGTGGTAGGAGGAGGAGATTCCTGTATGGAAGAGGCAACATTTCTTACTAAGTTTGCATCTAAAGTTCACATTATTCACAGACGTGATACATTCAGAGCAAGTAAGATTATGCAAGAACGTGCACTTGACAATGAAAAAATTGAAGTTCATTGGAATAGTACAATAGAGGATATCAAAGGAGACCAGAAGGTGCAACAAGTAATTCTAAAAGATACAAAAACAGGTGAGAACAAAACTCTGGAGATGGGCGGAGTTTTTGTAGCAATTGGGCACGAGCCAAATACAGAATTATTCAAAAATCAACTCGAAATGGATGAAAATGGATACATAATTCAAAAAGAAAATACACAAACAAGTGTGAAAGGAGTGTTTACTGCTGGAGATGTTCACGACCACAGATATAGACAAGCTGTTACCGCAGCAGGATTTGGGTGTATGTCAGCAATTGATGTTGACAAATACTTAACTGAACAAAATTAAGATCACTTTATTTTTTTTATTGTAAATTCTAAATCACTGCCATTTTTCTTAAGCTCTACTAATTCATGTCCACGTGTACGACATAGATCAGAAATGTCATCTTCAGCAGCAGGATCATCAGCTAAAACAAGAAGTGTTTGACCTATTTGCATTTTTGATAGTTCAACTACAGTTTGCATAGCTGGAGAAGGACAATACAATCCTCTTACATCTAGTTTTTTTTCTGGTTCTGAAATTTTTACCACCTAACAAAAATTTAGTAGTTCTATATTAAAATCTAATTCTTTTTAGCTTCGCCTATAGAGTTCTAGAAGATCATTTTTGTCATTGTTGGAATATCTCGCGTTCTAAATGCATAAGGATCATATCCCTCAAAATTAATTTTGTAAGAAATTCGTCTTAACCCAAAAAGTGCAAGCTTAAAGACAGCATCCCACACAAATGATTTCTTAGTGAATATGTATGATTTGTACATCTGATTAAATAACCAAAAGTATCTGGGATAAAATTCTTGTACATATTGATCTATGTACTCTTTTGAATTTTCAATTTTATATTGAATATGCTCTAGAACTTCACGGCGCGTCACATATTCTGTTTTTTCAATAGAAATTTTTCCTTTTTTCATCGCATATATGACATCGTCCAAGTTATTTTGCGAATCGATAAGATTTGTGCATCTTCCAATAGTAGATGCAACGTGCGAATCACTTCCAGCAATTGTGAGTAGATTTTTTTCCTTTGCAAAAATTTCTGCTTTTTTATTTGAGTAAATATCAATGTTTGAGCTGTTAAACACTTCAAATAGATCACATTTCAGTGAATCATCACGTAAGGCATCAATCAAACTGAAAGGATGTGGTGCAATTGTTACTGCATCTTGGGATTTTGCAGCATCAATAATTTCATCCAAAGTTTGGTTTGATTTAATTTCCTCATGTAAACCATAAACAAGTACATGTGCTTCTTTGTCAGTAGTTATTTCTACAGCAGGATAAATTTTTAGATTTGAGAATTTCTCGTGGTTATTTTTGTAATCTGTAATTTGGTTGAAGCCATCCAAGGTATTATGGTTTGTTACAAATAATACATCAAGCTTAGATTCCAATGATTTTTCTAATTGTTCATTTATTGACACATTACAATCAAAAGGAGGTTCTAGGTCCCCAACATGGCCATTTGAGTAAACATTGTGACAATGGAATTCTGTTCGAAGCATTTCTAACATTTTATGGTGAATGTTACTTTTAATTAATTATCTGAATAGATCTTCTTCTTCTGAGCGTATCATATTTCGAATATTTCCAGTACTTTCTTTAAATTCAAAATTTTTAATAATTGCCGCAGGACGTTTTTTGGTTTTACCCATCACAAGTTCTGCAGCAGAACAAAGTTCATCAGCTACAGCAGTAGCAGTGACTCGTAAAATCTTGCCAAATGTATCAGGAGTTCCTTCATAATGCAAGATAGCATCGATGCCGGATATGCCTATGGCATGATCAGTCTGTCCCATTCGAAAAGGACGTCCAAATGTATCTGAAATTATAACAGCAATTTTTTTTCCTGTTTGTTGTAAGATTTTTAATCGTATTTGTTGTGCAGAATTATCAGAATCTTTTGGAAGTAATGTTGCATAACCATTTTCAACATTACTTTCATCTATTCCTGCATTGGCACATATGAAACCGTGTTTAGTTTGAACAATTATCACACCATTTTCCATCCTGACTATTCTTTCTGATTCAGACAAGATTACTTCTACTAATTTTGGATCTTTGTCATATGCAGAGGCAATGCCAACAGACAATTCAGAAGGAATGACAGATTGAAGATTTACAACTCGTCCTTCATGTTTTGATATGACTTTTTGTGATATTACTAGTATATCGTCATCTTCAAAAGTAGCTTTTGAAGAAGATAGTAGAAGTTCAACCAGATTATCTGCAGGTTGAATATCATTTTTCACATGAATTGGTATAACTTGGAGGGTCATCAATAGATAGTAAATTGTGGTATAATTGAATTTTTTCTATCTTATGATGAGATAGGGATAGGAAGTTTCATCGAGAAATGTTGATTAATGATAGGGATGATTTTTGCAAGATCTTTTTCTTCTAGACTAATTGTTGCAAGGTCTTTGACAAGATCTTGTGCACGATAAGCTATGCCTAGATTACAAATGTCAAATAATTTGATATCATTAGCACCATCAACAATAACAACAATCTCGTCTTTAGGAATTTTCCATTCTTCAATCTTAATTCTAGCAGATTTTGCTTTATCTGAATCAACATTGATTTTTACACCATCTAATTTTCCATCTTTGAATATCAATTCATTTGTATATACATGATCAAGATTTAGTTCTTCTTTTAATCTGTCAGTCATGATAGTGAATCCACCAGATACTGCCATAATTTTCCATCCTGCATCTTTCAGAATTTTACAGGCTTTCCTTGCGCCAGTCATTATAGGTAAAGAATCAGCAACTTCTTTACATGTTTCAAAATCCAAACCTTTCAAAAGTTCAACTCGTTTCGTCAATCCATCTTCCCAATTTATTGAGCCTTGGATTCCTTTCTTTGTTATTTCCCAAATCTCATCTTCTTTGTTCACTTTTTCAGCTAGTATTGGCAGATATTCTGCGTCATACAACACCCCTTCTACATCAAAAATTGCTAGCAATTGTTTTCTATTTTCACACAAAAAATTCATCATATAAAAGTTGAAACAATACAGCCCGATCAACAATAGCTAGTAATAAATCAGCCCACATAGAGATCACATTATGGTTGAAGAATTAGAGCACAAATACGAAGTTAAAGTGCAAACACGCGAAGGAAGACAGAAACTTCCAGATGATGTCAAAACAATTCTAAAGGATGGCGGAATGATGGACGAAAAAGGAAAACTAAAGTTGAAAGGAGTCAGTCCAAAGATGCTAAAGAGGATGAAACAGGAGTTTGTGGAATGCCCAGTCTTAAAAGATGAGATTCATTTCATTCAATGTTTTGTTTGTCCAAACTTTCAAAGTAGAGTTATGGGCAATGTTTTGTGTAAAGGCGATTCACTCAAAGATTAGCAGTAATTCTCTTAATTTGATTAACAATTTTCATTTTTCGTTGTACTGTTAACTCTGGCTCCATTGTAAAGAATATGGTTTTTCTCGCAGTGTAAATGACAAATTGAGTGACTTTTTCACGTTCAACATGAACATATCTAACTTTTCCAAGAGGACGATCAAATTCTTTTCTCATTTTACGTCTTTGAGATACTTGTTGGCAGAAGTGTTCTTCTTGACGTTGTGATTCAAGTGATGATTTGCCAGTTTTCATAATACCTTCAACAATGTTACCTTTTAGATCAATTATGGAAGCAAACCTCATTTGAGAATCTAAAGAGATGATTTTTTCAATTATGCTAAGAAGATCTTGTTTTGCCATGTTTTTCTTCACTTTAGATTTTCTATATAATTCTAGGTTTTCAAAATAAAAGATGGAAACAAGACTAAATAATTACAAAATTCTTGTCATTTCAAATGGGAAAAGAGATTGGGATTACTGTAAAGAAAACGGAGGATTTTAGCGAATGGTATACACAAACGGTCATTAAATCAGAGTTAGTAGACTATGCTCCAGTCAAAGGATTAATTGTTCTTAGGCCAGATGGATATTCAATTTGGGAATCACTAAAGTCATCACTTGATACAAAATTTGCAGCCACGGGTCACAGAAATGGATTTTTACCAATTTTAATTCCAGAGTCATTGTTAGGAAAAGAAAAAGACCATTTTGCAGGATTTAATCCAGAAGTTTTTTGGGTAACAAGATCAGGAGACAGTGAGATAGGAGACAGATTAGCATTAAGACCAACCTCAGAAACTTTGGCATATACATTATTTTCAAAATGGATTAGGAGTTGGAGAGATTTGCCTTTAAAAATTAATTTTTGGAATACAGCACTTAGAGCAGAGATTAAAGCAACAAAACCATTTTTGAGAACATCAGAGTTTCTATGGCAAGAAGGACATACGGTCCATATGAATAAAGAAGAAGCAGAAAAAGAGGTCACAGATATTTTGGGATTGTATAAGAAGACAGTTGAAGAAGAATTAGCAATTCCTGTCATTACCGGAAAAAAATCTGAGAAGGAGAAATTTGTCGGTGCAGTTTATACATTAACCATGGAATCACTGATGCCAGATGGAAAGGCATTACAGATGGGTACCTCACATTTTCTTGGACAAAATTTCTCGAAACCATTTGATGTTAAATATGCAGACAAAGAAAACATTGAGAGTTATGCATGGCAAACATCATGGGGAGTGTCATGGAGATTAATTGGCGGCATGATTATGGTTCATGGTGATGATAAAGGACTAGTTTTACCTCCAAGAGTTGCGCCAATTCAAGTAATTATAATTCCAATTTATTATTCAGATGAAGATAAAGAAAAAATTCAAAAAATATCACAAGAGATTGAAGAAAAATTAAGAGAAGCAAAAATTAGAGTTCAAGTGGACAATAGAGAACAACTTACTCCAGGTTTCAAATTTAATGATTGGGAGATGAAAGGAATTCCATTACGAATTGAGATTGGGCCAAAAGATTTAGAGAAAAACAAAGTCACATTTGCTAGAAGACATAACCGTCAAAAAGATGATCAAGAGGTAGGAGGGCTTGTAGACAGAGTAATTTCAGAATTGGATAAGATTCACGAAGATATGTTTGCAGATGCTAAAAAAATTCTAGATGATAAGACAGTAGAAGTGAACAACTATGATGATTTCAAAACTGAATTAGAAAAAGGACGATTGATTAAAGCACCAATTTGTGATAACCCAGATTGTGAAGAAGGAATTAAAGAAGAAACAAGTGCGGATGTTAGAGTAATAACAGAAGATGCAGATGATTCAAGTGACAAATGTATCAAATGTTCAAATCAGAGCGTGATTAAGCCTCTCTTTGCAAGAGG
>CAZEES010000018.1:6077-25899 GCA_964511265.1 uncultured Candidatus Nitrosopelagicus sp. | reverse complement strand
CATTAACCAATAATTACTCAACTAGATTCCGGTATATATTCCTCAAAGAGATTTTATAGGAAAAACCTTTTCAAACGATAGATGGAACTGATAGAGAATTTTGATATCAAACGAATTGAGAAAATTGTTCAAGATAATTTGAAAGGGAAAGATATCTCTAGACTGATTCAAGTGGATGAAAGTAAAAAAAATGAGATAATGTTTATCGAAGGACCACCAACGATGAATGGAATTCCACATGCAGGCCATCTTAGAGGCAGGGTCTTCAAAGATTTATGGTATAGATATAACGTTTTGTCTGGAAACAATGTCATCTTTAATGCAGGATGGGATACACAAGGACTACCAGTAGAACTACAAGCAGAAAAAGAATTAGGAATTGAAAATGGAAAAAGCGACATTACATCGTCAGAAGATATCGAGAAATTAGTTGCAGAGTGTAAGAATATTGTACAGAAATATCATGCAAAATGGGTAGAAGTTGATGAATTGATAGGCATGTCATTTAATCAAGAAAATGCGTATTGGACATACAAAGATGAATTTATTGAAAAAGAATGGGAACTGATGAGAAAAGCATTTGAAAATGGCATTCTAACAGAAGGATTTAGAGTTGTTGCATATTGTCCAAGTTGTCAGACATCACTAAGTCATTCTGAAGTAAATCAGGGATATGACATGGTCAAAGACCCATCATTATATTACAAAGTCAAACTTGCAGAAGAAGAGAAATTTTTGATTGTTTGGACTACAATGCCGTTTACACTTGTAACAGATGCAATGGTAGGAGTTAATCCAAAAGAAGAATATGTGGAGGTTCTAGTTGAAGAAGAAACATGGGTTGTTGGAAAAACACGTTTAGAAGAATTCATGTCTGAAGTAAAAATTGAGAATTATAAAATTGAGAGGACGTTTTTGGGGACAGAGATGGAAGGCAAAAAGTATATACACCCACTCTTAGATGAGATTCCAAAACTTGCCGAAATTGCAGAACAGGATAACTATCATGTGACAGTTGCAGAAGATTTTGTTGATGTGAATGCAGGAAGTGGATTGGTTCACTTGTCACCAGCAAATGGTGAAGAAGATAATAATATTGCAATGAAACGAGGCGTAACAATTTTCTGTCCTATTGATGATCAGGTGAAATTTACCGAAGATGCCGGAAAATATGCAGGGCTTTTTGTTAGAGATGCAGATGAGAAACTCGTCCAATCAGTAAAAGACAGAAACGCACTAGTGAGAATTGGAAAGATCAAACACAAGTATCCATTATGTTGGCGTTGTAACCATGGTTTGATATGGCTTGCACGTAGAGAATATTTTTACATGCTTGACAAGCTTGGAGACAAAGCAATCAAGGCGGCGGAAGATGTAGAATACTTTTTTGATCAACCAAAGAACAGATTCTTAGAGATTATCAAAGAAAAACACCCATGGTGTATATCACGAGAAAGGTTTTGGGGATGTCCAATACCAATTTGGAAGTGCGATGAATGTGGAAATATGGAGAGATTATTTTCAAGAAAAGAGATTGTCGATTCTGCAATTGAATTACCTGATGGGGAGAATTTCGAATTGCATAGACCATGGATCGATAAAATCAAAGTCAAATGTAAGAAATGCAATTCTACGATGCAACGAGAAGAGTTTGTACTGGATACATGGCACAATAGCGGTGCGGCTCCAATTGCATCTTTAGACAAATCCACATATCAAGAGAAGATTCCAGCACCATTTTTCACAGAAGGTATCGACCAGACTAGAGGATGGGCATATACATTGTTAATTGAAAATGTCATATACAACAACTCACCTGTTTCACCTTACAAATCATTTTTGTTTCAAGGACATGTTTTAGATGAAAATGGAAACAAAATGAGTAAAAGTAAAGGAAATGTTTTAGAAGCAAAAGAACTTTTAGAAAAATATCCAGTAGATCTTGTAAGATTTTATTTCATGTGGAAGGCAAGTCCAATTGAACCATTAAACTTTAGCACGAAAGAACTAATGTCAAGACCATATCAAGTTATCAGTACATTATATCACTTGCACACATTTTACAAACAAAATAGTGAATATGACAAATTCAATTTAAAAGAATCATCTATTGAATGGGCTAAGAAAAAAGAATTGTTAACACCACCTGATGTTTGGCTATTATCAAAACTTCAAAGAATGATAGAACGAACTACCGAAACAAACAACTCATGTAGATTTCATGAATCTGCAAAAGCCATAGAAGACTTTTTAATAAATTCCCTTAGTCAAATTTACATTCCAATTACAAAATCAGAGTTATGGGATGAAG
Organism: uncultured Candidatus Nitrosopelagicus sp.; assembly: GCA_964511265.1. Classification (GTDB taxonomy): domain Archaea; phylum Thermoproteota; class Nitrososphaeria; order Nitrososphaerales; family Nitrosopumilaceae; genus Nitrosopelagicus. The sequence goes on along the minus strand of CAZEES010000018.1, from coordinate 23,588 downwards.
ACGATTCAAAAAGAGATAGACGATTTACGATTTATGCAATTCTTGCAAAGACACTCAAAACTATTGACATTTTGATACACCCATTTGTACCATTTACATCTCAATACTTGTATGAAACAATATTTGCTGAAAAAGAAAATATTCTGCTTGAATCATGGCCTAAGATCGATCCATCATTAATTGATGAGAAAGTTGAGACATCATTTGATTTGTTAAAAGAGGTAGTATCAGTTACGTCAGCTGCAAGAATGAAAGCAAAATTGAAAAGAAGATGGCCACTAAATCAAGCATTAATTTGCGTTAACATAGGCGAAAAGGAAGTTTTAGAGTCACTTTCCGAACTTGTAAAATCACAAATGAATATACAAAATTATGAGATTTTTGAAATTGACAATTCAGAAGGAATGAAACAGTATCTAGAATTAAAACAGAAAGGATTACCAGTAGTGCCGAAAATAGAACTAGAACGAAGCGCAATAGGTCCAAAAGCAAAACAAGACATGGGAAAATTATTGAAGATGTTTTCAGAAACAGATCCTGAATCAATTATCGACGAATTAAAGAAAAAAGGCTCATACACATTCCAAATTGGAGAAAATTCAGTCACATTAGATAAAGATGACTTTGTAGTTGATTTTGGAGTTAATGAAAAATATCAATTTGCAAAGAGACAGAATCTGATAGTTATCATTTCATTAGAAAGAGACGATGAGATGATGGCAAAAGGATTGATTAAAGATTTAGCGAGACGTATTCAAACTTTGAGAAAAGAGAAAGGGTACAATCCTACAGATATTTTAGAGAAAGCATCGATTTTGGAGTTAGATCAAGATTCGCTTAATTTGATTAAAGACAAAACAGAAGATATTGCATTTTTAGTGAGAGTCAAGAAGGTAGATTTCACAAAAACGTGTGAAAATTACAAAGATGATGACATTGATGGTCTCAAAGTAAGGATCGCAGTCGAGTGATTTCACAAAAGCTTGACTATTTGTCGAATTAACAAATACCTGCTGGGGTTAAATAATAAATTCGCTATATTATGGTATGGTCAAACAGATTAGTCTTGATACATGGTCAATACACCAATTACAAGAATTATTGTCAAAGGCTACAAATTTCATCAGCCAAACAAACACACCAATCGTTTTGTATAGAGAAACACTAGAAGAAAAAGAGGATGTTTTTGAAGAAATTGTTTGTACCTTAACTCAAGAACATGTGATTGAACAAGTAATTGTTTCAGGGGGAATGGTAATTCCAGAAATTAAACAACAAATTGTGTTTTCAACAGAAGAATTTCCAGACCGACTCTTAAAAAAGAGTAAAGATCTTTTTGGACAAGTGGTAGATTTGTTAGAAGACAAATTTGAGAGCTAACAGAATATAAAGTCCATTTTTAGACAAAATTTATGCGACTTTTAGAGTATCAGGCGAAAGAACTTTTCAAAGAATTTGGTATTCGAACTCCACCTAGCATCTCCTCAAAAGACATTGAAAAAGGGAGAAAAGATGCAAAAGAATTGGGGTATCCATTTGTCATCAAAGTTCAGGTTCCTGTTGGAGGTCGAGGTAAAGCAGGAGGAATTCAGAAATGCAATAGTGACGATGAATTTGAGCTCAAATATCCACAATTGCTAGACATGTCAATCAAAGGGGAGAAAACTCGTGCAATTTTGCTTGAAAAGATGGCAGATATTGAAAAAGAATTGTATCTATCTCTATTTCTCAATAGAAGTAAAAGATGCTATACAATCATAGCTTCATCAGAAGGAGGGGTTGAGATTGAATCAGTCAAAAATCAGACTATTCGTGAAGTAGGATTAGGCGATGTCGATACTGAGACAGCAAAACAAGTTGCAAATGAGATTGGATTAAAAGATTCACAAGAGGAGCAATTTGTTGAAATGTTACAAAAATTATCAAGGTTAACCATTGAAAAAGAAGCAGAGCTAGCAGAAATCAATCCACTTGCAATTCTAAAAGATGGGACATTAATGGCATTGGATGGAAAAGTAATGACAGATGATAATTCAAACTTTAGACATGATGAATTACAAAAATATCAAGAAAAATCAGAATTAGAGGAACAAGCAGAAAAGAGTGGATTTTCACTTGTTGAGCTTGATGGAAACATTGCAGTAATTGGTAATGGTGCAGGATTAGTGATGTCAACATTCGACCTTGTTACAGACAATGGCGGAAAACCTGCAACATTTCTTGATGTAGGTGGCGGGGCAACAACAGAATCTGTTTATGAAGCATTAACACTGATTAGTAAAATGAAAAGAGTGAAAGGAATTTTGGTGAATCTTTATGGAGGAATTGTGAAGACTACCACTGTTGCATCTGCTTTCATTCAAGCATATGAGAATAACTTAATTGATATTCCAGTTTTTGCAAGACTTATGGGAACTGAATCAGACAAAGCAAAAGAAATGTTAAAAGATACAAAAACTAAGATGTTTGATTCAATTGAAGAAGCAATTAATGAAGTGGTGATGGAGACAAACAAATGACAGACATTTATGAAATTCTTCGTGGACAGAAAGATGCAGATGGAAATTATCAAAGACAGCCAGTGATTGTACAAGGAATTACTGGAAAATATGGATCAGCGCATACAAAATTAATGTTAGAGTATGGTACAAACATTGTTGCAGGAGTTACACCTGGAAAAGCAGGGCAAAAATTTGAAGATAAAATTCCAATTTATGACTCAGTTAGAGATGCAGTTGAGGCAACAGGAGCAAAAATTTCAATAGTATTTGTTCCAGCAAAGTTTTTCCTTGAAGCAGCAAAAGATGCTTTAGAATCAGGAATTAAACTACTAGTTGCAATTCCAGAACACGTCCCAATTAGAGATGCAATGGAGACAATAGAACTAGCAAAACAAAATGACGCAATCATGATTGGACCAAATACACCAGGAGTCATTGTTCCAGGATTAATTAAAGTAGGAATTATGCCTGCAGGTCCATTTTCATTTGGAAAAGTTGCAGTCTTGTCAAAAAGTGGCACCTTACTTTATGAGATTTCAAATAATTTGACGAGTGCAGGTTTTGGTCAGAGTATTACAATAGGAATAGGAGGAGATCCAGTTAACGGAACAAGGATGATTGATGCATTTGATATGGTAAAAGATGATCCAGAACTTGAAGGTATGGTCATAGTTGGAGAGATTGGAGGAGATTCCGAAGAGATTTTAGCTCAGCATATCATCGACATAGGTTTCAAGAAACCAATTGTTGGATATATCGCAGGGCGACAAGCACCTAAAGAGAAACGGATGGGACATGCAGGAGCAATAGTCATGGGAACATATGGTTCAGCAGAATCAAAGATTTCCATGTTTGCAAAGGCAAACATTCCAGTTGCCAAGAGACCAGGAGAGGTTGCAGTGCTCCTAGCAGGAAAAATGAATAGCTAATAGAATAAATAACAGATTTTTGAGGAATTACTATGCCAGTTGCGGATCCACTAAAAAAACAGATTGCACAAAAAGCAAGACTTCATATGAAAATTTGTATTTCATGTGGTGCAAGATTAGATATGAGTGCTACAAGATGCCGAAAATGCAGGAGCACCCAACTAAGATTAAAAAATAGAGCACTGGGAATTAAAAAGTAGTTATTTTTTCTTAAACATACCTGACAATTTGGAAACCCAATTAGATGCAAGTGCGCCACTACTTTCTTCAAGATTATCTAAAAATTCATACGTCATATCTCGACCGCCAAATCCAATAAGCTTTTTAGTTTTTAGATCATCTAAGAAGAATTCTTTGCCATTTTCAAGTTTTAGTATAGCGTCATCACTAATGTCAAATCCAGAACCTTTATCATAGAAGCGAATCACCCCGCCTTTCTTTAATTCAAAAAATACATCATAACTAACTTTCGGACCAAAGACAAAAATTTTCTTACCTTTAATGATTACATTGTCAACGAGATTTAATACTAAAACTTCCTCAGCATCCAATAACACTGTTTCACGCACATCACCTGCAATGATTTTTCCTTTTGGCGCTTCTAGTTTAGTAAAGTGTTCTTTTGTCAGAGACATACCAACACGGCCCATTGGATGTGGGACTTGTTGTCGTATTCCATTTACATTACCACAGATAATGTCACCATTATCCACTATGATGTGAGAGCCATTTTCAATATTGTATCCATTTTCTAAGGGCTCCATAAGTTTGAAAGTTCCATTTGTAAGATGAATTAGAGTTTTCGAGTCTTCATTATCTGAAAAGTACGGGCTTGTCATACTACCCCACATGAATATGTGATTTGAATGAGATATTTTTCCAGCCCAAAATTTTCCCTTGATAGAAAGAGCACTAGTTGGTTTTCTTTCGATTTCTATTTGCCCCAATTCTTTTGATCCAAATAATCTAATTCCAGTTGCATTTGTTCTACTTAATGCATCAATCCATTCTTGTGCAACTTTGATTTCTTGCGCTACGTCATTAGACAGCAAAGTGTTATGACGTAAACGCTCTTCTTCATCAGTACCCCAGAAAAATTTTGACTTGCGTTGTTTCTCATTAAGAGAATCAGGATATTTTTTTCCTACTTTTAGATCCTCAAACGCCTGTTTAATTATAATAAATTCTTCATCATGACCACCTCTGTCTGCATGATGTTTTAATGCAAGATTTCGAAATGCACTACGAATTTCATTTCTTGATGCACCTTCAGGCACACTAAGAATCTCATAATTGCTTTTCACCATAATAATTCAGTCATAGTACAGAATATCTATAAGTTTTGTAACAATTACATAAAATTTTGATAGTAATTACTTAAAGTGAATGTTAGTTCTCTCGTTCTTTTAATCGTCTTTCCATACGAAGTTTTCCTTCTTCAAAACGTTTTTGATCTTCAGGGGTTTCGATACGAAGTTGTGGTACAGGAGATGGGTTTCCATTTGCATCCAATGCAACAAATGTTACAAATGCATTACCTGTAGGTACACGAGTTCCTTTTGCAATGTCTTCCGCCTCAACATTTACTTCAATTTCCAATGATGATTTTTGAACATAATTCACCCTTGCTGTTACAAACAAAACATTTCCAACAAATACAGGCTTGAGAAAACTAATCTTATCCATACTTACAGTTACTGCATTTGTCTGACTGTGACGTTGAGCGACAATTCCCGCGACCATATCAATATGCTTTAAGATTGCACCACCAAAAACATTCCCAGCAGGATTTGCATCAGAAGGAAACATTCGGATTATAACTTCAGCCTTGGATTCCTCAGGTGTTTTTTCCATCGTATAGAAAGTAATTTTTATCTATGATTAAAAGAGTACCTCATCCAAAGATCAAGCAATGTTCACAATCACAACTTGATTGTTCTTTTGATTTGAAGAGGCATTTTTTGTGTTGCCCTGCTTGACATTGAACACAAATTTTTTCTAAATTATCCACAGTTGTATATTTTTTTGACTGATCAAAGCCAAAACCTCCATCTTGCGGACCAACCATAGGAAATCTAACACAAACTACTATTTAGATTACTTGGATGCCATTCCAAAAAGCTATCATGCCTTTAATTTTTTCAGCTTCTTTACTTGGAAGAGGATAATACCACGCACAATCAGTATTTGTTTTTCCATTAACGGTGACAGAATAGTATTTTGCCATTCCTTTCCATGGACAGGATGTGCGTGTGTCAGTTTTTTTGAAAAATTCATTTTTTATTGATTCCTGCGGGAAATAGTGATTCCCTTCAACTACAACCGTATCCTGACTTTCTGCGATTACAGTATCATTCCATATCGCCTTCATTATTTCTAGTATGATTTTAGATAATTTATGGATATGCTGATTAGATGGATTTTACAATCATATGTCTTTCAGCACCTTAAGAAAACAATTATCGTGGATCCAGATGTGTATACATCTTTTATGATCACGACCGTGTCAGATTAAGTCGTTCTTGAAGTTTTTCAACAAACCCACCTAAAATTAATCCCAATGTCAACCAGTAAACAGATACAGCCACAAAGGATGCACTTCTAAATCCATCAACTAGTTCCATAGGAGCCGTAACCTCATCAGGATTTTCAGGCATAATGAAAAATACAATACTGATGAAGACTGCATACCCAGCGAATGCAAGAATCTTTCTATTTTGTAGTCTCTTGTAAACTTGATAAAATGCAACTGCACTCAGTCCAGAGATTGCAATGAATGTGAGAAATAGAATTCCTCTCACCACTACAGTTTCAGTTTCTCCAACAGTTGGAGGATTTGCAGGATATTTCAAAAAAGGGATTACAAATATTGTAAACCACATTAATCCTGAGAGAATTAATGTCTTTTTGACATTATTTCCCTGAGGTAGAGTTTTCCTTACGAAAAGAAATACTATTCCAACTAATGCTGCAATCGAGGTCCCAAGTATTGCACCTGCTAAGATTTGACCACCTTTTTGCCATACACGATATGAATTGTATTCAACCCAAAATTCAGGAGTGTCTTTTTCTTCGCCCATTGCAAATAGATTTTGATTTTCAATTCCAATTGCTTGATCTAGGAATGGTTCTACAATTGCAAGATTAATTCCTCCATGTATGAGACCTGCAAAACATCCAGATACTAATACAATGATTATGAAGAGTCCAGTTTTCATGTATAATCCATGATTGTATTTTTTCTATATAATTGATGAAGTTTAACCTAAATCTGTTTTTTTAATTCCACTTGTTTCAATTTCATATCGAAGAGGAGCTGGAAGTTCCAGATATGGTTTATTTACTAAAATTTTAATCTGATCATCAGGTACTTGTACCCGCTTTAACAACTTACCACGCTGATGTGCATATGCCTTTTTCCAAAAAGTAATTCCGTCAAAGGTTTCGATTTTAACCATTAGTCTCTGTCAATGAATTCAGATGCTTCTGGAGGAGATGGGCTTAATCCCTTTCTTTTTCTAATATCTTCAGTTAAAGTTGCAGTAATTGATTTTGGAACAGGAGTCCATGCTTTGAAGTGTGTATTCCACATTGCCTTTCCAGCTGTTTGACCTCTCATCTTCTCAGAAATATCAAATGTCTCGACTGCAGGGACTTCGCCAATTACAATACTTGTTGCACCTTTTTGTTGCATGTCCAAGACTTTACCACGTTTTCCTTGTAATACAGATGAAACATTTCCAATTAGATCAGTTGGAACACGAACTTCAATTGCAAGCATTGGTTCTAGTAATACAGGCTCCGCGGACAAAAATGCCGCAAGACATGCACGTCTTGATGCAGGACCAATTTGTGACAAGCCTCTGTGGGCAGTGTCTTCGTGAGGAACAAAGTGAGTAAATGTGAATTTACAATTTCTTACCTGTTCTTTTGTAAGACCACCTTCACTCATTACTTCATCAAATCCAGATAGTAACGAATCAGTAGATTCATCTACAAATTGAACACCTCTTGTGCCGTTTATCATAATGTTCCCACGAGAATCAAATTTCATAACTTTCTTTGCAACATCGGGTGACCAACCTTTATCACGCAATATCTGAGCAGTCTCTTTTTTATCTTTCATCTCACTGAGAGTTCCATTTCTACACATCTCAGCAATTTCAGGTTCTAGCGGTTCTACTTTCATGAAAATTTTGTTGTGACGGTTTGGGGATTTTGCCATGACAGGTTCACATCCACCGTTAATTGTTTCTCTGTAATTGATTAAAGGTTCAGAAGTTACAATTTCAACTTTAGCATCCTTGATTAGGTTAACTGCAACATCAAGGTGTAGTACACCCATTCCAGCCATAATGGTTTCACCACTCTCTTCATCAATTTTGATTACAAGATTTGGATCTTCAATTGTTAGTTTTCGTAAAACTTCAACAAGTTTTGGCAAGTCTTTTGGGTGTTTTGGTTCAATTGCCATTTGTACAACAGGTTCAGAAACATATTTTGATGCTTCAAAAACAGGAATGTCTTTTACTGTAGAGATAGTTTGTCCTGCACGAACTTCAGTTAAACCAAGTAACGCAGGGATATTTCCTGCACCTAATTCACCGACTTGTTCTCGTATATTTGACATGAAAAAGTTTACAGATTGTACACGTCCTTCACGTTTTGTATCAATAATGTTGATTGTTTGCCCATCTTTGATTTTTCCTGAAAATAGTCTTCCAATAGCAACAGGGCCAGCAGCTGGATCAATTGTCATGTTTACACACATCATAATTGTAGGACCATTATCATCACATGCAAGAAGTGCTTTACCAGTATCAGAGTCTAGATCACCCTTCCAGATTTTTGGAATTCTATATTTTTGAGCGGCATGTGGTGGAGGATGATGTTTAACAACCATTCCAAGAACAGCTTCCGCAAGAGGTGCTTTTTCTACCAGATCTTCAACTTTGCCAGAATCTGAATATGCATCAATGACATCTTTGAATGTTACACCCTTTTTCTTCATTATATCGACATTAATTGCCCATTTGTCTTTTGCAGAACCAAATGTTACACTGCCATCTTGTATGGAAACTTTCCATTTTTCCCTGTACTCTTCTTCAGCATAAGTATCGATTAATTCATTAAAGTTTGCAACAACGCTTGCAAGTGTTTCTTGCATTTTTTCAGGAGTTAATCTCAGTTCTTTGATGAGACGATCAATTTTATTGATATACAAGACAGGTCTCACCCTTTCTTCAAGAGACATTCTAGTCACAGTCTCAGTCTGAGTCATGATTCCTTCTACTGCATCACATACTACAACTGCACCGTCAATTGCCCTAAGGCTTCTGATTACACGACCGGAAAAGTCTACGTGTCCAGGAGTATCAATCATGTTGATGACATAATCATTGTCGTCTTCTTGATAGTGTAATGTAACATTAGCTTGAACAATTGTGATTCCTCTTTCTTGCTCTGCTTTCATAGAATCCATTGCCAATGCACTTCCAGCAGTAGATGGAGAGATAATTCCAGAGTGTGCCAAAAGACTATCACTCATTGTTGTTTTTCCGTGGTCCACGTGTGCAATGACACCAAAGTTTCTGATCTTATCTTTATCACTGATAATTTTCATCACTTCAGCTGTGGACTTGTATTTAGTCATATGGCAATCATCCTAGGTAGTCAGGTATTAAACCTTATGAGAAATTAAGAGTTTCAAGGATCGGATTTGTATAATTAAAGATCAATTTCACTTTGCGACATCAATTGTTTTGTTATTTGAAGATACATCTCAGGATCCATTTCTTTGGCAAACCCTTTGTCAGTATTTATCAAATAGATGGAATGAATGTGAGCATTTTGGATGTCTTCTAGTTTAATCTGAGGGTTTTTGTAAAATCGGTCACAGAGTTTTTTTAGTTTCTTTACATCTTCAGGTTTTCGTGCATTTGGTGGAAGTAGAAATATGTCAGAGATGGGCAATATGTTCACTACAGGAGTTGCAAGAGAGAACTTTCCGCAGTATTTGCTATATCTTGCAATTTTACTAACAATTCTTGCCACATAGTAATCAACGGTATCTAAGGCATGTTCGGGAGGAGTGAAACCAGTTTCAATCTCAATTATAGACGTCCCATCACCTTTTTTTCCGAATAGATCACATACCAAAACATTTGAGACCGATTTTTCAACATCCACCGAAAATCCGTGAGCAATTAGCTCTGCTGCACATATCAATTCAAGAACAGAGTGATTAATTTTTACAAGATTTTTTTTGTAGTATTCAATTAAATTTTGTCTAACAAAATTCAATTTAGGAGTTAATTCAGGAGGCAAATGCTCAGACAAGAGTTCAGTTATGGAGTAAACATCATCTTGAAATTTTTCTACATCCAACTATATTGTTTGAAGAAACATGCGTCTTAAGAAGTTTAACAAGTCTATAGGCATGTTAAAGAAAAATAGAAAATAAGAAAAGTGGACAGTTAGATTCGTGGTGTGAAACTAAGTCTGCCTTTTGCAGATAGTACTATGATTGAAGAGATTGCAACAACAAGTACTACAGATGCGATTGTACCAAATTCAGGAACTACTGCACCGTCAGCAATCTCTACTTCAACGGTTGCTTTGTCCATATTGTTAGAACCTTGTGATGCGGTAATTTTATAGATACCATCTTGTTTCCACATTGGGCCACCAACACCGATTGTTGAAGTGAATGAACCATCAGAATCAGGGTTTATTTGATCAATAGCAACAACGTTACCGTTTGGTGCAACTGCCTTGATTATTACAGGAACGTTACTTGAGGTAGCGTGTCCTGTGATGGTGATTGTTGTTGAACCCTCAACTGCATCTGCTTCAATTGTCAAGCCATCTCCGCCATGTCCATCAGCAAATGCCATAGGCATGCCTGCAACTAGCATTATGCTTGCCAAAATTGTCAGTGTGTGTTTTGAGTTAATCACTAGTAGAAGTACCGAATATGGATATATAAACAATCTGATTCAATCAATCATCATTTTTTATTTACTTTCTTTTAAAAAGATATGAATTGCCTCCAAATGAGAACAATTTGCTTTCAGACCTTTTCCATGATGAAATTTATAGAAATTTTTGAAGCCTGGACATTCACAAGAATTGGAAGTTACAAAATAAGATTTAGAAGGATCACTTGAAGATTTTACTTGAAAAAGATCATCTTCAATTTTTACAACTCCCCCAGTGTCAACAAGTTTTTGTGCCTTTCTGATTGTATTGGAACTCAATTATTGAGTCCATGCCATGTAACCGCCTTCAAGATTCACTGCAGAAAATCCAGCCTTTACTAATTCATCAGCAGCAATGTTTCCACGGTAGCCAGATGCACAGTAAACACAAATTTTCTTGTCTTTGAGGTCATCAATTTGACCTTTTTTTGCATTTCTTATAGCAAGGCCTAAAGGCATATTTTGAGAGTTTTCAATTGCACCATTTGCAATTTCATCAGGTTCTCGGACATCAATTATAACAAATTGGTCTTGTTCTTGTCTTAGTTGGTCTTTTGATATAGATTCTGCCATATCTAATTACAATTGTATTGACATATATTTTTTAATTTTATCAAATATGTAATGAATGAAAAGGAGCTACAAGAAATAGTACATAAGAACAGTTCGAATTTTAAGATGTTAATTGGAGAAAATTCCTTCGAAGTAAATGAAATTAAGGTTTTTCAAACAGACAACCCAGTCACAGAACCTACAACAAGAGGAGGGGTGTATTTTGCAGAATTGAAAGAGTTGAAGGTACAGACAACCATTCTTGATACAAGCGTATCAAAACATCTTTCAAAGGCTATGCTCGGTCCAAACAAAGATTTTCTAGATATATTGTTACAAGGAAATATTGAAGGTGGGGGGAAAATCTCACTTGTAACAAATCTTACAAACAGCATGCAAGATGCATCTAAAGTTGTTCTTTATCTAACACTAAAAGATGCAACTGTAGAATCACAATAATTTACAAAACTTGTCATATTCTGCTTTTAGTTTTTTGTCAGACAAGATTTCGTATGCTTTGTTAATCTGAGCCATCTTTTCTTCTGAAGAATCCTTGTTTCTATCAGGATGATATTGTTTAGCAAGTTTTCTGTATTGATTTTTAATTTCTAATTGAGAGGAATCGTTTGTTAATCCCAGTACAAGATAATAGTTTGGTAAGGAATTATCATTATACATTTCACGAAATTCTTTTGCATCAGTAGTTGACTTATGTGAACCGAAAATTTCTTCTTCAGACCACTCAGAGTGATATTTTTCATAATCGCGGTCTTTTTTAGAATCTAACTTAGCGTCATCATAACTTGTTTTTTTTCGCAGTATGATGTGTCTTGCAAGATAAATAAAAATTCCTGCAACAATGATTACTACGATGGCAAATGTAAGATATAGATCTTCATGGCTAACATAATAATCAGACACTGCAGAGGGAGGATTTACTTGTGCACCTGAATCGTAGAAGAATTTTACAGAGGCTACATAATCACCAGATTCAGCCACTACCAGATAATTTCCACTTTTCGACCATCCGCCAATTCCTGCTATTATCAAAGTGGAGAATTTATTTTCGTCATCAGAGTTTAGGCTTTCATTCCAAACATTATTTCCATCAGGATCTTTTACAGAAATAAAAACGGAGTCAAGGGAAGTAGATCCCCATACAGAAATGAAATCAGATTTTTCATAAATTGTCTTATCGATGTTAAGTGTAAGATCATCAGCAAATACATTGGCAACAGGAAAAATACAGACAAAAAAGATAATTCCAAAAACAATAGATTTCATAAGAAAATTCACTAGAGAATTAGATATAACGTAAACTATTTGATTTATTCCTAAAAATCATATGAGAAAGTAACTAAAAGTGTTGAAAAAAATTAACAGGTTTTTGCTAATAAGAGAGATCAGTTGAGAGAATATGGTAATAGGCTACTGCGTAAAATGCAGAGACAAAAGAGAAATGAATAGTACCCAAGCTGTCACCATGAAAAATGGTAAACCAGCAACAAAAGGTACATGTCCAACATGCGGCATTTCGATGTTCAGAATAGGCAAAGCATAACTGAGCATCAAATAATCTTTTTTAGTAAATTTTCCTAGGGATATTTCCATTCATCAGACAGCCCATTCCATAATGAACGAAATGGTTTTGGAGATTTTTCAATTTCACCTTCAATTCTATTTTCTACTGCGAAAAAGAAGTTTTCCATTGCGTCAACTCCTCCATCATCAAAGATTTCTTTTCCAACTTGTATGAATCGAGATTTTTTTGATTCTATTTCATCAGAATCAGGGTTTTGCAAACAAAATGTCAAAAGATCAATCATTTCTTCTTCTAACATAAAGTCCATGGTTCTTCTAAAAATTTTAACCTAAAAAATATTGAGTTTATAATTTGGGTCCAAGCTTGTCGTGAATTTGGGCCAGAATCATCTTTGCCTTTTCTTTGTTTTCAAATGATTCACCTTGTTTGTCCAGAATTGAATCTATTTCAAATTCCTTATCCGTGAGAATTTCTGCAACATGTTCATCAAGCGTTCCTTTTCCTACCAGATAATATGCAAAGACTGTGTTTTTCTGACCAATTCTGTGTAAACGATCTTCAGCTTGACGGTGAATTGCAGGGCTCCAGTCAAGCTCAGCAAATATGACATATTTTGCATTTGTAAGATTAATTCCAACGTTTCCTGCCCTGAGTCCAGCAATCATTAGTTTTGTTTGACCTTTTTGGAATCTGTCAATTTCACGTTGACGGACTGTATCGGTCTGACCACCAATTATAGATGCAGGATCATACTGTGACAAATTGTTATGTAATAAACCATGAATTGCTTTGTGATGACAAAATACGACAACGCTTTCTTCTATTTCCATAATTTCTGTTACAAAGTCTACAACATGTTTTAATTTTGCAAGACCAGCAGCTTGCCTTTCACTTTCAATTGCACGGTGATATGAAGCAGATTTGTCAAATGCAGTTTCTGCATATTTTTGTTCCTCTTCAAGTTTTTTCCATATTTTACTTAACTCAGATTTGTAAAATTTTTCATCTGCATGAACAGGTGAAGAATAACGAACTTTATCTTTTAGTTCTTTTAGGACGTCAGATTTTTTTCGCCTCAACATTACATGTTTTGTTAATTGATTACGTAGTGTATCACGTTTATTTTCAAGTACAATCGCCTTACCCTTTTCATTGACATAGCAAAAGTACTCACAAAATTCCTTAAAGCTGCCAAGAAGACCAGGTTTTAGAATATCAACGATTGGCCAGATTTCAGAACCACGGTTGTAAATTGGAGTTCCAGATAAACCAACTCTATACTTTACACTTTCAAGTGCTGCCAATTTTTTGACTGCCGCGTATTTTTGAGTAGTTTTAGACCTGAGATGTTGCACCTCATCACAGACAACGGAGCGAATTCCAAGTTTTAGTAAATCAGGAAGTCGTTTGTGTAATAGTTCATAGTTGATAATGTAAAAATCATATTTTCCAATGTCAGCAAGTTTTCCATTTCGGATCATCGTACTAGATGGAGATTCATTTTCATTTATCTTGCCATTTTTTCCTTTTTTCATTAGGAATTTTTCAATCTCTCTTTGCCAGTTTGTCAGAGTGACAAGGGGTGCAACAATTAGTGCAGGAAATGAGTTTTTTTCTTTTGATAGGTATGCGAGTGTTTGTACAGTTTTGCCAAGACCCATCTCATCTGCAAGCAATGCATTTCCACTTGATTTGATTAAAAAGTCCAGACCTTCTCTTTGGAAGTCAAGTAGAGTTCCACGAAACTGTTTGCTAGGCATGGCTTGCTGTAGTTTTTCAATTTTTGGCACACGTGTTTTTTTGATTGTTAACGGTGCAATTTTTCGTTTCCAAACAGAGTTTGATAAAAGTTCAAAAGAATAACGATCGTCAATCATTTTTAGTTTTTTGATGTTTTCATCATTGTCAGATACAATGACTTCATCAGGTTTATCTCCATACCACCCACGCGGGATTAATTTTGAGACCATGTTCACAGCACGATTTCCAGAAATCTTCCAGCACCAGGTTCCAGAGTAACGATCCAATACAAATTCTAACGTTCCAAATTTTTCCATGTTATGTTTCCGAATTTTAGCTCATAGTTTTTCATCGTTTATGAACTTTAGGTTTGAATTTACTCCTAGTTTATATCAGATTTCAGTAGTTTTGTTGATTTTTGGAATAATTCTTCGATATCAGTACATTCCAAGATTTGCTGTAGATCTAATGGAGTCTCAGAGGCCAATGCACATAATGAATAGACATACTCAATTGTAGGAGTTTCAGTTTTTAGATAATATTGTTCCAAAACATGATCAAGCTGATGAGATGTTAATTCAGGATTTCCCGAACTTTTTTTAATCTTATTTTTCCACAATTTTACTAAATTTTCCCATTGAACTATAGATATTGATTCATCAATATCAGAAATCATTTCAATTTCAGCTTGTATGTACATTTTTTTTTCAATTCCATCATCATGGTGAAGTTGTTCGACGGCTTTTGTTCCCTGTACAGTAAAAGGGTCATAATCTTTGGTTTTTTCAAGTGATGGCGGAATCAAACGAATAATTCGAAATTTTCTATGACCTCTGACGTTTAAAAATAGATGACCGCTTGTAGAGTCAACATCTTTGCAGTCAATAATTTTTGCAATTGTACCAATATCATATGGCGCCTGCCAATTTGATAAAGTTGAACTATCATGCCCAAGACAAATTCCAAATTCTTTTTTCCCTAGCATGCAATCATCAACCATTTGCTTATATCGAGGCTCAAAGATTCGCAATGGTAGATCCTGATTAGGAAATAAGACCAGATCTAACGGAAATATTGGAATAACCTTAGTTTCAATCACAAACAAACTAAATTGTCATAATATAAAATTCAATTACATTTTTAGGCAATAATTTAAAATGAAAATATAAGTATCATGGACGAAGAAAATAAAGAAACTACTGTTTTAGGAGTTATTAATCATGGAAATTCTAAATTTGAAAAAATTTCTCGAGAGGCTAGAGTTGAACCAAAAGAATTAGAATTAATTTTACAAAGATTAGAAAATTCAGGATGGATTAGAGTAGAAAAAAAGAAAGGATGGCTTGGTTCAAAGATCGAGATTAAACCAACTGAGAAAGGAATTAGAGAATTTGAGCGTCAATTAAAAATTTTACAAGAAAAATGGAATAGATTAGAAAACTCTTACAAATCTGGAAATAAGCAAGAGTTAGAACAGAAACTAAAGGAAGACAAATCATTTTTGCCTTCGATGATGATGTTTGGAATAATAGACATGATGATGTTTAGTATGATGTTTAGTATGATTGGTGCAAGTATGGGAAGTTTCATTCCAGCTGAAGATATGCAAGGAATGGATGACGGTGCAGGAGATATGGGTGAATCTGACTTTGGAGATGATGGCGGATTTGACATCGACATAGGGTTCTAATGCCATACACATCATTTGATAATATCGGATTAGTCAAAGTACTATCTTTTTTTCAAACACATGATTCAGAATATTTGTCCGGTCAGGATCTTAGTGATGTTCTGAAAATTAGTAGAGTTGCAGTGTGGAAGCATATAAAAAAAATTCAAACACTTGGATACAAAATAGAATCGAAACAAAAATTAGGTTACAGATTAGTAAGTGATACTGAAAAATTACTTCCTTGGGAGATAACACGTGATCTTAAAACCAAAGTAATTGGAAAAAGAGTATACTATTTTGAAGAAATTGATTCTACACAAAATTTTGCACAGCAAATTGCGCCAGATAAAAAAGAAGATGGCACAATCATTGTTGCCGAAAAACAGACATCCGGAAGAGGGCGACTAGACAGAAAATGGACATCCCCAAAAGGAGGGATTTGGTTTTCTTTAATTATTCATCCAAAATTTGATGTCTCAAGTTCAACTTTAGTTCCAATTGCAGGGGCAGTGGCATTATCAAGATCAATCAAATCAATATTGGGAGTAGAAACTCAGGTAAAATGGCCAAATGACATCACAATTAATGGTAAAAAGGTTGCAGGGATGTTAGTGGATGCCTCATTTCAGGCAAACAATATTGATTATTTAGTTTTAGGAGTTGGGATTAATTTTGATGTGGATGCAAAAAAGTTAGAAAGAAAATTATCAAAGAGTCCAAATTTTTATGGTATAGATTCACTTCGAAGAAAAGACGATAAAACATCCCCAACGGTACTTCTCAGAGAATTCCTACTACAATTTGAAAAGGTTCTATTGCAATTAAACAAAGGGGAGAAATCAAAAATTGTAAAAGAATGGACAAAAAGAGCAGATAGAATAGGCAAGAAGATTACCATTAATACTTCAAACGGAAAAATTTCAGGGATCTCTCACGGAATTGATAATGATGGAGCACTAAAGTTGAGAACAGCCAAAGAGATGAAGAGAATTTTTGTAGGCGACGTTGTTTTAAGTTAGGCGTGAGTAGGCAATAGTGCATTTTGTAGAATCGTTTAATTTTGAAAAAAAAATCTCAATAATATGATTAATTACAAATTCATAAAATTTTCATTAATAACAGGAATAGTTTTTGCACTATTTTTATCTCCTTCAATGACCGTTTCATTTGCACAAGGAGCGAATGATCTACCAAACTTGTACAAAAAAGCAAATGAACATTTCATGCTTGGTGAATATCAACAGGCAATTGAGTTGTATGATGAAATTTTAGAAATTTCTCCTAAGAACAAAAAGACAGCATTAATGAAAGGAGTTGCGTTAAGTAATCTTGAGAGACATAAAAGTTCAATTCTTGAATTTTATAATATACATCAACAAGATCCGCAAGATACTATGGCATTGATTGGATTAGGAGTTGGATTTGGAAATTTTGGAGAATATAAACAAGCATTAACATATTTTGAACAAGCCTATGAACTACTTCCGGAGAATCATATTGTACAAAATTATTATGAATTTGCAACAAAGACTGTAGAGAAATATCCTTACAATGAAGTTGAAAAACCACAAATATTTACATTAAATATTCCACA
>CAZEES010000018.1:0-5977 GCA_964511265.1 uncultured Candidatus Nitrosopelagicus sp. | reverse complement strand
CAGATACCTGATGAAGAGTTTTTGAAGGGAATCAATTTTTTGATTGATAATGGTTTGTTGATAATTGATATTCCAGATATACAAGGATTAACAGAGGAAGAGCAAAAGATCAAAGACAGAAACGAGTGGGAATTTTCTAGATATTTAGACAGAATTGAAAAAGAAGTGAATCAAGAAAAAAGATATGTCGAATATCCAAATCCAAGTAATGATGTTATCAAGAAATTCTTGAGGGATTATGTAAAATGGAACTATGACCAGCAAATAGAAATGGGAAACCAGAGTTTCCCAAATCCAGAATATGTCTTAATAGATGACGTGTATCATTTAGAATACAAAATTTATGTAAATGAGCAACCAATAGGCTTGCCATTAGATCATGTCAGTACATTAGTAAATTCATTCAAGATGTGGGAAGAGGCAGAATTTTCTGCAAGTGATGGAAAAAAGGTCAAAATAAATTTTGTAACATCTAAAACAAAAACAAATGCAAATCTTTGGGTAACATGGGTTGTTAGGGATTTAGGAGAAGGAGTTCTAGGTCATGCAAATCTTGGAAAAGGTGTAGTTGAAGTTGCATTAGGAGGGTATGGGTGTGATGGTAATTTCCAACTGTATCATGTAGATACAGTAGAATATATCATGACACATGAATTGGGTCACGGGATTGGGCTAAAGCATAGCAATGATAAAAATAGTATAATGTTCCCTACAATGAAAAATACACAATATGCATACTGTATTTTAGATGTCGATAAAAAATAAACACTAGTCCAATGGTTTTGAAGTGATTAACCTAGTGCTCTAGAATGTTTTTGTGTGTGAGGACGTTCTCCCGAGAATTTACGTCGCATGTGACCAGAAGGTCGTCCATACAATAATTCTAGGAACCAGCTCTCATGTTCAATTTCTTCCATCAAGATGTCTTTGGCAATATCATATGTAGCAGGATCTTTATTGTATGTCATTTTACATACTTTGTTCCAGTTGACAATAGCACCTTGTTCTGCTTTGAGGCATTTTTCTAAAATTCCTTTAATGTCAGTCGGATTTTTTGGTAATTGCAAAAATTCACAGCCAGACATTTTAATGAATGCTTGTGCATCATTTGGAAGACTTCCACCTAGTTGGAAAATTCTCTCAATACAGGATTCAAAGTGACTTAAATCCTCAAGACGTGCATCTTCAATTATTCCTTTGATTCCTTCACCTTCCATTCCTGTAGCATGCATTCGTAGATTCGTGAAATAATAGTAAGCAGTAAACTCTACAGATGCATTTGATATGAGAAGTTTCACAAGTTTGTCGACATCTAGTCCATTTTTTTTAAGAACTTCAATGCCTACAACTTTGGGTTTTTTTGTTACCATATTGAAATTGATTTCACGTATGAATAAAGAGTTTCGCTGTTTTTCCAGATAAAGGAAATTACTTACGAAGAAAGACATACAATTAACCATAAGATTAGTTGTGAAAGGATTTAAAGCATAAACGGGCACAAGGGGTAGTTGAAATCATCTAATGAGCAAAGATGTCCCTCCTGTAACAAAACTACGCTGATCACAGACGACAATTCAGGTGAGATCGTATGTAAAACATGCGGGATTGTTTTATCGGAAGCAAGTGAAGCATCAGGTCCAGAATGGAGATCGTTTGCAAATGATGGAGTAGATAAGAGCAGAACTGGAGCCGGCACATCAATTACAATGCATGATATGGGATTATCCACAGTTATTGGCGCAGCGAACAAGGACGCAACGGGTAAACCACTTTCATCAGCAATGAAACAATCAATTGACAGACTGAGAACATGGGATAGTAGATCACAGGCTCATTCATCTACAGATAAAAATTTGAGACAGGCATTAAGTGAGATGGATAAATTAAAAGACAAATTATCTTTAACAGATGCGGTAATTGAAAAGTCAGCATACATTTATCGAAAAGCAATTGAGAAAAAGCTAGTCAAAGGACGCTCAATTCAAGGTTTAGTTGCAGCATGTGTTTATGCTGCATGTAGAGATACACAAACACCTAGGACTTTGGATAACGTTGCGGATGGAATAAACATTAGACGAAAAGATGTAGCACGATGTTACAGATTGGTGTTTAGAGAATTAGACCTCAAAGTTCCAGTGGCAGACCCAGTTAATGGCATTCCAAGAATTGCAAGTATTGCAGGATTAGGCGAAAAGACAAAGCGCAAAGCAGTAGAAATTCTAAGAAAGGCAAAAAAAATTGGAATGATTGCAGGAAAGGATCCTACAGGATTGGCAGCCGCTGCATTATACCTTGCATGTATTTCAGAAGGTGGGAATAAAACACAGAAACAAATTTCTGAAGCATCAGGAGTTACAGAAGTGACAATTCGCAACAGATGTGCAGGTCTGAAAATATTTTTAGACGATAAAACTAGTTAAAATCATCCAGAGGATCTTTTTCGCGTCTACGCATTATAGCAAATATTCCAAGAGTCATACCAAGTTGATACATGACATACAAGATAATTTGAAAAGTGCTTGGGACATAATCAGTAAACCGTCCTAGCATGGCAACTATAAAGACTATAACACTGATTGTAAAAACAAAATAACGAGATATTGGATTCAGTTCTGCAAATCTGAATAAAAGTATCAAAGTAATAGATATAAAAATTCCAGTTACGGCAATAATTCCAGCATTTAATCCCAGTATGTCAATGAGTAGCATAAATGCAGATTCTGGAGTTTCAGGAATTACAAATTCAGAAAATTCAACTTTTGTCGGTTCTGCAAATTTTGAGATATTTCCAGCAGCATTGATTGAGAATAAAACTAGAATAATTATTGATACACCTTTTGCATATTTTTTTAATTTAGGGAATTTTTTTCTTATTCCACGAGCTAGGATTGCACCTTGTAAAAGACCAATGGCAAATACTATTGCAAATGTGTAATAATAGTGCTCTTCAGCTAATTGCAGTATATCCAATCTTACATTATTCCGTTCATGTCTATTTTAAAGCCAAAGATTAGAATAAACAGACTATGTAGAATGTATTGAATAGACTTTTCAACTCATGAAATAATACATTTTCATGTCACAAGATTTCAAGATCGATACACCATATTTACCAGGAGAAAAAGGATGCAGAATTACATGGTTGTTTACAGACGATGAAGAAAAGACACTGTATCTAAGACACGAGGATTTGAAGGAAATTTTAGATGTCTTGGAACACAATTCAACTGCAAAAATAGAAATGGAAGATGGTGCCAGTTCAATACTGGTAAATTCAGATTCTACAGATTTTTTTCTTGCAGGGCAAAAACCCCAGAAAATTGAAACATTGGCTCTAAAGATTGCATTGAAAGAATTTATGAAAAATAATCCAGATGCATAGAATCAGATAATCTTACCTGGATTAAGAATCCCATGCGGATCAAATTCTTTTTTAATTTGGTAAAATTTTTGCAATAATTTTTTTGGATACTGAAGTTGAAGAAATTTTGTACGTGCAATTCCATCACCATGTTCACCTGTGATGGTTCCACCTAACGCAATAACAATTGAAAAGAATTCTGCATATAATCTATCAAAATTACGTTTTTTATTAGAAATTAGTCTGATATGCAAATTTCCATTGCCTGCATGCCCATAAATAACAAATTTGAGATTGTGTTTTTTAGTGATTTTTTTCAAGATTGTGATAAGGAATTTGAGATTTTCTGGTGGAACCGCAACATCCTCAATTACATGAGGAAGTAGGTTGGCGTTTGGAATGTTTTTGAGCGTGAAATATAATGCAGAATCACGATATACCCACCATTTTTTAATTTCTGATTTTCTAGTGGTTTTGATTACAGTGTGATAATCATGAAGGATGTATTCCAACTTATTACAAGATTTATTTATGAATTCATCCAATTCCACCATCAACAAACATTCAAGTTTTTTCGAAAATTTGTAAGGGATGTTTTTCATAATTGAATGATCAATTAGTTCTAATGAAGAAGGATGTAAAGGAAGAATGTATGGTATTGCATATGTGGCATCCTCTAATGTTTCAAAACCAATAATAGTCAATTGTTGTTTTTTTGGAGAATTGTTGATTCGTAGTTTTGCTTCAACAATTATACCTAATGTAGATTCAGAACCGGCAATTATTCGCTGAGTATTCTTGTAATCAATTAGATCCAATCTATAACCACATGAATTTTTTGATACGTTAGGAAAATATTTTCCAGTATCATATGAGATATTTCCTATCTTATTTGAAACATTTTTGTTATTTGGAAGAGTTATTTGATTTCCTAGTCCATCAATAAATGTAATCTCAAGTATATTGTCAATGGTACTTCCGTATTTGAGAGATTTTGTACCACTTGCATTGGTTGCAATCATCCCCCCTATCTTACAATATGCACCTACAGATGGATTTGCACCAAAGAATTTTTTGTGTGTTCCAAGAAACTTATCCAATTCACCTTTACTAGTACCTGCACCAACAACAACGTGGTTTTTGGCCAATTTAATTTTGTTAAAATTTCTCATGTCAATCACAATTCCATTTGTCAACGAACTTCCAACTAGTCCAGTTGAACCACCACGTGCTGCAATTGGAATTTTTCTTTTAATTGAAAATTTTACAGTTTTTTTTACATCATCGATATTTTCTGGAATAACAACTAGTTTTGGTTGCTTTACAAAACTACTAGAATCAACTGAATAAAATTTCAAAATTTCATGTTGATCAGTTACAGTTCCAGAAATTATTTTCTGTAATGATTTTACTAGAGAATCAACCACACATCTATTTACAAGATGAACTAATTAGTTGTTTTTTGGATTGATTGATTTCTTGATTTTCGTATTCTAGAATAGATTAAAAATCCAATATTGATCATTGGGAAAACCTCAATCAAATCTACACCATACAAGAAAAAATCAAGTACAGGATGAACATGACTTATCATTCCAGCTTCTAGGTAAAGGTCTGCATTCCAAATCATGTGTGGGATTTGGATGTAAATGATGAATGCCGTTAAGAGAAGAGATTCAGTCATGTGTCTTTCATACCAACCCCAAAATCTCGTCCAAGGGGATTGTTTTGTTGTTATTTTAGTTTCCATGTTTTATAATACATACATGGATTAATAAAGTGTATTTTTTTTAGGTTTTCCTAAGTTTTTTTGTAATAATTAGTTAGTATTGCCTAATTTTTTATAAATATTATTAGTGTGACCTAATGAAAAAAAACCAGATATAAATAGACTAAAAATTATGGAAAGGTAAGATGGAAAACGGTACCGTAAAATGGTTCAATCAAACCAAAGGTTTCGGATTTATCGAACGTGAAGGAGAAGACAAAGATTTGTTTGTTCACAAGACAAACATTGAAGGTCAGATCAGAGACGGAGATAAAGTCGAATTTGAGATTGGTGAATCAGAAAAAGGCCCAAACGCAGTAAATGTGAAAAGTGTAGAGTAAGACTAGTAATTTTAAATTAATTTTCTTAATATCTATTATCAAGTAACTACCAATTTTCTTTTTTTTTATTTTTTAAAACAAAATGTATTTTGTGTAAATTTTATTCAAAATTTGATATACCTAGTTTACACTAGGGAATCAAAAAATGAAACGCCATGCATGTGTCTTTCTATGTTTGTGGCCGTACCGATGTTTTGGTCTATTAGTAATGGCAGGCTCACCACTCGCCGAAGCTTGTGATCTACACCTCCATTCTATCAACGCAGTCTTCTGCTGCGAACCTTCAACTAATGTAACGCTGTCATGTCTCGGGATAGGCTTCGTGCTTAGATGCTTTCAGCACTTAACCTAAATCGCTTAGCTGCCCGGCCTGCCTTATCAGACAACCGGTACACCAGCGGCGACGATGCTCTGTTCCTCTCGTACTAAGAGCAACTTCCCCTCAGACAGCGACGCTTCCATCAGGCAGAGACCGACCTGTCTCACGACGGTCTAAACCCAGCTCAT
>CAZEES010000017.1:0-26129 GCA_964511265.1 uncultured Candidatus Nitrosopelagicus sp. | reverse complement strand
TTTTCTCAAAGTCTTTTGGGGTTTCATAGTCAAGTAACTTTGTCGATGTACCGTAGTATTTTACCATAGCACCGCGCTTTTCTTCAATTTTCACAACCTCAATCAATTCAGCCGCTTTCAGAATTTCTAGGTGGTGCCTAGTTGTCGTCAGGGCCTTTTTGTATCCAGACTTTTTTAATTGAGTCGTGATTTGTTCTGCGTTTAGATGTTTTCGATATAGCAATTGCAGAATTTTTGCTCGTGCGGGGTCCTCGATAGCTTTTGCATGCTCCAGACTTGTTGCAAGTGTACGATTCACCGAGATTGGTTTTTCGAGTATTGTTGACATGTAGTTTTTACTATTGATCTTAGCTAAAAATTATCTGTATCAGATTTTTTTGTCCAATCAGATTATTTTTTTTACGCAACTAAAAATGTAGTAGCCGACTGTATCATTTTAGTAGTAGTACTATTATTATTGTAACTAATACAAGATTATTCATAGTGGTATCAATCAAGTTGATAAAGTTGTAAAATCTGCGATTTTTGGTAAAAATTCACAAAATTTCAGGATATTACCCAAAACAGGAGGATATGCCAAGAAATATGGAATTTTAAAATCGAGTTAAAGAGACAAGCCAGTCGTACGCTCGTATGCGGTCACATATCTGTCAGTCATTTTTTGAATAATTTCAGCTGGGATTTCAGGTGCAACAGGTTCTTGCCCATTTGCACGTGAATCATCAAATTGTTTTTGGTATCCATTTGCTGTTAACCAGTCACGAAGGAGTTGTTTATCATATGCCTCTTGAATTTTTCCCGGAGAATAAGATGATTTAGGCCACAATCTATACTCATCAGGACCAATAGAGTCACCAAGAGTAATTTTTCCATCTAATTTTCCAAATTCCAGTTTTAGATCTGCTAAGATGAAACCAGCCGCATCTGCAATCACCGACATTTTATTATAAATTTGAATTGATTTTTCAGACAACCAGTCATATTCGTCTATAGTAACAAGATTCTGTTTTACGGCATCATCTTTTGTAATTGGCACATCGTGTTCAGATTTTGTTGTAGGATCAAAAACAGGAGTTGGAAGCTTTGCTGCAAGTTCAGTATTCGTGCCATCAGGCAAAGTGATTTCACCAGACTTCCAACGATTCACCATACTTCCATAAAAATAACCACGTACAACGCATTCAATTGGCAGCATTTGCATTTTTTTTACAATTATTTCAGTGTCAGAGTGGGATTTTACAAAATGATTCTCTACATCTAATTGTTCAAACCAAAATTGTGCAAATTTACATAATACTTGTCCCTTTTTTGGTATCTCGTTATGAAATTTTACATCATATGCAGAAACACGATTACTAAAATTGAATAATAGAGTGTCATCGCCCATATCGTAAACGTCTTTTACTTTTCCTGAATTTAGAAATTCCATAAAAACACCTATGACCCCATCATCCCAGGCATTGCAACAGGCAAACGATAAACTTTACTCACATAGATTCCTTCTTCAGCTGTTACAATAACATATTGCAAGGAATTACCCTGTGGAGGAGAGATAATTTCAAATTGTCCCGGTTTTAGGGTACCAAGAAAAAGTCTATCACCATCACCAAAATCAATTTTAACATTCGTCAGAGGTTTTGTGCCAGTGTTTTCTAAGGAAACACGTGCCATGATAAACAAAGTTTGTTTTTCTTTTGTAGGATCAACAGATAACGAATATTCTTCTTGAGAAATGCCAGAAGGCATAAAGAACAATACAAACACTATGCCCGCAATAGCAGCTGCAATCCCTCCAAAGATTGGAATTTTACTTGCCATTAAAAAACAACAAAAAACTAGGATAATAGATTTTTCTTATTCAAGTCTCATCATTGATCCAAGAATGTTAGATTGCCAGCTTAGATCAATACTTTTTACAGATTTAATTTTCTGTTTTGCAAGCATATCCATTACATTTGATAGATATGAATTTGTTCGACTGAATGACTTTTTGTGGCAAGAACAACTGCATTTTTTTCCATCACAGCAGAAGTTTGCACAAGATGTACATCGTAATTTCATCGTCTAGTATTGCAGAATCAGTATTTAACACCCTTAACCAGAGATTGGGGGCGATTTAGCCTACTTGCAGAAGGATAAGGGACGCCCCCAACCTGGTTGTAAACTACTTGTAAAATCAGTATAAAAGAACAGGAATTAGCTTTGTTGCTTCTTTTTTTCTTTTAATTCCTTTTGTCGTTTTGCAAATTCCTTCGCATTATCATGTTCTTTGTCCAGTTCCTCAAAAAATTTATTTGAAAATCCTTTCTTGTCTATGGAACGTGTTTCTTTACTCATTTCTCAAAATCTTGTTCAGGAATTATAGATAGCGTGGTGGTAGCAGTCACATGAGGAATGTTGCGAATGTCTTTAGTAATTATTTCTTCAAGTTGTGAGGAGCTTTCCCCCTGAATTTTTGTAAATATATCATAATAACCAAAGGTTCCTTTTGCTTCTTTTACTAGATCAATTTCTAATAGTGCCTTTAACACTTCCATCTCATGTGCAATCTTACATTGAACTAAAACGTATGCAGTTTCCATTAGACATTTTTTATTTGTTTTAGCTTATTAAAATTTGGGGTTATGCCTAGAGGCGTATAATCGCCGGTTGCACAAGTGAAACACATGGAGTCTTTTGGAATACCAACAGCATCTGCAAGATTTTCTGCATCATTATATCCTAAAAAGTCAGCACCAATATCGTTACGAACTTTTTCAATCATTTCTTTTTCTGTAAAATCTTTACCGCCGTCAAATGTTGCGAGTTCTTCTTGAGATGGGAAATCAATTCCAGCATAGCAAGGAAATTTAATTGGCGGATAAGTGATCAGCATACTGATTTTTTTAGCGCCGGAGCGACGTAATGCTTTGATAATTGCTTTAGAACTAGTACCACGAACTAGACTGTCGTCAATTACTACAATGTGTTTATCTTCAATAACCTCTCGTATTGGAATAATCCATCTGTTAATTTCAACTCTATCACTTTGATGCGGTTCTATGAAACTTCGTAATGGTCCTTTTTTGCTATAACGATCTTTTAGCAGTCCTTCATCAAATTGTATTCCAAGTTCTTGTGCAAAACCTAACGCAGCAGGTCGTGCCGAATCAGGGACAGGAATTACAACGTCAGCATCAGGAAGGGGGTATTTTTTTGCAAGGAATTGTCCAATGCGTTTCCTTGCAAGATAGATGTTTGTCCCTTCCATCTTACTTGATGGTTGTGCAAAATATGTAAATTCAAATGAACAATGGGCCCGATTTGTGTCATCGGAGAACATTTCTGTCTCCAAACCATCTTTACTGATTTTAATTAATTCACCAGGTACAACATCACGTACTAATTTTGCTCCAATTGCAGAGATTGCGGATGATTCAGAAGTAACAATGTGAACATCCCCATCTTCTTTATGGCCCATAACCATTGGACGGAATCCCTTTGGATCCCTTGCAGCATATACTGCATCCTCATCAGAGAGAAACGTAAAGCAATAGGAACCAACCATTTCATTCTTCAGTATGGATAATGCACTTCCAAGCTTGCCATTTTCAGTGATTAAAGACACCAATCGCTGTGCTGCAACAAGTGTGTCACTAGCATTTTGTGGAGTAAACGAACAACCACCAACAAGATTAGATAATTCTTCGACATTGGAGATAGTGCCATTATGGGCAACACATAGATCTTTGACCTTTAATGGCTGTGCACTTTCAAGATCACTTTTTCCAACAGTAGAATATCTTACATGGCCTATCGCAGAGTGTGATGCATATTCTTCAGTAATTTTTTTGAATTCACCTGAAGATGCAGATACAAGCCCAATTCTCTTCAGAGGAGCCCTATTTGGAATTGCCAATCCCCATGCTTCTTGACCTCTATGTTGTAAAGCACGTAATGCATCAATCACCATAGGAATTACATTGACATCACCGTTACTGAAGATTCCAACTACGCCACAGTTCTCTTTAACCATTTTGAATTATTTTCTCCAATGAATTTAGATAGTTATTTTCTGCCTTATCAACTCTTAGTTTCAAAATTGGTTTAGAACTAGATTCAAAGATTATCTGATCGCCAGAAAATTTTCCAATCTCAGAAAATGAGCATTTATTTTTAGACAACAGTGCCTTGACAGATTTCATATTCTTTTTTTCTATCACTAAGATGTAACGTGAGTGACTTTCAGAAAATAATGTTTTTTCTGGAGACAGTGCAGATGTTGTATGCAAATCAACGGTACAGCCAGTTTTACCAGAGATGCACAACTCTGAAATTCCAACTGCAAGACCGCCTTTAGAACAATCATGTGCAATTTTAACAAGATTTTTCGAGATTAATGATAAGACAGATTTCATATTTTTCTTTGATTCGGAAACATCTACGTGTGGTGCAGTTCCACCAATGAAGTTATGTATATACTCGTAATATTCAGAACCGCCAAGCTCATCTTTTGTTTGACCAACAAGTAAAATTACATCATTTTTTGATGGAGGAGTTGGGATTAGGGGTGATTTTTCAATCAATCCAAGAACTCCAATTAACGGAGTGGGCTTGATAGGACCATCAGAAGTTTCATTATAGAAACTTACTTTTCCTCCAACACAAGGAATGTTAAGGGATTTTGCAAAATCAGTTATTCCTTCAATTGATTCCATAAATGTCCAGAATATTTCTGGGTCTTCAGGATTACCAAACTGTAAATGATCAACCATTCCAATCGGAGTAGCGCCAGTACAAACAACGTTTCTACATGCTTCCTCAAAGCATCCAATTGCGCCTTGTCTAGGATTAAGGTAACAATGTTTTGGATTACCATCAATTTTTACAGACAATGACTTTCCATTATCCAAACGTAAAACTGAGCCATCAAATCCAGGTTTTATTACAGTTCTAATTCCAACTTCATGGTCATATTGCCTAAAGACCCAGTGTTTACTTGCAATGTTAGGGGAAGACAGT
Organism: uncultured Candidatus Nitrosopelagicus sp.; assembly: GCA_964511265.1. Taxonomy (GTDB): domain Archaea; phylum Thermoproteota; class Nitrososphaeria; order Nitrososphaerales; family Nitrosopumilaceae; genus Nitrosopelagicus. Next base: position 21,128 of record CAZEES010000017.1, on the reverse strand, counting down.
AATTCTAACAAGACGTTGGAGAGTGAGTTTTTATTTTTCAGTTTGGGCGATGAAGGAAGTTTGGAGAGATATTTTGGCTTTGATTTTTTTCGGTCAATAAGTGGTCCACGTGCAACAAAATCTGCAGGAAGCAATGCCAAAGTTTTTTTTCCTTTTTTGACATGCATCATTTTGTCTTTTTTCACCTTACCAATAACAGAACATTGAATTCTAAATTTCTCACAAATTTGTGTGATTTTTGAGAGTTTCTTGGGATTTGTGATTATTAGCATTCTTTCTTGAGATTCGGAGATCATTATTTCGTCAGGCGACATGTCAGATTCTCGCAGATGGACATTTTTGACATCAAGTTCAATGCCAATTCCTAAGCTTTCAGCTGTTTCAGATATGGCACAGGACAAACCACCGCCACCCAAATCTTTCATTGCGTTGATGCATTTTGCATCACGAGCTTCTAGAATTGCTTCTATGATTAATTTTTCAATGAAAGGGTCTGGTATTTGTACAGCCGAACGGTCTTCACCTTCTAGCGCATCAGATGCAAATTGTGAACCGCCAACACCATCACGGCCAGTGGAACCGCCAATTAGCAAAACTAAATCGCCAGTGTTTGCGTGATTTTTTATTAATTTTGATTTTTTACCAAAGCCTACAGCAGCAACATCAACTAGCGCATAATTTTTGTAACAAGTATCAAATTCAACTTCACCGCCAATTGTAGGAATGCCAAGACAATTCCCATAATCTGCAATTCCTGCAACAGCATTTTTGAACAACCACCGTGCATGCACATCATTTTCAATGTTACCAAATCTTAATCCATCAAACAGAGCAATTGGTCGTGTACCAGCAGACAAGATATCACGTATGACACCGCCAACACCAGTTGCAGCACCACCAAATGGTTCAACAGCTGAAGGATGGTTGTGACTTTCAATGTGTACAGTAACAACATATCCATCACCTACATCTAAGACCCCAGAATCATAGCCCTTTTCGACAATAACGTTTGGACCCGTAGTAGGCAACATTTTCAAATGTTGTTTTGACGACTTGTAAGAGCAATGCTCAGACCATTCTGCGGCAAGGATTTGTAATTCGGTATTGGTAAGCTTTCGCTTTACATTTTTTTTAATATGCAATTGCTCATGCTCTTGAAAACTCAATTTTTCATACCTACTGTTTCAATTAGAGATTCAAAGATTAACGAGGAAGGCTTGTGATCAATTTGGTTAATTTCTTTTTCAGCTGCTCGTTCAGGGTGAGGCATCATTCCCACTACATTTCCATCAGAATTACAAACACCCGCAATCTGGGATACGGAACCATTAACTTTATTTTCATAGGAAAAGACAATTTGGTTGTTCTTTTTTAGTTGTGACAGAGTTTTGTTATCAACAAAATATCTTCCCTCTCCATTTGCAATCGGGATTGGGATTTTCTGATTAATCTTTAGTTTGCGGGTAAAAGGAGTCTTGTTGTTATTTACAATAAGATTTGTCCATTCACACATGAAATTGAGTGACTCATTTTTCAATAAAACACCTGGCAGTAATCCAGATTCTACTAAGATTTGAAAACCATTACAAACACCTAAAATTGGAATTCCTTTTTCTGATAATTTTTTTACATCAGAGATTATAGGGCTGTGAGCAGCTATAACTCCGGCTCTTAGTCTATCACCATATGAGAATCCGCCTGGGAGAACAACGGCATCTATGTTTTTTGGGAGATTTTTTTCATGCCAGAAAAATTCAGCCTTTAGTTTAAAGACATCAGTCAATACGTGATACATGTCACGATCACAATTGCTGCCAGGAAAAACTATAACCCCGACTTTCACAATTTGCCTTTGATTTCGCGGTATAAATTTGATTTCGTGATGACATGTTTTTATTTTAGAAATTTTCATTTCTACTCATGGGACAAATTCGAGATATAATGGAAAAAGATGTAATTACAATTGAGAATGATAAAACTGCTCAAGATGCGGCAAAGATCATTACTGAAAATGACATTAGTTTTCTTGTAGTCATGAATGATGGAATTCCACAAGGAGTACTAAGTGAGAGCGATTTTGTTCGTAGGATTGCAGCTGAAGACAAAAAATCAAGTCAAGTCTTAATTTCAGAGATTATGTCATACAAATTTCGTTCTGTGGGCCCAACCACCACAATAGAAGATGCCATACAAAAAATGTTGAACAAGAACATCCGTCGATTATTAGTTTTAGATAATGAAAAACTAGTTGGAGTTGTCACACAGACAGATCTTGCAAGTTATCTAAGAGATCAGCTTTTAGTGGATGGAACGATTAAGAGTATTAGTAACGACTAGACCTTTTCTGCAGTGGCAGTTACCTTACTTACCAGAGGATTGTAGATTCGCAAGTCATCACAGATTTTGATAACTTTATCTTTTGCACTTTTTTCATTTTTTTCAGTAATTGAGAATTTTAGAATTGTTCCGGAGCGAATTTTTGTAATGTTTGTGTTCTTACCCTTTAAGACAAGATCATTTAGTATCGTATCACCTTCAGGGTCACTGATTCCTGGTTTGTTTTCAATTACAACACTTACTTGAAAATTGGGCATAATGTTTTAACTTGAATAATGCAATATAAGCCGTTTTTTTGAAAAAGGGATCATTTTGCATATGGAATTGAATTTATAATGGCACAAATATTGCGTGATATGGCAAAATTTCGATACTGGAAATTAACTATGGAAGAGATGGAGAAGATAACTCATGATGAGAGCAAAGTTCTCAACTGGGACATTAAATGTACCAAAGAACCAGAAGAAGAGGCAATGTTTTTTGGTGTTTTTCTTTTCAAAGCAGGAACACCACATGACTATGAATCAAAGAAAGGCATAACATACTATTACAACAATATTGAGAGAGATGAACTGCCAGGAATAACAAAATTCCTAAAGAAACGTTTTGGTGGAGATGAGACCGAGAAAGGTGAGCGAATTTTTTTAGTGGATTCAAAAGAGATCTATTCTGGAAAAGACATTGCTAACTTGGCAAAGGAACTACAAGAAGAATTTACAATTAATCCAGTAATTACAATTGAATTACATGATACAACACAAGAACAGCTAAAAGAATGGGGCTATCCAGAAGCCAAATTACTTCCAATTCCTACCTAGACCATTTGAAACATTTTTGTTGCAGAGACACCATCAGGAGTTTTAGATGTCAGAGATAAGTGAGATGAATGTACACATCGAGGAATTACGAAAAAGAGTAATTCGTTCTATAATATCAATTCTAGTCATTACGGTTTTCATCTTGACATTTCATGCAACACCTTTCGATGTGATGGGAGTTACATTATACTACCCATATCCGGAGCCACTAGACAACATTGCAGCACAGTTCACAAACGTGATGAGAGGCGAACTAGTACCTGAAGGTGTGCAATTAATCCAGACAGCACCAGGGCAAGCATTTTTCGCTCAGGTGTATATAGCTGCATTGATTGGAATTGTTCTAAGCATACCAATCATTGTTAGAGAGTTCATATCATTTTTGAAGCCTGCATTAAGAGAAAGAGAGATAAACGTAGGTCGAACAATTACAATTCCTGCAATCGGACTGTTCATTGCAGGTTGTGCATTTTCATATGCCGCGGTAATTCCGTTTATTTTGGATTTTCTTTACAGATACGGTGAGTCTGCAGGGCTTGTAACATTTTTGAACATCATGGATTTTGTGACATTTGTTTTACAGTTCTTGTTAGCATTTGGAATTTCATTTCAGCTTCCTTTGATTATGTATGCAGTTAGTCTTTCAGGTTTGGTTGACGCCAAGTTTTGGAGAAGAAATTTGAGATATGCAATTATAGCAATAATCGTATTTGGTGCCGTAATTACGCCAGATGGCAGTGGAGTGACGATGTGGTTTGTATCACTACCAATGATTGCATTGTATTTTGCAGGCATGGTAATAGCTGAAAGACAAGAAAGACAGACCCTCAAGACTTAATAAACAATTTAACGCTAGATGAAACATGATTGAGAGCGTATTCAATTTCATTCCAGGAGGAAGCGAATGGATAATTGTAATCGTTGCAGCAGGAGTACTGTTATTTGGAGCAAAGAAGATTCCAGAGCTGGCAAAGACTTTTGGTAAAGCAAAAGGCGAATACAAAAAAGGAGAAATTGAAGCAGATAAAGAACTAAAAGAATTCAAAGAAAGTAAAGATTAAGATTTTTCAACTTCTGTAATCATTTTATCGTACAAATTATTCAAAGATTCTTCATATGGATTTTCCTTTGAAAAGAGAGATGATTTAACATCAAGTTCTGCATCAATTTTGAGTAATGTTTTATCATTATTCGAACTAAAAATTTCATTAATACTACTTCCTTTTAGGTCACCACCCACGATACGCATCTCATGTGTGTGAGGACGTAAGAGAAAATGTTTAGCCATTATGATGAATTCTTTATCATGAAGCTTCAAATGTTCAGCCACAAGAGAGCTTTCATCTCTTACAGATTTTATCAAAATTGAGGGATAAAATTCAGGGAATAGTTTTTCAAAATTCTCAAAATTAGTTATGACGTCGAATGATTTTTCAATATCAGCATTAATTTGTTTTTCAATAGATATCTTTAACACAGATTTTCAAAACAGAACTGATGTAATAATGATTTTGGGCTAATTACTACCCCATCTAGTAAACAGATTATGATCAATGTCAAATTGATCAAGACATTTACCAACAATGTGGTCAATCATGGCATCAATTGATGTAGGATTTGTGTAAAATTCAGTTACAGGAGGTAAGATTACCACACCAAGTCTGGCAAGTTTTAGCATGTTTTCTAGATTAATAGCAGTTAGAGGAGTTTCCCTTGTAACTAGAATTAGTTTTCTAGACTCTTTCATAGTTACGCCGGCAGCACGAGCAACTAGAGTTTCATCATAACCATTTGCAATTGCAGACAGGGTTTTCATGGAACATGGAATAACAATCATTCCATCAGTTTTGTGAGTTCCACTTGAAACATTTGCAGCCATGTTATGTTCGTCAGTTACTTCGGCAACAAGAGATTCAACATATGCAACATCGTGTTTAGTTTCCATTGGAATGCATTTTTTTGCCCATTCAGACATTACAAGATTTGTCTCTATGCCTTTCTCTTTTAGAACTTCAAGCAGACGAATGCCGTAAATAACGCCTGTACTGCCAGTCATCCCAACTACAAGTTTCATGTATTTATTAAATCAGATTTTACAAAATATAAAAGAATATGAGAAATCACGCTTGAGGTTCATCTAATTGTTCAGATTCTTTTCGTTTGTTTAGCCAAATTTTTACACCAGCTGCCGCCATTCCTCCAAAAAGAATCATTCCAACTAAAACCATTTCAACGCTCATAACATAATTAAAAAATTACAAGTAGAAAACTCTTCTAAAGAAACATGAAGCGTGTGTTTTGGGAGATGAATACCACGTTTTTTTTAAAATTAGTTTCTTAGGGGGCAGTAGCCCATTCACTTGTTTGTAAATACAGAATTACGCATGATACGATAAATGTAGATATTATTGCAATTCCACGTAGATTAACAATTTTGTTTTCATCGTCATCTTCCATTTACTATCTAATAATAGCTAGACGAAGAAGCATTTAATTTCATAGTACAAGCCGATAAAATATGATTAAAAGATCTGATATGCAAAAAATTGCATCCGAATATACAGATCCAAAAATCGGAGTTTTAGGAAGTCATTCAGCATTAGAGATAATGGATGGTGCAAAAGATGAGGATTTTGAAACTGTGGTGTTTTGTCAAAAAGGACGAGAAGTGCCTTATCAAAGGTTTAACCGAATTGCTGATGAGATAAAAATTGTAAATAAATTCAAGGACATGGCAAGTTCAGCAAATCAAAAACTGATGAGAGATTCAAGTACAATAATCGTTCCACATCGTTCACTTACAGCATATCTCGGATATGACATACTTGAAAACAAGCTTAAAGTACCAATCTTTGGAAACAGAAAACTTTTCCAAGCAGAAGAAAGGGAAAATAAGAGGAATCAGTATTTTCTATTAAAAAAAGCAGGCATCAAATATCCAAAAATCTTTGAAAATCCAAAGTCCATCAATAGACCAGCAATTGTCAAAGTAATGGAAAAAGATAGAAAATTAGAACGTGCGTTTTTTACTGTCACATCATATGCAGATTACAAAGAAAAATCTGAAGAAAAGATCAAAAAAGGAATAATTGCAAGAAAAGATTTGGAGAAAGCAAGTATTGAAGAATTAGCTATAGGAACATATCTCAATTTCAATTTCTTCCACACACCAATTTCAAAACAAGTTGATTTCATCGGAATTGAGAGGAGGCTGCAAACGAACATTCATGATTACAATGCACTTACTGCTAAACAACAATTAGAGATGGATGTTCCATTGCAAAATATCGAGGTTGGTCACACACCGGCAAGTATTAGAGAATCATTATTAGAAAAAGTCTTCAAGATGGGGGATAAATTTGTCCGAGCAGTAAAAAAAGAATATGCCCCTGGAATTATTGGACCGTTTTCACTTCAAAGCGTCATAACAAAAGATTTGGAGATGATAGTGTATGATGTATCACTAAGAGTTCCTGGAAATCCAATTGTTGCAACAACTAGTCCATATACAAAATATCAATATGGAACAACGTTTGGAATTGGGCGACGTATAGCAATGGAGATAAAGCGAGCCGTCGAAGAAGATAAGATTAAAGAGATTGTCACGTAGCCTCTTCTATAGGACTTTTTAGCATGTTACTTCGAACAAGAATTGGAATTTTATAAAAAACCGCTAATGCAACAGCGTCAGATGCCCTATAATTGCGCAAAACAAGGTCTTTTTTTCCAGTGAGGTAGAGATTTGCACGAAGTGCATCACCACTTTCATAGATTTTTACTTTAACTAACAACAGTTCATTTGCCTCACAGATGTCTTCCAACATTTTGTAAATTGTTGGAACAGACTCATGATCATCATCTAGAAAACTGGCTATGTGACGCGATACTTCTCCAGAGAATGCGCGCATATGAAATTCTCTTTTATCATCAGAGCATAAAATAACAAGACCCTCATTCCCATATGGATCAACAAAGCCTAGATTACTAATCGTAACTACTTCATAGTCAGGATCTTGAACTTCATTAATTTCCATAGTTAAATTCAGTTACAGATTATATGTTAAAAATATAATGAACCACGTAAAAGATCCCACATGAAAACAGAGACTGCCAAAGGTGGTCAAAACGATAAGAGACTAATCATTTTAGGATTCATATCAATTGGGATTTTATTTTTGATCTATGTTCGATTCGAGTATCAAGAAATTACTCCAGATGCGGTCCAATCCATTGAAAGATTAGGAGTTGCATTTTATGTCTTATTTGTCATTTCAATAGGAATGATTGGGCTAGGGCTTCGCAGATTTCAAAAAAGGATTGCAGCCACTGGAAACACCACGGCGTTGTCTATGATTTGTAATAATACTCTGGATAGTAAGGCCAAGAAGACATTCATTGTGACATTTATTATTTATGGAGTCTTTTTTTCAATGACATCAGGAATTTTGATTTATCAACCTGAAGTTATATTTTCATATCATTATGGTGTAGATGTTCCCTCAGCACATGTTACACCATGTTGTGGACCACCAGGATATATGCCAAAGTTTGTAGCTTATTTGACAGAACATGTAGGAATTAACGTAGTTCCTGTTAATTTGCTCTTACAAATTATAGTTTCATATCTTGTTGCAGTAAATACTGCATTGGCAGTTAATGCAATTTCTATTACCAAAAAGACAGGAGGGCTTGGAAGTATTGGTGCAACTACAGGATTATTCATTGCGTGTCCGACATGTGTAGGATCATTTCTTTCATTATTTGTAGGAGCAACAAGTGCAGTAGCATTTACAATTGCAGTGACAGAATTACAAACAATATTCATTGCAATAACAATACCCATTTTGGTGTTAACTCCATTTATCATCTCTAGAAGAATGATAAAATCACAAAATAATACTAGTTAGATTTTATAGTGATTTGTGGATCATTAATATTTCCAATATCAAATCCATCGCGTCGTAGATATTTCAAGACAAGTTTGTATACTAATTCATCATGATTTACTTCTTCGGAGAGTTGTTTCCAAAGCATTGAGCCATTGTCAGTTATTGTGGGCTTTAATCTGGCGTTAATCTCTTCAGCAATTTTTTTACAGTCTTCATATGAATTTCCATTTTTGTATGAAGTGCCACGACCGTCACAATATTTCATACATGAATTTTGAAACAGTCGAATAAATAAATTGGTTAGAAATTACGTAATTTTTCTGTGACAATTTTGAAAATTTCATCATTATCAAGCAATATGCAGGGCAGTCCATTTTCTTCGCATGCCTGACCACTCTCAGTATCACGTGTGATGAGAATCATCTCATTTTCTTTTGCATAATTTATGACAGAATAATCAGTATGAAGTTTTTTGCCCTCACTTCGAAGTTTTTTTACGCTGTATGCATCATAACCAAGATGAATTAGACGCTCGTCCATCCCATCGTCCATTTCATCTACTAGGATTTTCATTTCAGATTAGCAGTAATTTTTTTGATTTGAGATATGATTTTGGTTTTATCATTAATTGAGATTTCCGGTTCTACTGTGACAAATAATGATTTTGTCTTTGCATACATGACAATTTGAGATATATTCTCACGTTCTACGTTCACAAATCTCACTTTGCCCAATGTCTTATCAAATTCCTCTCTCATCTTTCTACGTACGGTTACATCCTGGCAAAACTTTTCTTCATTTTTATTTTTGAGCAATGATGGAACCTCATCTCTCATTTCAGTTTTTAGTATTTTTCCATTTTTGCTTATAATTGCTACAAATCTGATCATTTTATGCAATTTGCCAATTTTTTTGATTACTACATCCAGATCTTTTGTTTTAGCCATAAAATTTTCCAGAAATGATCAAATATAATGGTAATCATAACTTCGAATAATGATTATCAAAAAAAAGATGTGAGATGAGATGACCGATTTCAAAGCAGATAAAAAGATCATCAGGGAGAAAACGTCATATCAGTTCAATCATAATTTATTATTAATATCATTAATCACTTTGGCTGTTATTGGCTCTGCATATTATTGGGGTGATGAGAGAGACGAATTCATTGATTCCTTTTGGATAATAGTTTTAGCAATTTGGTATGTAACAGTTGGCGTTAGTCTATTTTTGGTTTTCCGAAAATCAAAGAGTGGTTATTTAATTGCAGGAATACTAGCATGGATAACAATTGCATTTTGGATGTTTGATAATTTCCACACTGTTTTTGAGATATCGCTTATTGCTTCAGAGCCAAATCTATTCATGACGGTCAGAAATTTTATAGGCGTCATAATAGCGGGATTGGCCGTATTTTCATCACACAATGCATTTCATAAAATTTAGAATTTTTCATATAAGATATAAATCGCTCATATGTTTCAGAATGTTAGCACTAGTCATGCTTATTAGGCATTATCTATTAAATTAACAGATGGTATTTCTTAGGAAGAAGAAAGTAAAAGGATACGAGTACCTCTATTTAGTAAAAAGTGTATGGGACGGGGAGAAAAGAACTTCAAGGCAAAAAACTATCAAATATCTTGGCGAAGTATCTACTGTAACAAAAAATGACATACCAAAAGAATACAGAGATAACGCAAGAATTAATTCATTTTTGTTACAGAATATGCCAAAAAACGGTAAAAAACGTGAAGAATTAATTGAACAATTAACAGATAAATTATTTACGTCGTTAACTGAAGGAAATCAAAAAAATACGATAGATATCTACAGAACCTTTACTTCAAATAATCCACTGGATCAATTCTATGAAAAAGTTCTGACACAAGCGATGATAAAGATTGGAGATTTATGGGCGAAAGGAAAATTATCAATTGCAACAGAACATGTTGCAAGTAATACTGCACATAGTTTAATCAAAGTAATTTCGGATGATTATAGGAAATCCAAAGGAAATAAAGGAGTAGTTATTCTGACCACACCAGTTGGAGAAGATCATAATTTAGGATGTAATATGCTTGGTTCGTTTTTAGTCTCAAAGGGATTTTCAACATTTGATCTGTCACCATCCACACCTTCAGAATCTTTGATAAAATTTATCAAGGCAGCAAAACCAAATGCGTTATTTGTATCCATTACATTGGAAGAGAATATTAAATATGGACAAAGAATGGTCAAAAAAATTCATGGCAAATTCAAAAAACTTAAAATTTTTATTGGAGGTCAAGCATTTTCTCAAAAATCCAATTTTAAATTTGATGGAGAATTAGTTACAGATACACGGATGTTAAACCAAATCTCACGAGCCATTAAAACGAAACAATTATGATAATTTATGAAGAAAAAGGTATTGAATTTAAGATGAAGCACGATCTCTAGGGTCTAATTGAAGAGATTTGTTATAACAATCAGAGGCCTCATCGTACCTACCAAGACTTCTCAATGCAATTCCTTTGTAATTCCACAAATCAGGATCATCTGGCTTTAGAAGTAATGCTTGCTCAAAAAAACTTAATGCGTTTTCAAAATTACCATTTTGGAGATTTTCAGTTCCTTTTTGAATGAGTATTTCTATTTTAGTCACGGAATATCTATAGGGCTACTCGGAAATAATCCCATCGCTCAGGATCAAACTTTTTCACAAATACAATATTTTTTTCCTTTTTCTGACGTTCCTCTATAACATCACGCATTGAGAAACTTGTCATGAATGTGTATCCTTGAGATTGAACTTGTATCATGAATAACTGACGAATTTCTCTTCCGCCATGAAATCCCCAATAGCCATTTTTTATTGCAACAGGTTCTAAAAATATGGTGTTGTTCTTTCCACGGTTTTTGTCTTCAAAGTTCAATTCAAAATTGTATTTTTCAAGTGGACCACCTTTTGCAAATCCAACTATGGGGCCATTTTTATTGCCTACACGTAATGTGTTTAGAATTGTATCGGAATCATCAAGTGAATCGATAAAATCATCCCGTGAAAACTGTAAAGGCTTTGGTAGTTCTCGATATATCGACAGTAAAATATCAGATACATCATCAGAGATTGCATTTTTTTCTATACATGGGATCAAAGGCAATCCATCATAAACAAATTTGTTGTAGATCTTGATCTCTTCTTGACGTAGTTTCATAAATTCAGTAATATTGTCTAGAAGGTTTTTTCTCATGTGTTTTGGCAACCCGAATAATACGCGATGGCACATATCGGGTTCGTTGTTTAGCAAATCTTCAAAGAATGACACCGAACGTGTGACAATGAATGCAGGATGCCAGCTTGACGAGTGTGCATTCATCTTTGCCATGTTCATGGCCTTTGAAAAGTCACCAAGAGAATACCCACCAATACGATCAGAGACAGATAAGAAATGGCCAAGTTTTTGAAAGTGTTCTTGTTGTTTTTTGTTTTTCTTAATTTTTGATTTTGAGAGATATTTTTGGATTAGTTTGCCAGTAGTAGTTGCAATATCGCCTTTCCATGGATAAACGGTTCTAGAGATCAAGGCACATACGAGATTTGGATCAAGATTAGCTTCAGCGAGAAGTTTTTGAATTGTTTTATTTTTTGAGATAAAATTAATGACATTTTTTTCATGTGGTTTGTCTATTTCCTTGCCAGGATCAAAATCATGCAAGAGTGCAGATGCATAGAGATAATTCAAATCATCAAGAGTAAGAAATTCCTCTTGTAGAGAATGTATGCCAGAGAGTAATGTGACATATGTTACTTCAAGTTCATGATCAATGTTATGGTATCCATAATAATCACTGAATAGTCCATTGTCTTTGAATAATTGAATGGTATAATCTAATAATTTTACATTTGCAGCAGTTGCAAGTTCTACAGATGAGAGTAAATCAAATATTCCATTTCGTAGTGAAGGAGGGTTTGCAAATTCTTGCATGAGTTAGACGGTGGATTTGAGGTTTTAAAGTTATTTGATTATTGTACTAAACCCAAATCGGTTATAAGGTAAATAATGATATTTTGAGTGTGGGGCTAAAGCGATATCTTGTCACAAGAGGGATAACAATGTTTGGCGTATTAATGATAACATTACTTCTTACAATTTCTCTTGTCGGTTCAAATATGGATACAATTCTAAAGCAAGGCATAATTTATCAAGTCAGAGCAGAGATTACAGAGAATACATCAATTGCACAAGGCTTCAATGATCCAGAGGAATTTGAGAAATTTGTTCAGCAGAAAATTGATGAGAGAATAAAAACACTAGGACTTGATACGCCTTGGTATTCCCCGCAAAGACTTGGATATACTATGTATAAGATTTTAATTTTAGATTTTGGTAATGCAACATTCCTTACAAGTGATTCAGGATCATCAAACGTTGGTGAGATAATTTTTGAAAAGATGCCAAAAACAATTCTGCTATTCACTACAGCTACAATAATCATATCGATTATCGGAATTTTATTAGGTGCAGCATCAAGTAACAAAATTGGTTCAAAAACAGACCGTATAACATCCACATTTGCAGTAATTAGTAGTAGTTTCCCAGTCTGGTGGATTGGAATGTTAATGATATTTGTATTTGCCTTCGTCTACCAAATTTTTCCTGCAAGAGCCACACCAAGTATAGAACCGGATGATCCAGGCTACTTTTTGGCATTACTATATCATATGGCATTACCTGTGATAACAATTGTTCTAATTGGATTTGGAGCATGGGCATATCTTGTTAGAAATTTTATGGTAGGAATTATGCAAGAAGATTTCATCACTGCAAAAAAGACTATGGGAATTGACAAGAAGAAGATAGTGTATAGCCATGCACTGAGAAATGCGGCACCTCCAATTGTCACTATACTTGCATTAAGTCTATCAGGCTCTCTAGGTGGTGCAATAATTACAGAGGCCGTATTTGATTGGCCCGGAATGGGAAGATTATACTTTGAGGCAATTAGTGTAATGGATTTGCCAGTAATTATTGGTTCAACGTATATTTTGACAGTTTTATTTTTGGTGAGCATATTTATCGCGGATTTACTTTATGGTTACTTTGATCCACGGGTGAGGACATCAAATTGAGCAGTGTTTCTACAAATGAAATTAAAAGAGAGTTTCTAAAAAGCAAGTTGGGATTAACTGGCGTTTTTATTTTACTAGGATTAGTTTTGGTATCTATCATAACAATCGCACTAATTCCTGCATCAACATTTCAAGAATGGAATAATCCTGAGAAATGGATATCATATCCAAAGACATCAATTCCAAGTTGGGTGAATCTTTTATCTTCAGAAAAGATTCCAGAGCACAAGATTATTGATGCAGAAATTTTTGAGTCACAAGAAGATGGAATTTTTCTTGTTTCTCAGCAGTTCGGGGTATCTTTTGAGTATGATGATTTTCCAAGTGACTTTATTTTTGAAACAAAAACGAGATATTCAGATTCACATCTAATTCAGATTAAGATTATACGCCCAGATGGGATTGTTTTAGAGATATTATCTACTTCTTTGCCACACTCAGAGACAGATACGATTCACAGTCAGAGATATTTCTCAACTGATAGCATGATAAAGAAAAATCTAAATGCATACAAAGATGAATTTCAATTTGATTTTTCTGTAGGTACAACTGAGATAATATTTTCACATCTAGATAAAAATCAGGTTCAGAAAGGCGATTACATTTTCATTATCGACACATATGGAATAGGCGAATCTGCACAAGTGTTAGAATCAAAAATGATTCTGGGCGGAAAAGCATTTGGACTAATGGGCACAGATGAGCTTCGTAGAGATTTAGCTGTAGGATTACTTTGGGGTACGCCACTTGCGCTTTTCATTGGAGTTTCAGTATCAATCGGGTCAGTTGTTGTGGGATTAGTTTATGGAGTTTATTCCGGATATAAAGGAAAAAAGACAGATGAGACCATGATGCGATTTAATGATGTTATCTATGCATTGCCAGCATTGCCATTTTTGATAATTTTGGCAGTTACAATAAGCAATAGTATATTTTTGATGATAGGTTTTCTTATGATTTTTAGCTGGGTAGGTATTGCAAAGGTCTCACGTAGCATGTCACTACAGATTAAGACTAGACAGTATGTGGAAGCAGCAAAGATAATGGGTCAAAAGGACTCGAAGATAATTTTCAGACATATTCTTCCTCAGTTATTGCCATATGCATTTGCCAGCATAGCGATTTCAGTCCCTGCAGCCATCACTACAGAAGCAGGGTTGAGTTTTCTAGGATTAGGAGATCCATCATTTCCCACATGGGGGCAAATTCTACATGATGCTAATACGTATGGAGCCGCAGCACAAGGATTTTGGTGGTGGATTGTTCCGCCAGGAATTTTAATTGCGATAACAGGATTGGCGTTTGTTTTTATTGGAAATGCTCTAGATACGATAGTTAATCCAAAATTAAAAAGATAGTTATTCGGTTATGCTAAATTTTCGGATTAGATCAATTGATTTGTCATTTAGTTTGATAGTGTAGGTTGCGGCATTCGGATTTGTGGTTTTTTCTTCAGCTAATAGGTCGGTGAATTTTGTTTTTTCTACTTCAGTTGCACCTGCTTCATGGGTACAGAGATTAAATGCTTTGAGTTGTAGATTATTTTTTAGCAGGTATGCTATGAATTTTTTATAATTTTCTGTATTTTTCCAATCAGTATTTTTTTCGTCACATGCGGATATCCAGACGTCTACAGAATTGTGGAAAAAAACTTTCTTACGAATTACATCTAATGCTAAATCTGTTTGAGACATATTGACTCTTAAAACATTGCACGCTTCATTGTAGAGCCACAACGTGGACATTCTCGTGCATTGTAAACTTTGTGGCATACAAGACATTCATATTTTATTCCAGGCTTGTCGCTATTTTGACCAAATAGACCTCCACCAAATCCACCGGAGGTTCCAGAACCAGAGCCAAATCCTCCTCTCATTCGACTCATCATTCTTTTTCGCAAGATTAATGGGAATGCAATGAATAGAGCTAGTGCTGCACCCAATCCATATGGAAATGGAAGAACCATTTGTAAGCCAATGCTTACCGCAAGAGATGCAAACAGGAATATCAAATACGACTTGTAGTTAATCATTATAAGAAAATTATCCTAATTTCAAATATAAGGCTTATTGACTAATGTAATCATTCATCTAGTATTGGGATTGAGTTTCCAGAACTGTCCCATGCAAAGATATCTTCATCATCATATGGAGCTTTTACAATTACTGAAACTAGCCCAAAGAAGTTATCCAAATCTTCCAAAGAGGGCTCAGCTGTTCCTACAGGATGTGAATGTACCATTCCAATATAATCCGCATCAAATGGAAGCTGATTGGATGGAAAACCTGCAAAAGTAGGGCCTGTTTCATTAAAAGGCGGAACTACTAAGCTTTCAACAAACATTTTGCCTTTTTTTGAATGACCTCTTAGAATTAGAATCATTTCATCTGGATGATTAATTTTAGAATATGAGAGAATTCCATCACGAGTTTCATTAAGAAATACAACACTGCGCTCTAGTTTTTTTGTTTTAAAGATCATTTGTTGTCTAATGAAATTGTGTAAGATGTAGATGTCACATCCTTGAGATTTGTTTCTATTTTATGTAGTAGGGTAGACAAAGAGTTTGTCAGATCAAGAGTTTCTTCTTCAAATGATTTTATCTTAGATGAGATATCCGAAATGTTGCGCTCTTCTCGGTTTAGATCATTTTCTGCATTTTGAAGAGATTTTAAATCAAAATTTTCAAGTTTTGAAATTAATTCATGTTTTTTTGTTTCAAATGTTTCCTTTTCAGTAATTAATGAAGGGATTACACGTTTAATTTCATCTATACTCTGTTTGGATTTTGAGGCATCCTTAACAGATACAGAGCCAGTGTCAATTCCAGTTATAATAGAATCAAGAATATTTCTAATGCCAACAATGTTGTTTTGGTCTAATGCATCATATGGAGTGGATGCCAGTTTTGCTGTTAGTCCCTTAAGCTCTTTATCATGAGAAGATATGTGAACAAATTTTCCTAATGGTCTGGAGATTTTTGTAAATTCATCATCCATACGATGACGTATTTGTTTTTCTTCAGAATCATGATTAGATAATTTAGATTTAATATCTAGATATGTTTTGTAATCAGAGGAATTTTTAATCTCCTGTATGGCATTTTGAAATTCTTCAATTTTTTGTTTCTTCTCATTTAGTGAAGCAATTAATTCATTCATACGTGTATTTTGTTTTGAAATTTTTTGTAATGTCTTTTCTCGAGAAGACAAAAGTTCAAGAATTTCTTCAACAAAGGTTTCAGTTGCAGAGAAATTATTAATTAATTTATCAACTTCCCCTAGGTCATGGGTTAGACTTTCAAGATCTTCTTTGAGTTTTTTTGCATATTTACTAGCCAAGATGTGTATCACACGAGAATGCTTACCTAGCATGTCGCCAACTTTTTTTATTCCTGATGATGAAACTTTTTTAAATCGTGGCACATCATCTGGGGAATTAATCTCAGGAAATGGATTGGCGAATTCTTTTTTTATTGAAGATATGACTTCCTTTTTTCCCCGATTAACCATTATTTGAAGATGGGGATCTAGATCATCAGTGTTTAGATCATCTTCGTATAATTCATTTGCAATTTTTAGTAAAACTTCTCTTTGGGGATCAATTCTATTTCTATGGGATTTTATTTCTGCTGCAAGTGTTTTTTTTCTAAGAATCACCAAATCATCTAAAACTTTTGGAATTTCATCTAAAGTTATGGTTTGAGAGATGGGATGAACTTTCTCAACTGGCTCTTCATAGTCCACTGTCTTTTTTTTACCCCAGCCAAAAACCATAATCAGATAATCAATAGTTGAATTATATAAATTTGAGAAGTTTTCTAATTACATTATGAATTCAGGTTCAGTAAAAAAATCAGTAACTATCGATATAGATTTAGAAAAAGCATGGTCAAAAATAAGTAAAATTTCAAAATTAGATTGGCTGCAGGGTCAAAAATCAACAAAAGTCTTAGGAGAGAAGAAAAAAGGAGTAGGCGCTAAGAGATTAATTTCATTTGAAGATGGTTCAAATGTTGAAGAGTATGTTGTAGGTTGGAGACCAAGAGAATATTTCTCATACATAGCAGTTTCAGGATTGCCATTAAACGCATATCATGCAACAATTTCTATTGAAAAAATAAAGAGTAAATCTGTGAAAGTCACATGGGAGTCTTTTTTTGCATCAGATTCTACAAAGAAGGAATTTGACGAGTTTGTAGAGTTTTTATCAAGTTTTTACGCACAGTCATTAAAAAATCTCAAAAAAGAATTCAGTTAGAGTTTTTTATAAAATTCATCCTTACTAGAAATTAATCATCATACCCAATGATGATTTCAGGTTGTTGCTGACCCTCTTCATATATCTCGGTTTTCATTTTTACAGTGTTAGTTTTGTCATATGTGATTTCTAATGTAACAGGAGTGGTCTTCCATCCATATTTTGGGATCTTTTCTAATGGTACTGTTTGAGTGAATGCCGAGTCAGAGATAACAAATTCCTTATGAAACGTTTTTTCCATACCTAAAATTTCCAATACTGCAAACGAGGATTTCTCTGTTTCATCTACAAATGTAATTAATACAGAATTGTCATCTTTGAGATATACAGCATCAAATGTAAAGTGACTAAAATCAGATTCACCATCAGGGAGTGGATTTAAAATTATTACAATGCTTACTGCAATAGTTGCAATTAGAATAGTTAGAAAATTTTTTGCAGCAATCAATTATGAGAACTCTTTTTTGATAGAATTTAGGAATTTTGAGGAAACACGTACTCGCTCCATGGTTTGCTCCAGAGTCATCTCAGTTCCTTTAAGCGGATTTGCTTTGAAGAATTGACGTACTTCTTTTTCTTGTTTTGCAACAATTACCTGACCGATACTTGCAACAACTCTATTTAATAATGGATTACCAATTCCTGCCTTTTTGACAATTTTTTTCCAATTCTTTTTGAGCCATCCCCATAAGAAATCTTTACCATGAAGGTTTGCAGCAATTCTCATTATTGGCATTTGGATATTTTGGGAACGAACATCAGGACCAAGGGTAAATTCCAAAGTTTTTAGTAGCAAATTCTTTTGTTGAAAGTTACACATTGCAGCAAGGAATCTGAGTTTTTCTTCTTGTGATTTTGCTTTTTTGTATAGAGATACAAATTTTTTGTGCGTAGATTCGTTGCCATCCCATGCAACTAAAACAAATACAGTCTCTTGTAGATCAGCTGATAAACTATTCTGATTTTTCAAAAATTTATCAAATCTTCTTTTTGATTCTTTTAGAATTTCTTCATCCCCTAATTTACCCAATCCAGATATTGCGAAGCTTCGAAGTAGTGCATTTGTATGAGGTTCTCCTTTTTTTGCATCCCAGCCCAAACGGTCGTGAGTGGTCCTAAGGAAATTGAATGCATATTGCTTAATTTCATCGGAAAATTTTTCCTTGTGAGTTAATGAGTATAATGAATAGAGATGTTGGGCTAAATTTAGAGATGAAATGTAGTTATCTTCATCAAAATAGGCATTTGTAAAGTCAAGATAGTCCTGTAGTTTCTTTTTTCCAGTTACACATTGTGAGTAATAGTCATTTTGTATACTCCATCGGTCAACATAATTCAGGATTTTTTCATCAATGAGAAGTGAAAGGTTTTCCAGAATTTCAGAGTCATATTCCATTCTATAAAATCCAGTTCTGCCAGAATTAATGATAAAATTTCTATTTTTATTTTTGAGTTTAAATGAATCAGATTTTTTGTCCATAATGTGGGAACTTGCAGCATTACCCTCATCCACAATCAGAGGAATTTTCCAGATTCCTTTTTTGCTTGCCTTTGTCTCTTCCAAGAGATAACGACTTTGTTTTAAGTAGATTGTCGAGTCTTTTCTTTTAACAGATAAAATTGGAAAGCCAACTTGTTTAATCCATGTCTTCATCATTTTATCAATTGGTTTTTTTGCAACATCACCAATGGATTTCCATAAATCACGACCTTCAGCATTAGAATATGCATGCTTTTTTAGATATTTTTGCAGTCCTTTTTGAAAGTTTTTATCAGTTACAAAGTGTTCAAGCATTCGTAGAATACATCCGCCCTTATCATATGAGATGGAATCAAAGATTTCTCTAATTTCAGAAGGATGATTTACTTTGACATCAATAGGATGTGAGGTTTTTAATGCATCAAGTGACATTGCAGTGTTCATTGCATCTTCTAAAAATTGATCCCACAAGTCCCATTCAGGGTAAAATTTGTCTACAATTTTTGTAGCCATGAATGTAGCAAAGCTTTCATTTAGCCACAAGTCGTTCCACCATTTCATTGTAACAAGATTACCAAACCATTGATGTGCCAATTCATGTGATATGACTTCAGCTATGAATTGTTTGGTTCTTGTAGAAGATGTTTTTGGATCATACAAGAGTATTGTTTCACGAAACGTTATTGCTCCCCAGTTCTCCATTGCACCTGCTGCAAAGTCAGGAATAGCTAACATGTCAAGTTTTGGTAATGGATATTTTATTCCAAAGTATTTTTCATATTCACCTAGAAACTTTTTTGTTAATTCAAGTGAGAGTTTCGCCTTTTTTTTATTTCCCTTTGTTGTCAAAACACGGATTTGGATATTTCGTAATTTATCTTCAACATACTCAAATTCACCAACACCTAGGTATAACAAATAGGTAGACATTATTGGAGTACGCTCGAATTCATAGAGTATTTTGGAGTCAAAATTTTGTTTTTTCCTCACAGGCATATTTGATACTGCCATGTAGTTTTTCTCTACCAATAATGAGATATCAAATGTAGCTTTGGTTGATGGATCATCCCAGCATGGGAATGCACGTCTTGCATCGGCCGCCTCAAATTGGGTGGTAGCCATGTATTTGGTTTTACCAGCAGGGTCAGTGTATTTACTTCGATAAAATCCAAGTAGGCGGTCATTTAAGATTCCAGTATACTCTATGCAAAGTTTGATTTTTCCTGAAATTTTTTTGTTGGTAGTTACAGAGATGGTTTCATTCTTTGCATCAAGTTTGAATTTTGTTTCAATCGTTTTACTTTTAGAGAGAATGTAACATTTTTTGATTTCAATTTCAGCGCAGTTTAGAACAAATTTGTTGGAGGAAGTTGTGTTAAATGATAAAATTTCTATTCCTTTGAATGTGAAAGTGGAAAATATTGGTTCAAATTGAATATCATAATTTATTTTAGAAATCCCCATAAATAACGGAATAAGATGGCTTATCTAAAGATTAAGATTTAATCTCAGGCAACGTACCAAGATTATCAGATTCCACTTTATTATTATCAGTTCGAATATGTGTTTCACCATTTAGGACATATGCATTTACAATCTCGCCAGGTTCCCAGTCTGTTTCAGTTTTCTTGTATATAGTGAGATATTTTTTTCCTTTTTTGATGTGTGATGCAAGTGTTTTTTTGTCAATGATTTCAGGTGTTCCAAATTCATCACCTAGATCTTCATGAATCTGTACATGAGTTATGTTTGCGAGACCAGAGCCTTTCTTCATTCCACTCACAACAAAATCAGCCCACTTACTCATATCAAAAGTGGACATGGAACAATTATTAAATCATGCCAAAAGGAATACTTGAGAATTTAATTTGTATCAAAGATTTCTGATGCATATTCCCGAGCGTTTTTAACAGTCAGGTTAGCAGATTTTCTTAACTCCTGAACAGTTTTGGTTTTTGTCCAACCTTTGGCAACTGCATTTTTCAAAGTATCAATGATTATTTTACTTTGAGAGGTTTCATCAATTTCGTCATCATTATCTATTTCTTGTAATTGTTCACGTAATTCTTGCAACTCTTTTTGGATTTCAGCTGCCAGATCAGTTTTAGTAGTATTGGTTTTTGCTTTTTCTGCTGCCTCTTGACGCTCCATCTCTTCTTTAGCAGCTTTTGCTTCTGCCAGTTCTTTTTCTAGTTGTTCTTTAGCTGCTTTTGCTTCTGCAGCTGCTT
>CAZEES010000016.1:0-26628 GCA_964511265.1 uncultured Candidatus Nitrosopelagicus sp. | reverse complement strand
CCAAGTCTTCTAATTTATCCTGGTCGAATTCTGTAGGATCATCATTTACAAAATGCTCGTGCACTTTGTCTTTCTTTTCTTTCATATCTTTTATTACATCTAAGCAAATTATAAGTTGCGGCAAATACTCTAGTCAATATGCGAATTTTACAATTACACTGTGATAACATCTCATATGAGCCAACAAAAAAAGAGATCCAGTCTGCCGAAGAGATTGACCCAAAGCCGGTATCACTTGACGAAATTGTTGTCTGCTTTACTGCCGTAGAAAAAGACGATACAGAAGATGTGGCAAAAGATGCCATCTCTCAAATTAAAGAATCTATGAAAAAAATTGGCTGTTCAAAATTATTGTTATATCCATATGCACATCTAAGTTCTGATCTAGCTGCACCATCCACCGCATTATCTCTACTAAAATTAATGGAAGGTGAGTGTACCGAATTGGAAGTTAGCAGAGCGCCTTTTGGTTGGACTAAATCCTATAATGTCAAAGTAAAAGGTCATCCGTTAGCTGAAAGCTCCAAAGTAATTACTCCTGGAGAAAAAAAGGAGCAGACATCTCATGCATTGGAATCAGAATCAAAAATAAAATCATACTGGTATATTTTATCTCCTGATGGAACAATGCAAGAATTTGACAAATTTAATTTTTCAAAACATAAGAAACTAGAGAAATTGGCAAAGTATGAATCCGATAAAAAAAGAAACGCTGATGAACCTCCTCCACATGTGGCACTAATGAAAAAATTGGCAATTGCTGATTACGAGTCTGCATCTGACCATGGAAATATGCGTTATTTTCCAAATGGCCGTCTGATAAAATCATTATTGGAACAATATGTGACAAATAAAGTAAAAGACTATGGTGGATATGAGGTAGAGACTCCGATTATGTATGATTCTCATCATCCTAGTATGGAGAGTTATTTCAACCGATTTCCTGCTAGGCAGTATAATATTGATGCAGATGGAAAGAAATTGTTCTTAAGATTTGCAGCCTGTTTTGGGCAATTTCTGATGGCACATGACTTTCAAATGTCTTACAAAAATCTGCCATATCGTTTGTATGAATTAACCCGTTATAGCTTTAGGAGAGAACAGTCTGGTGAATTAGTTGGTCTTAGAAGATTACGTGCATTCACAATGCCTGATTGTCATGCATTTTGTAAGGATATACCGCAGGCAGTTGACGAATTTAGAAAACGATTTGATTTGTCTAGAGACGTTTTGAACAATG
Organism: uncultured Candidatus Nitrosopelagicus sp.; assembly: GCA_964511265.1. GTDB lineage: Archaea > Thermoproteota > Nitrososphaeria > Nitrososphaerales > Nitrosopumilaceae > Nitrosopelagicus. Next base: position 25,388 of record CAZEES010000016.1, on the reverse strand, counting down.
TAGGAATCAATCATGATGATTATGAGATGGCTATACGTTTCACTGAGGACTTTTACAATGAAAATAAAGATCTAATCTTAGAGATGGTACAAAAATTAGACAAGCCAGTGCTAGTTGAGATGTGGAAAGAACGATTTTTCTATTTTGTATTAAAATGGGAGTTCAATTATGTAGATAATTTAGGAAAAGCATCCGCATTATCCACTGATCAAATAGACGTGGAAAATGGTGAAAGATATGGAATTGAATTTATTGATGAAAATAATACTCCTGTAAATCCAATCATTTTACATAATTCTCCTAGTGGTGCAATTGAAAGAGTGATGTATGCCCTACTTGAGAAATGTGCAAAAGATGCCAAAGAAGGACGAAAACCAATGTTTCCATTATGGTTGGCACCAACCCAGGTACGTATAATCCCACTAAAAGATGAGTTTGCAGAATTTTCTCAAGCATTATACGATAAACTCACTGCACAAAATATCCGTGTAGATATTGATGACAGGAATGAGTCAATTGGAAAACGAATTAGAGAATCTGAAAAAGAATGGATTCGTTATGTATTGGTAATTGGAGAAAAGGAAGTCAATTCGGAGAATCTTAGTGTTCGTGACAGAATGCAAAGCGATGTGAGAGAAATCTCATTTGATAGTTTTGTAGATGAAATCAACACCCAAAATAAGGGAAAGCCGCACTCCACATTGAATCTTCCTTCACTCTTATCAAAAAGACCAATCATCCAAGTCTAATGGATAATTTATCACTCCTTCTTGTTGGTTAAATAGAAATTCTGTAATTAGTATACATGCATGGAAAATTACTGATTTGTACTTCTTGTGGAGAATCTCATAAATTCTGTCTATGCGATGAATCTTCTTGCCAGTCAGATTAATTGGGCATGAGTTTATTTTCAAGTGATTTTAATTCTGTGTAATGAGTTTCAGTGATTTGTATCTAACCAGTTCTCCAAAAATCATCTCTCCTGCAGATGACTCTGAACCCGCAGCAAAATTATTCGGTGTTCCATTTGATTCCACTCATTCATACAAACCAGGATGTCGTTTTGGTCCAGATGTAATCCGTGATGCGTTTAACAATATTGAAATTTTTATGCCAGAATTTGGTCTAGACTTGGAACAAGTTAGCATTAAAGATCTAGGAAATCTTCAACACACTGTTGTTGCTCAAAATATGATTGACATGGTACAAAAAACCACTTCTGAACTAAAGGACTCGTCAAATCAACTAATCATTCTTGGAGGTGAACATTCTCTCACTTATGGAACGTATACGAGTTATCCAAAAGATACTGGCTATGTCGTATTTGATGCGCATTATGATTTAAGAGATGAATATGCAGATACAAAATTAAGCCATGCTGCATATCTACGACGAATTGTTGAAGAGCGCGGTCCAGAAAACATTATTCATGTTGGTGCAAGAGCTTTTGTCAAAGAAGAGTTGGAATTTCTTACCGAGCACAACATTGCTACAATATCTGATGCTGAAATTCGAAACGGAAATGGCCCAAAATTATTGGAACATCTGACTGAAAAATTTGAAAACCTTTACGTTAGTATTGATCTGGATGTATTGGATCCTGCATTTGCCCCTGGAGTTGGAAATCCAGAAGCCATTGGAATAACTTCACGTGAATTACATGACATGGTTGTCGCACTAAAAAATAAGACAATAAAAGCTGCAGATATAGTTGAATTAAATCCTACGTTTGATAATGGTGCTACTGCTTCTTTGGCTGCTAGAATGATTTCAATAATTATTTCTATGAATCTATAACGTGAGAAAATTTTGTTAAACAATCTTCGCGAATCATTAAAGCCTGTGTTACAGAAAATTGGTAAATCCTTTGCAGCGACTGGCCTGTCCCCAAATGTTTTTACTGGAATAGGTCTTGCACTTGCATTTGTTGCATCTATTATCTATGGAATTGGATTTGAATACTCACTAATTCTTGGCGGTCTTGCACTTTTGGCATCTGGCTTCTTTGACATTGTAGATGGTCAGGTTGCCCGTTACGCAAATAAAATGTCAAAATCAGGAGGCTTCTTAGATTCAGTATTTGATAAAATCGCTGAAGTAGCTATATTCTTTGGAATTTTAATTGGAAATTATACTGAACCATATTTGGTGTTCATAGCAATCACTCTTTCCTTACTGGTCAGTTATGCCCGAGCAAAAGCCGATGCTGCAGGAATAAAGATGCAAGGAATTGGCATTGGTGAACGTGCAGAAAGATTACTTGTTATTGCAATAATTGGAATGATTGGTTTTATGGAAATTGCAGTGATAATTGTAATAATAATTGCAGGAATTACTCTTGCTCAAAGAATTTCGGTTCTAGCAAAAAATCGTTAGTCTATCCACGAAGTTTTGTATGCTTGCGTCTTTGGTCTGCTGAACGAATTTTTAGAACTTTGAAGTGAATTGCACATGAAATACAATACCATTTTGTGACTTTTGGTGCAGCAATGTATGCCCCCTGTGCTCGTAACTCTTTAGCAAGTTGATGTTCTACTAGACTTAGTCGTGATGTTACTTTCTTTGCTTTATCTTTTGGAACGGTTCCTGCACAATTAACACATTGAATTGTACCTGATGATCCTTTTCCGCCCTTTCGTCTACCTCTACTTGCACGTTTTGATGGCATGCTCTGAATTCAAATCTTCGATATATAAATGCGTTATAATGAATTGAAAAAACAATTTAAAGATCAACTCGAATTACGAATTATGAAAGGCTTATGTCAAAATTGCCTTGCATCTAACATCGAGGTTAATTTTGTTAAAGGAAAAACCCTCTGCTCGAATTGTGCAAAAAAGGATTCAAATAAGTAGGTAAAAACTCAATCTTTCTCATTATGAAAATCGGAATCTTTTCACACTGTACAATGGATACAATTGTTTATGAAAATGAGCAATATGAGGCTGCAGGTGGACCAGCTAGTTACTGTTCATACACTGCACGAAAACAAAAACATGATGTAAATTTGTACACAAAATTTGGAACAAATTACCCTCTAGAAGATTTCTTTAAAGAAAATAACATCATCGTTCATGATGCATTATCTGAAAAAAATACAACTAAATTTCGAATTGAATTGGATGGTTCTGATAGAAAATTATTTGTAGAAAATATGTGTGAGAAAATAAATTTTTTAGATAATGATGATGATGGAACCATAATAAGCCCCGTATTTGATGAAATCTCTTTAGAAACCTATTCAAAAATCAAAGATTCAGGGAATTTTGTATTTTTAGATCCTCAAGGATTTCTTAGACAAAAAAATTCTAATGATGAAATCTCTTTAAAAAATGATACACTTGATCTAAAAAACATAAATGCAATTAAGATGAATCCAGACGAATTATATGCATTGACTGGTCTTACTGGCACTGATGGCATAAAACAATTGCAAAAACTTGGAATTGAACATGTACTTTATACAAATAAGCAAGAAATCTCTTTACTTGTAAAAGATAAACTATACACAATACACTTACCAAAAATGACTTTGACTGACACTACGGGAGTTGGCGATATTTTTTGTTCTACATTTGTCTGCACAATGTTAAAAGAAAAAGACTTTCTATGGGCACTATCTTTTGCCGGTGGTGCAGCACAATCTGCACTAGAATCAAAGGCATTTGGTCTTGAAAAAGTTCCAGAAAAAAATGCACTAGAAAATAATGGTTCCTATTTTTATAATATTGTAGATTTTAAGCAGATCTAACATATATTGTGCATAATGAAATAATCTATCTATGCATGTTGGAATATTTGGAACTGGATTGACGGATTCATCCGAAAAAACTCTAAAGAAAATTCTTGAGGAAAATAATATTTCGTCATCAAAAATTGGAACCAAAACTAAGAACAAAAAATCTGACTGTGTATTTGTTTTAGGTGGAGATAAAGGAGTACGAAACTATTTTCATAGAACATTTGATTCTTCAATCCCCGTATTAGGAATTAACGAATCTGAATCTGATGGGTTTTTATCACAAATTGATCTGAAACAGCTCCCATCATTAATCTCGCGTATTAAAAAAATGGATTTTGAGACGGAGCAAGTAACTCGTTTGGGAGTAAAAATTGATGGGAAAAATGTTTATCCTGTACTTAATGATGTTGCTGTCTTTTCTTCTAGGAGTGCCATGTTGATGGAACATACTTTGAGAGTTAATGGCGATGAAGTATGGCATGATAGTAGTGACGGAATAATTATCTCTACTCCGATTGGTTCATCTGCATATTCAATGTCTGCTGGTGGTCCAGTGATTTTTCAAGACTCTGGTGTATTTGGAATTATTTCTGTAAATTCTCTTGACATAACGAGACGCCCATTGGTTGTATCTAACGCAAGTGTCATAGAAGTTGATGAAATCTCATCTAGATTATACTGTGAAGTTGTATTGGATGGGCTGGATCGTTACAAAGTAAAAAATTCTGTTGAAGCGACAAATTATGAGCCTTCTGCTAATATTATTCGTCTAAAAAAAGATACAACAGCAATATCTGCCATTGCCAAAAAAGTAAAGCTTGCCGAAGAATTATTCAACATGCCTCCAAGCTCAAAACTACTTCTCAAAATACTAGAATATGAAGGATCGATGAGTCAAAAGGAATTGGTGAAAAAAACAATGCTTCCTGATAGAACTGTACGTCTTGCCATGAGTCATCTTTTAGAAAAAGGATATGTAAAGAAGAAAGTTTCCATCAGAGACTCGCGTCAGAAAATTTATGAAATTTCAAAATTGATTAATTCTGATTAGCAGCAGTAGTGAATGCCTTGAACACATGTTCTGGATATCCCGGCCTACTGTTAAATTCTGGATGGAATTGAACTCCTACAAAAAATTTATGTGAAGGAATCTCTAAAATTTCCATTCTTCTTCCATTGTCACTCTCACCTGAAAAAATCATTCCATTTTCTGCAAATTCATCTAGATATTTTGTATTGAATTCATATCTGTGTCTATGTCTCTTTGAAATTTTGTTTTGCCCATAAATTTTGTTTGCTAGGGTATCTGATTTGACATTGATCTCGTTTGCTCCAAGTCTTAATGATCCTCCCATGTCTGTAACCCCATCTTGTTCCGGAAGCAAATCTATAATCGGATTGTTAGTTTTCTCTTCAATTTCTGTTGAATTTGCATCTGAATGGCTGCAAACATTTCTCGCAAATGACACCGCAGCCAATTGAAATCCAAAACAAATTCCCAGATATGGAATATTATTTTCCCTAGCAAAATTTGCAGTATTGATTATTCCCTCAGACCCTCTAGTTCCAAATCCTCCTGGAACTAGTATTCCATTATATTTTGACAATGTATCCACGTTTCCATTAATATTTTCTGAGTCAATCCAATCAATTGTAATTTTTTTACCAATTGATGCTGCTGCGTGTTTCAATGCATGGTTAACGCTCACATAGCTGTCTGCCAGTGTTACATATTTCCCTACCATTGCAATGTTGATTGGTTCGCCTTCATTGTGCAGTGAATTTACTATCTTATTCCATTCATCCCAATTTTGTGACGCATTGACGTATCCCATTTTGTTAAATTTCTTAAAAATGACATCAACCAATCCTTGTTCGTATAGAATTTCTGGAACCTGAAAAATTGAATCAACGTCGTGACATGAAAACACATCATTGTTTGTTACATTTGTAAACATTGAAATTTTATTTCTTGTCTTATCTTGTAGTGGCATGGAACATCTTACACATAGCAAATCTGGCTGAATTCCAATTCTTCTCAGCTCCTGAACACTATGCTGTGTTGGTTTAGTTTTTTGCTCTCCAACAACATCTAGTGATGGGGCTAATGTCACATGAACAAAAATTACGTTTTCGGAACCTTCTTCAACTCTAATTTGTCTTAATGCCTCTAAAAATGGCAAACTTTCAATGTCTCCAACGGTTCCACCACATTCTACCACAAGCATCTCTAATTCTTCATCAGCCGCAATTTTTTTAATTCTATTTTTTATCTCATCTGTTACATGTGGTATTATCTGAACACATGCTCCCAAGTATTCTCCTTTCCGTTCTGACTCTATGACACTTGAATAAATTTGAGCAGTTGTGATGTTATGGGATTTTGGTATATCTTGATTAAGAAATCGTTCATAATTTCCTATATCCATATCGCATTCTCCTCCATCATTTGTCACAAAAACTTCTCCATGTGCAATTGGATTCATTGTCCCTGCATCATAATTTAGATATGGATCAATTTTCACACAAGAAACTTTCTGATCTGATAATTGTAATAATTTACAAATTGAAGATGAAACTACCCCTTTGCCTAACCCAGACATAACTCCGCCTGTAACAAAAATAAACTTTGTCTGCATTTTAATTCTATAAACTTCCTATTTTTATTCTATTCGCTTATCTCGTTCTTCTCTTTAGTTTTTTTGTGAATGTTTCAATTCGGCTCTGAATCTTGCCTGCAGGCGTGTTTTCCATGATCTTTATGTTGGCACTGCCAACAATTACTGCATCAGCGCCTGATGAAACATACTTTTGAACATCTTTTTCTGTAGATATTCCAAATCCTACTCCTACTGGAATCTTTCCTTTTGCAGTCTTTTTTGTGTTTTTAAGTGCATCAATTGTATATTTGTGAATTTTAGTTTGAACTCCTGTTGTACCAAAAACTGCAACCATATACAGAAATCCTGATGTTGATCTGATAATTTTTTTCAGTCGACTATTTTCTGTATTTGGAGATACAAGAAATATTGTATCCATGCCACTTTTCTTTGCTGCTTTGATATATTCGTCTGATTCTTCTATTGCCATGTCTGGTAAAATTAGTCCGTCAATGCCAGCTTCTTTTGCACGTGAAATGAATTTCTGATATGTCTGATTATACAAAATGTTTGTGTATGTCATTAATACTAGTGGAATATCTGATTCTTTCCGTATTTTTTTTACGATTGTAAAAAAATTATCAATCTTTGTTCCATTATTCAATGATTCTGTACTTGCCATTTGAATTGTTGGTCCATCCGCAATTGGATCTGAAAATGGAAATCCCAATTCAATAATGTCTGCACCTCCACGAATCAGTCCTCTAACTGCCGATAATGTAGCTTTTTCTGATGGATATCCTGCCATTACATATGAGACTAGTGCTGCCTCTTTGTTTGATTTCAACTGATTAAATTTATCTTCTATTTTTGACATTTTTTGCTAAATACTCCTTTACTATATCGATGTCTTTGTCACCTCTACCTGATAGTGTAACAACAATTGATTCTGTTTTTTTCATCTTCTTTGAAATTTTAATTGCATGTGCTATTGCATGAGCTGACTCTAATGCAGGAATTATCCCTTCAGTTCTTGTTAAAATTAGAAATGCATCAATTACCTCATCATCTGTTACTGCCTTATACTCAACTCGATTTTCATCTTTTAGAAATGCATGCTCTGGCCCAACTCCTGGATAATCTAGTCCTGCAGAAATACTATGTGTCTCGCTAATCTGTCCATCATTATCCTGCATTAAATATGTCATCATTCCATGTAATACGCCTTTTTTACCTGCAGTTAGTGGAGCTGAATGTAATTTTGTTTTTACACCTTTTCCTCCAGCTTCTATTCCTATAATCCTTGTATTGGTATCTATTAATGGATAAAACGTTCCTATTGCATTAGACCCTCCTCCTACACACGCAATGACTACGTTCGGAATTTTCTTCATCTGTTTTTTAATCTCTGTACCTATCACTGCTTGAAAATCCCTAACCATTAATGGATATGGATGTGGTCCTACCGCAGAGCCCAACAAATAGTATGTTGAATCCACATTTGTAATCCAATCTCTCATCGCCTCATTTATTGCATCTTTCAATGTCTTTGATCCGGATTTTACTGCATGCACCTTTGCACCAAGTAATTCCATTCTGAATACATTTTGTTTCTGACGCAATGTATCCACATATCCCATGTAAATCTCGGCCTTCAATCCTAGACTTGCACATGCCATTGCTGTAGCTACGCCATGTTGGCCTGCACCGGTTTCTGCAATGATTCTCTTTTTGCCCATACGCTTAGCAAGTAATGCCTGTCCCAACGTATTGTTGATTTTATGAGCTCCGCCATGCAACAAGTCTTCTCTTTTAAGATAGATTTTTGCACCTCCAATTATTTTAGTAAGATTTTTTGCAAAATATATTGGAGTTGGTCTTCCTGCATAATCAATTAATAATTTACCAAGTTCTTTTTTGAAATTTTTATCATTTCTTATTTTCAAATAATTCTTTTCTAATTCTTCGATTGCAGGTGCAAGTGTTTCTGGAATATACTTTCCACCAAATTCTCCAAATCGTCCATCCTTTGGTATTCCAATCTTCATATTGAATTCACCAATCCTCTAACTGTTTGTTCAATGTCGTCATTTCTCATAATTGCTGTACCTATAAGATACCCTTTTGCTCCGCATTTATGAAGAAATCGAATATCATCTTGAGACTCTATCCCGCTTTCAGAGATGACTGTTTTTGAATAATTTGACTTTTCTAGGATGTGTTTAGTTGTGTTTAGATCTATTTTCAGCGTATCTAAATTTCTGTTATTGATTCCAACAATGTCTGCACTGGTTTTACATGCATTTTCAAATTCCTCTGTTGTATGTGCTTCTATGAGCACTTTTACTCCATTTTTATGCCCATATTCAATTAATTCCTCAATATCTGAAACCATTTTCTTATCAAAAATAGATTGTATTAATAGAAAATAATCTGCACCAATTTTCTTTGCAGCGTCGATTTGTATTTTATCAATTGTTATGTCTTTCATTAACATTGGGATCTTTACCGCTTTTCTAACTTTGATAAAAAGTTCAGGAGACCCATCAAACAAAAATGGTTGAGTTAATACAGACAAGGCAGATGCTCCTCCGTTAACCATTTTTAATGCAATTTCAACTGGGTCTGAAATTTTTCTAATATTTCCTAATGCAGGTGATGAGAATTTCACTTCTGTGATTAGTGGTGCATGTTGTGATTTGGATATACTTTCTTGCAAATCTATTTCTGAATTAGAAAGCGATTCTGTAATGTCATATGTGCCATTATCAATTGCTTTTCTTGAGTTGTTGACAAGTTTTTCTAAAATATTTTCCATTTAGCTCATTCCCTCTAATTTTTCTATTGCATTATTTTCTTTTGCAAATTGTTTTAATTTCTCAAATGCCTTTCCACTGTTAATTGTTTGTAGTGATAGCTCTACACCTTCCTCGAATTTGTCACATATTCCTCCAGCAAGCATTCCTCCTGCCGCATTTAACATTGTAATCTCTTTCATTGTTCTGTTTGACGTATTATTCAATACATTGACAAATGCATCAATGGCTTCTTGTTTTGTTGAAATTTGAATATCGGATAAACTACCTTTCTCGATGTCATAATCCTCTGGATTAATTATGAATTCTGATACATCATTATTTTTTAACATACACACTTTGTTCTTTGATGTAGTTGATAATTCATCCATTCCATCTCCTGATCTTACAGCTAAAATTGTTTCTGAATGATTCTTTTGCATAATTTTTACAATTCTTTTAATATAATCATCTGCAAATACTCCTATCAATTGATGTTTTACTTTTGCAGGATTACATAGAGGTCCTAAAAGATTGAATGCAGTTCTTTTTCCCAGAATCTTTCTAGCTGGTGCAACATTTTTCATTGCGGGATGAAATGTTGGTGCAAACATGAATCCTATTCCTAATTTCTCTATCATTTCTTCTACTTTCCATGGTTCTGAATTCAAATTAAATCCAAAATGTTCAAAAATGTCTGCGCTGCCTGAGATGCCTGATACTGAACGATTTCCATGCTTTGCAACATTTCCGCCTGCACCTGCAATTACAAAAGATGCGGCTGTTGAAATATTGAAAGTTTGTAAATTATCTCCTCCAGTTCCACAAACATCAATTAGATTTCCATGACAACGTGGCGTTATACCTACTGAAAATTCATTCATTTTTGTAAGCATTGCGCGTAGTTCTTCATCTGTTTCTCCTTTATCGGATAACTCTCTAAGAAATTCTGCAATTTCTTGATCATCATTTTTGCCATTTAGAATACTACTCATTATTGATGACATTTCGTCAAATGTGAGATTTTCACTGATTTTTCTCATTATTTTTTACCTTCTCTATGAAATTTGCAAAGATCTTTGTTCCTTCATCAGTCAATATTGATTCTGGATGGAATTGAACTCCTTCAATCAGATATTCTCTATGACTGACCCCCATCACTTCTCCATCATCTTCTGCTATTGCTGTAATTTTTAATGAATCTGGTATGATTGTTTTTTCTCCGACCAGTGAATGATATCTTGTTGCTCTAAATGGATTTTCTACCCCTACAAATAATGATTCATTCGTATGTTTGATTTGACTTGTCTTCCCATGACGAATGTTTTTCGCATTTACAACTTTTCCGCCAAAACAAGAAATAATTCCCTGGTGCCCCAGACACACTCCTAAAATTGGTTTTGATGGTCCAAGTTCTATGATAACTTTTTTACAAATTCCAAAATATCTTTTATCGTCTGGTGTCCCAGGTCCTGGAGAAATAACTATGGCGTCATAGTTCGAATCCTCGATATCTTTTATTGTTAATTTGTCATTTCTTATCACATCTGATGTGATTCCCAATTCTCCTAATCTTTGAGCAATGTTGTAAACAAAAGAATCATAATTATCAATAATTAGAAATTTCATTTTGCAGCCTCCTTTAATGCAGTAATCATTGCATTTGCTTTATGTTCTGTCTCTTTCAGTTCGTTCTCTGCTATTGAATCAAATACAATTCCTGCTCCAGCTTGTACAAATCCCGACTTACCATCTGCAAAAATACTCCTAATTGCTATTGCAAAATCACAACATCCATTAAATGAAAAATATCCTACTGCGCCCGCATACGCATCTCTTTGTGTAGGTTCCAATTCTTGTATTATCTCCATTGCTCTAACTTTTGGCGCACCCGAAACCGTACCAGCTGGAAAGACCGCCTCAAATGAATCATACATGTCATGTTTGTCATTTAATTTTCCTACCACATGTGTAACCATATGTTGAACATGACTGAATCTCTTAATCTCCATTAACTCTTTTACTTTCACAGTTCCATAATCACAAACTCTTCCAATATCATTTCTACCTAAATCAACAAGCATTGTATGTTCTGCAAGTTCTTTTTCATCATTTTGTAATTCATTTTCTAGTTTTTTATTTTTTTCTTCATCGTCAGTAATTTTTCTTGTACCTGCTATAGGAAATGTCTCTATATCTTTCCCTGTAACTCGTAATAACATTTCAGGACTAGACCCGATTATTGTATTGTTATTCATTTTTAGGTGAAACATATATGGTGATGGATTTACTTCTCGAAGTTTTTCATAAACTTTGAGATAATCTCCTTCCCCTTCAAATGAAAATCTCCTTGATAGGACAACTTGAAATACGTCTCCACTATGAACATACTTTTTTGCCTTATCCACAATCCTTTCAAATTCATCTTTATCCAAATTTGCAGTTATCTCTGAAATCTGAAAAGTTCCAAAACTCCCATCTGTTTTTTTAATTCTATCCGATCTATCTTCATCATAATAAAAATACAAAAATTGTTTCTTCTTATTGTCATATAGAATACCGTCTTTGTATATTCCGAATTCCATGATTGGTTTATCCAAATTTCTCCCCCCCGGAATATTCTCAAACAATCGAATTGCATCATAGTCTATGTTTCCTACGGCTCCGCCCAAATATCGATAAGACATGTCATCTGTCTGTTTAATTAATTCCTTGATTACTTCCATGGGTGCTTTTGTCTGAATTGTCTTAATCTCACCTTCTCGGTCTTCAATTGTAACTCTATTGAAATATCCTTTTACAATTAATTCTGGGTCAAATCCCATGATTGATGTCTCTGCAAGCTCATCTGGTCCAGTTAACGATTCAAACAAAAATGAGTATTTGTAATTTCTTGATATCTTATTGTAAATTTCAAATTGAGATTCAGTGTACACTAGAGGAATTATCTTAGGAATGCTTGGTTGTCCAAAGACAGTCACCATTCATGTTTCTTTAACAAAAATCTCAATATTTAAAGTCTGTTTAACCAATTGATCGAATAAAATTGAGCGATCTACAATTAGATCTATTTCTCCTATACTTATCATGAATGCACTCAGTAATCATGTACAGAGAGTTGCTATTCATTCACAACTGATTGGTCTCAAAACCTTGCTAAAGTTATCAAATACATTTCATAGATAACCAGACTTGTGATGAATAGTACCTTAGAGTACGGTACCTTTATATCTGATTGGTGCCTGTATATGGCATGAGCCAGTTAGTATACTCTGGAAAATCATCGCTAATCCAAGATTTCATTTTAAAGACTGACCCTGTATTTTTGAGAACTGATGCTCACGAGATGAATTGTTATGTGTGTAAGAAAGGTATCGAGGACGGAACATCTCTCATGGCAAAAACACTAAACTCAAAAAACGTCATGTTATGTGAAAAACATTTTGAATAATTAGTACTGTGCAGGTTTGGTTACTGCACCATTTGCTGCAGAACCTACAAGTGATGCAAACTTTGCAAGTGCTCCTGTGGAATAGTTGGGTTCAGGTCTTCTCCATTGTTTTTTTCTATTTTCTAATTCTTCATCTGATACGTGTAAATTTATTGAGCAATCTTCTACGTTGATTGATATTTTATCTCCATCTTGTACTAATGCGATTGGACCGCCAACAAATGCTTCTGGTGCAACATGTCCTACCATGAACCCTCGTGTACCTCCAGAAAATCTACCGTCTGTGACCATTGCAACTTTTTTACCTAATCCTTGACCCACAAGAGCTGCCGTAGTTGAAAGCATCTCTCTCATTCCAGGTCCGCCTTTCGGACCTTCATATCTTATGACAACTACATCACCTTCTTCCACATCTCCTTTTGCAACTGACTCAAATGCATATTCTTCTCTATCATACACCTTGGCAACTCCTGTAAATTCGGTCATCTCAACTCCTGCAGTTTTTATTACCGCACCTTCTGGTGCCAATGTTCCTTTTAGAATTACTGCCGTTCCTACTTCATGAATTGGCTGTTCTACTGATTTGACAATCTGTTGTTCTGGAACTTCAACAATTGATAATTCTTCTAAATTTTCTCTAATAGTTTTACCTGTGACAGTTAATGCATCTCCATGTATCAAATTCTTGTCTACCAATTTTTTCATGATTAATGGAATTCCGCCAATTTTATCCAAACTGTTCATCACATAATTCCCTCCTGGTTTCATATCTGCAAGGTGTGGAGTTTTTTTCCTAATTCTCTCAAAATCATCATATGTTAGATTAATTCCTGCTTCATTTGCTAGTGCCAATAAATGCAAAATTCCATTTGTAGATCCTCCGACGGCATTTAGCATTGTAATTGAATTCTCAAAGGCTTCAAATGTTACAATATCTAGGGGTCTTATGCCTAATTTGAGTAATTCCGCACATGCTTTTCCTGTCTCATAAACAATTTCGTTCCTTCTTTCATCTTCTGCTGGAGGGCTGGCACTTCCTGGCAATGCCAATCCAATTGCCTCTGAAATTGATGCCATTGTATTTGCAGTAAACATTCCTCCACAAGATCCTGCATTTGGGCATGCAACATTCTCGATGTTTTCTAATTCTTCTGCAGTAATCTTTCCTGCATCATAAGATCCAACAGCTTCGTAAACATCAACTACTGTTAACTCTCTTCCATCTAACATTCCAGGCATTATAGTTCCACCATAAACAAATACTGATGGTATGTTGAGTCTTATCATTCCCATCATTGTACCTGGAAGACTTTTGTCACATCCTGCAATTCCTACAAGTGCATCATATTGATGTGCTCGAACCATCAACTCAATTGAATCTGCAATTACCTCTCTACTAATTAATGATGATTTCATTCCTTCATGACCCATGGCAATTCCATCACTAACTGCAATTGTACTAAACTCTCTTGGCGTGGCACCGCCGTCAGTTACTCCTTGCTTTGCTTGTTGTGCAAGATCTGGAAGATGAATGTTACATGGAGTAGCTTCATTACCTGTATGACTTACGCCGACAAATGATTTACTTAAATCCTCGTTAGTAAGTCCCATTGCCTTGTACATGGCGCGATGTGGCGCTCGAGCAGTACCTTCAACAACATTTCTACTTGAAATTTTCATTTTGCTCACAATCTGTTGATTGTTTGTGCATTTAACTCTGCTAGCTGTTTGTCTATAGCTTCTTGATCCTCATTTCCATATGTGATAAGAATCCTGTCATTTTCTTGTATGATATAATTTCGTATATCATCAACTTTTTGTTGATTGATATAAAATTGCAAAGTATAGTCATCATTGGTACAGAATTGTCTTCCGTCAGGGAATACAAAACATTTGTCATCCATTGCAATGTTTATAGAATTAAACAAGAATTCAAGCTCTACACCAGTTGAGTGTCTGTGGATGGTATCTCCATCTGTGTTTTCAAAATGAATCCAGCTTGTTTTTACTTGATAATTTGGAGTTGAAAAGTCAAATTTATCTCCGAAGATTTTGACTAATAGTGATGCATGTATATGCTCATCACCTAGTTTTCCAGCATTTTCTGGAGCTCCTGGGACGTTATTTGTCGATGTAATGAATTCGAAACAGGCGAATGCGACAATAACTCCAATTCCAGATAAAATTCCTATAGCTTTGAGATTACGAGTTCTATATTGGGCAGATCTCTTAGCTGCAAAACCTTCACGTTCCTCTTCTCTCTTCTCTCGTCTATTTTTGCCCATTGTTCATTCCCAATTTATCGACCAAATAAATCAATATCGTTATAGCATCAACGAGTCTAAACTTGATGTGACAACGATCTTTACCGAAATAATTGAAGGAAAAAAACCTGGCTTTGTTATTTTTGAAAATGACGCCCATATGGCAATTTTAGATAAATATCCAATTGACACCGGTCATTCGTTAGTTATGCCAAAAACCCCATATGAAAAAATCACTGAGATGCCCAAAAATGAGGTATCGGAGTTATTTTCATTGGTTCCTGAAATTGCAAATGCAATTCTCAAAGCAACAGGTGCAGTTGCATTTAGTATTGCCCAAAATAATGGTAAAGAAGCAAAACAAATCATTCCTCATGTTCATGTACATATTATACCTCGATATGCAGATAAGGCAACATTATGGACCAAAAGAGGAATTCCTTCTAACGATGAATTGGCAGAATTACAACAAAAAATTAAAAATTCTTTCTAATTACGATTTGGATTGTATCGAAGTATAGCTGCAATATTTCCTAAACTTCCTAACATAGTTCCATGTTCTGTTTTGCCCGAAACAACTTCAACTTTAGTTCCTGTTTGGGCTGCATTTAATGCAATATAATCAATAAGATCTTGATCTGTTATTTCTGAATCCATTGCTTTACATTCGGAGCATGACTGACTTTTGATTTCTGATTTCCGTGCAATCCTTTTTCCTTGTTCAATAAGTTCCTCTTCCATGTTTGAACATCTCTTACATATTTTTTCAATTCGACTCATATTGATATCATCTGAGATAATTATCGTTCCTGCAATGTTATTTTTTAACATCTCAATTACTTCTTTTAATCCATAACTTCCTAATCCAGTATTTGCATTAATCTCTTGAAATAATTTTTCAATTATTTTCTTTTCTTCCACCATTCTAAAATTTGATAAAATATCTGAACATTTTGCAAATGCTTCTCTAATGCCTTCTGCACCTGAATATGATGCATCAATTGTTGCAATGATATTATTTTGTAATCTGTACTCTAGATATTCTTTCTTGATAAATTCTTCTTTTGTTGGACCTGGACCTGAAACTATTAGTCCTTTTACTTGATAAATATCAATAAAATACTCTCGTGTTATCTCTGCTACTCTATTAAAATAATACTGCAATTCCATTTCCCTTAACTTTTGAAATCTTTTTGCAGATTGTCCTCCTTGTCTATGTTTTCCTGCAACCCCGGAACCTGTTTGTTTTAAAACCTCTAGTTTATCGCCATGTAATAGTCCCCATCCTGCATCTTTGGCATCAATTGCTAATAATCCGATAATGTTGTCATCTTGTAACATGTCTTTTAGAATATCTGTGTGAAAATGATCATCACATCGATATAACGATGTGTTCAAATCTTTAGGAGGATCAATTTCGTATATCTTTACAACTTCACTTCCTGGCGGACCTCCCCCCTCTCTTGGAAGTGCACCACAAAATATTACTAATCCTTTTTCCGGAGTTTTTTTGTATAACTTTAATTTTTGAATTACTTTGGCTAGTGAATCTACGACATGGGTTCTAGTCAAATCTGATTTTATATTATCTGCAGTTCCTTGCTCTTCTCTCAATTGAGTCATTACTTCATGAAGTTGTTGTCCTTTTGGAATGTATACTGTAATGAGTTCTGTTCCGCGGCCAGATTGCTGTGTTAACTCTTCTAATGTTTTTCTAATTTTGTACATTTTTACAGAGTCAACATTTTGAACTTCAAACTTTCCCATTTTCTAATAGTTCTTGGATTGGAATATAAAACCAGTGAATAGTCTGACTCGATGATATCTAGAAAATTTTATTTATCTAAAAATTTCTTCTATCTTCTTTCGGCTACCTTTGAAGAAAAATAGTCCTCCGGCACCTAATAATGCAGTTGGAATTGCCAGATATAGTAAGTCTAGTACTGGGTCTCCACACATACTATCTATCATAATAACTAGTATTTGAAACTACACGTTAATTCGTTAACTGAGAACTACCGTCTAACTCTCAGGATGCTCCAAGTTCTTCGAATACTCGTTCAAATTTCTCAAATGGCTGAGATCCAATTATCCTATAGACTTCATTACCACTAAATATTAGAAATGAAGGAGTGGCATTGATGTTAATCTCCTTTGCAAATTGTTCGTTATCTAAAACCTTTTGTTGAAATTTTGAATTTTTCATACAGGAGTCAAATTCATGTAATTTCAGGCCTGAGTCTTTTGCGAACATTAGTAGTGAATCTTCTGTAATCCATCCTGTATTCTCTCCTCCCCAATTGTTGTACAATGTATTATGGTATTTCCAAAATTTGCCCTGTTCTTGTGCACAATATGATGCTTCAGATGCCATGATGGATGGTTCTCCATTTAAAGGAAAATCTCTGAAGACAAAATTTACATTTCCTTCGATTACATATTTATCATAAATCTTGTTCATTGTTTCTTTGTGAAATTTATAGCAAAAAGTACATTGATAATCTCCAAATTCAATTATAGTAATCTCTGCATTTGGATCGCCTAGAATAGTTGTTCCTTTTAATAGATTTTCTTTATTTAAAATGAGTGCGTTAGTTTGTGTTTCAGAAGTATTGAAAGCTAAAAGACTGGCAAAAAGGATCCCAATTATAACCGGAACTATTAAGATGTAGATCTTCATATTCTGGAACGTTTGTCAGTTACTTTAAATATATTGCATATTAGAAAAAATCATTGCGTCAATCACAAACCACAGTTACAACTTCCAATGTATCTAAAGTTGCAATTGCTGTTTTAGCACTTGTTTTTGGATTTGGTTTATTTGTTGTAGGTTTTGATCAAGGTCACATCTTTAGTATAGTAATGGGGGAACAAGCATTTGATGAAATGTTTATTCATGAATTAACCCATGATATGAGACACGCTGCAGGTTTTCCATGTCATTAGTATCACAATAGATTTTCATTCTAAATTCTAAGAATATATACTGTGTTTTAAATAACATATCCAGGTTATCCCATTATGGCTAAACGTATCACATTACCTCAATTGAAAAAATATGATGTCACCCAGAAGGTAATTGAAATGCTTGCAGATGCAGAATCTCGTGCAATCATTTTTTCAATTATTAAAAAGGGAAAAACTGCCGCAGAATTATCTGAAAAACATAAAATTCCACTAAGCTCAGTTTACAAAAAAATATCTGATTTGGAGGAGCTAACATTGATTAGGATTGATAGTTGGCAAATTTCTGAAAAAGGACGTAGATTCAAAGTATACAAGAGTAGAATAAAAGATGCAGAGATAACTATAAAAAAACCAGATGCATCATTAACGTTAACTCCAAATGATGTCAAGTAAAATGAAAAAGCAAATTGTGCGTGAAGCACTCCCAAAACCAAACGTTTTACAATTAAGTGAGTATAACATAACGCAAAAAATCATGGATTCCCTTGTTAATGCATGCCATCGCTCAGTGTTATTTTCCATAATTAGTGTTGCAAAAGATGCTCCACAGATTGCAGATGAATTAAACATCTCTTTATCCGCAGTATACAAAACTCTTGGAAAACTAGAAGAACTGACATTGGTTGAAATTGATAGATTTGATTTCATCGAGGGCAAAAAAATTAAACTTTACAAAAGTCGTATTGGACGTGCAGAAATTAAATTAGAAAATAATGATGCAATCTTGCATTTATTCCCAAATAGAACTGCACTTAAAACTGATTGACACATTTCTATGTCAGAAACTAATTTATTAAAACTAAACATAACTGATAAGAATTTTTCCATAATTAGGAATATTAGAAAAAATGTATTTACAGATGAATTAGGAATATTAGAATCTGAATTATTTGATGAACATGACAAGGTTTGTGATCATTTCATCATATTTGATGGAAAAGATGTTGTAGGTGCTGTAAGATTTGTTTCCGTAAAACAAAATATCAAATTAGAACGAATGGCGATTCTACAAGAATTTAGAACTAAGAATCATGGGAAAAACTGTATTTTACAATTAAGGGAATACTATCGTGCTAAAAATTATTCCAAAATGTTCTTAGATTCCATATATTCTGTTAGAGATTTTTATAAAAAATGTGGATTTTCTGAAGAAGGTAGAATTTTTCAACGTGTAGGAATTGATCATATCAGAATGACACTAACTATCTGAGAATTTTCAATACTTGTAAATAGTTAATTATTCAAAAAAATCTGAAAAATTATGAATGCCGCCCTTTCTACAAGTAAACTTCATGACATTACACATATGGGACTACGTGCATCCATAGGAGTAATTTTCATAGTTCATGGATTTGGAAAATTTGGAAATCCTGGATTTGGCGGATGGATAGCAAGTATGGGAATACCTGCAGAAATGCAAATTCCTATTGCATTGGCAGAATTTGTACCTGGAATCTTACTCTTGATTGGAGTCTTAACTAGAATCTCAGGGGTAATACTATCGATAGTTATGTTGGGCGCAATATTTCTGGTAAAAGGGGCATCCAGTCTTACGGGAGAGGGCGGTTATGAATTGGACCTGATTCTTTTAGCTGCAAGTCTAGTTGTAATAGTTAGTGGTCCTGGCAAAGTGTCTGTCTCACACCTAGTCAAAAAGATTCCTAGATTCCTGCACTAATTTTAGGTAACAATTTTTTCTATTTGGTTTTTTTCTTCAGCAATTTTAATCTCTCTTGCAATTCTTTTCCCCATACTCATATTCTCATTGAATAATAATGAATAGTAGGGCGAGCCATCCATGTAGATGTTAGTTCCTGCAACAATTCTTGCTGAAAACTCAAATGATGTAAATTTGGCGTTTTCATCGTACACTCCTTCGATGCAAAATGGGCCGTTCATTCCTGGAGAAACAACTCTTTTTGCCGCATCAACAAAATTTTCGCCCATTTTATACACTTCATCTAATAATGATTCTCTCAAAACTAGTGGACTGTTTCCAATTACGTTAAAGGATGGAACCTTTTTTGATTTTAATTGTTGCTCCGATGGAATTCTCCCAAGACCTTCAATATCTGATTCATGTCTCTGATCAACTCCAAAGAATTCTAATTCATTAGTCAATGGTGAATAAAAGAACTGTAAATAAGCTAAGACCCCTGCTGCATATTCTTGAATGTATAGGGTTTCATCTTTTGAAATTACTCCTTCCGAAATTAATTGATTTCTTTTTGTATTATAGTCGTCTTCATTAGCTGCCATGAAATATCCTTTGCCTCCAGCAGCTCCTTGCCTTTTCACAATTACTAATTTTTCAATATTTTTTGGATCTGTTACAGGTTTTGGCATTGGCAGGGTTGCTTCTCTCATGAGTTTTTCTTTCATCTCTCTATCTGATTCCCATCTAAGAATCCATTTGTTTCCGAAAACAGGAGTTTTGATAGATTCTATTTCTTCGGAACTCATTTGTGCAATTAACGTTCCATGAGGAATTAAAACAGCATTATTTTCTTCAAGAGTTTTTTGACATTTTTGGTCAAGAACTTCTTTGAATGCATCTACGATGATTAACTCATCAATGAATGGAAATCTACGATATAATTTCTCACGTTTTTTTTCACAAACAAGTATTGTTTTAAATCCTTCATCTTTTGCACCTTTCAAAACTTGTAATGAGCAGTGAGACCCCAAAGTTGCAATGCTTGTCAAGAGTGATTTTTCTTATCTGATTGGCTTTTTGAATCTATTCCCTAGATAGCGAATTTGATACATATTGAAAGATCTCATCAATCAACTCGATCTTTGCCTCAGAATCTAGTTCATCAGGTATGGTTTTTGACAAAAAATCATACATTGAAGAGCTATCTTCCAATTCACCTCTCTCTTTTCTAAGCGAATATGTGGCAATTGCACCTGATATGTATGCAATAGCCTTTTCACGTGTATTCATATCTTCTAAATCTAATTCTGAAATAAAAATTGTATAAAACAAATGTAAAATAAACCCAAAAAATTACTTTAAACTAAATGATTGGAACCGAATTAGGAGATCTCAGAAGAACCCATTATTCTATTGAATTGAGTTCACTTGACGAAGGTACTGAAGTGACTGTTATGGGATGGGTCCTAACAGTGAGAGGACATGGAAATATTGCATTTGCAACAATCCGTGATAAATTAGGAAATATCCAAATTATTACAAAGAGCGGGGAATGTGATGACGACATACGTGAAAAACTTTCAACTTTGAAAGAACATTCATCAATCGCAGTTGTAGGAAAAACGAGAAAAAATGAAAAATCTCCTACGGGAATAGAAGTTGTTCCAAGTGAGATGCGAGTTTTTTCAGAAGTTGAAAAAATTCCACCTTTCGAACCATACGCAAAAAGTGTAAAAAACATAGACACCAGATTAGAAGTTAGAGCCATTGATCTTAGAAGAACCGTATTACAAAAAATATTTCTTGCAAGAAGTTTAACATTAAAAGCGGTTAGAGATTATCTTTCGAGACAAGATTTTGTTGAGATTAATACTCCAAAAATGATTGCAACTGCAACTGAAGGAGGTGCTGCATTGTTTCCAATCTTCTATTACAACAAAGAAGCGTTTTTAGCTCAGAGTCCTCAATTATATAAAGAACAATTGACAATGAGTTTTGAAAAAGTTTTTGAAATTGCACCAATATTTAGGGCCGAGCCATCCAGAACCAACCGCCACCTTTCAGAAGCAATTTCTATCGATTTTGAAGAAGCATATGTAGATTATAATGACGTGATGGATAGAATTGAAGACCTTGTAAAAACTTGCGTTACCACAGTTCAAAATTTTGCAAAAGAAAATGACAATGTTGAATTTCAAATTCCAGATATGCCTGAAAAAATACCTCGTTACAAATATGCAGAATTAATTGAAAAAATGCAAGCTGCGGGTGTGAAAGCACAGTGGGGCGATGATCTGTATCCAAAAAACCTACAGAAAATCGGACTAACAGGATTCTATTTTATTATTGATTGGCCAATGGGTCCAAAACCATTCTATGTTAAAGTAAAGAAAGATGACCCACGAATCTCAGAATCATTTGATTTGATGTGGGGCGATTTGGAATTATCTTCTGGCAGTACCAGAATTGAAAAGAAATCAGAATTAGAGGATAGAATGAAAAACAAAGGAATGAAAGTTGATTCGTTTGGATATCACTTGAATGTATTTGATTTTGGAGTCCCACCGCATGCAGGATGTGGAATTGGTCTTGAAAGATTAATGATGGCCTTAACTGGAACTGAAAATATTAGAGATACAACATTTTATCCAAGAGATGTTGATAGATTAACACCATAGGAAAAAAATTGGTTGACGAAGAGGAAATAATCAGAGTAGCAGAATTAATGAAAATTGATCTAGAGGATCATAGCGAGCATGTGGGTCGTGTAAAGAAAATGTTAGAATATTTTGACATATTGGACCAGATTGATCTTTCATCTGAAGAAATCACTTCTCAACAAAAATCCTTAGATGAATTACGAAAAGATGAATTTATTCCAAATGATAAACGACTAATTGAATCATTAAAGAACTTCCGTGAACATTATGTTCGAGCCCCAAAGATGAATTAAATGAATCTGAATACGTCTATTTTAAAATACATCGAAGATGTAAAATCTGGATCATTCACAGTTGAGGAATTTACTTCCACAACTCTCCAACGAATTAAAGATGTTGATGATGATGTACACGCATATCTCTCATTAAATGAATCTGCGATAAATGATGCAAAACTAATTGATCAAAAAATTTCATCAGGCGAGAAAGTTGGACAGTGTTATGGATTTCCAATATCCATTAAAGATAACATTTGCATTACCAATACTAAAACTACATGCGCATCCAAAATTCTGGAAAATTTTGTTGCACCATATACGGCTACAGTAGTTAACCGATTACAAAATGAGGATGCAATAATTACTGGAAAGACAAATCTGGATGAATTTGCTATGGGACTAACTACCGAATTTAGTGCATTTGGTGCAACAAAAAACCCATGGAATCTAAAATATGTTCCAGGAGGATCATCTGGAGGAAGTGCAGCATCTGTTGCAGCAAATGAATGCCTTGCATCATTAGGCTCGGACACAGGAGGTTCAGTTCGAAATCCTGCTAGTTTTTGTTCGGTTGTAGGGCTAAAGCCAACATATGGCCTGATTAGCAGATATGGATTAATCTCTTATGCAAATAGCATTGAGCAGATTGGTCCAATGACCAAAACTGTCAAAGATTCTGCATTTTTGTTAAACATTATTGCAGGACAAGACATTAACGATGACACGACAATTGATAACAAAAATCCAAATTATTTACAAGGAATAGAAGATGGCATTGAAGGAAAAAAAATTGGAATTATAAAAGAAATGACTTCAGAAGGTCTTAGCTCAGAAGTATCTGGTGCAACAAAAGAAGCAATACATGACTTTGAAACTCTTGGGGCGTCATGTGAAGAAGTTTCTATACCTACAATTCCTTATACTGTTGCAGCATATTATACAATTACATCTACTGAGGCAGGAAGTAATTTGGCAAGATACGATAACATTCGTTATGGATATGATTTTGAATCTGAAGGTTATGAATACAATTCTTACATCTCAAAATCTAGAACAAAATTTGGACCCGAAGTCACACGAAGAATAATTTTGGGAGGATTCGTTCCATCTGCAGGTCATGCAGGCAAGTATTTCTTAAAGGCATTAAAAGTAAAGTCAAAACTAATCTCCGAAGTTAATGATGCATTTGGTAATTTTGATTTCCTTATTTCGCCTACAGCTCCCGTACAGCCATTCCAATTTGGGGAAAAAATTGATGATCCTGTAACATTGATGTTGTTAGATTACAATACCGTAACTGCAAATCTCACTGGCAGACCTGCAATTTCTGTCCCATATAGGGTTGTGAATGGTTTGCCAATTGGAATGCAGATTATGGCAAATAATTTAGAAGAACAATCATTATTACAATCTGCTTTTGCATTGGAATCAAAAACTCAATTGCCGGAGGTCCCTCTATGACAAAAATTGGATTAGAGATTCATTGTCAATTAACCAAACTAGAGAGTAAGTTATTTTGTTCCTGTAAGGCAAATTATCGTGAATTTGAGCCAAATCAAAACATCTGTCCTATCTGTATGGGATTGCCCGGTTCACTTCCAAGGTTAAACCAAAAGGCTGTCGAATCAGCTACAAGTATAGCAATGGCATTAAATTGTGATACTCCTGAAAAGATTGCATTTTTTAGGAAAAATTATTTTTATCCAGATCTGCCTAAAAACTTCCAGATTACACAGCTTAACGTCTATGGAGATATGAGTGTGGGAGGGGAAGGCTATGTTGATGTTGAAGGCAAAAAAATTAGAATTACACGAATACAATTAGAAGAAGATCCTGGTAGATTAATTTACGAAGGAACTTCCGATAGAACAAAAATAACACTGGTTGACTATAATCGAGCTGGAACTCCTCTTGTTGAAATTGTTACGGAGCCAGATTTTGAAAACCCTCGACAAGTCCGGGTATTTCTTAACATTTTATCAGATTTGCTAGAAAACTTGGGGGTATCGGAACCAGGTTTGGAAGGTGCAATGCGTGCAGATGGAAATGTATCCATTGAAGGGGGAAATAAAGTTGAAATCAAAAACATCGGCTCATTTCATGATCTGGAAAAAGCCTTACATTTCGAGCTAACTCGTCAGCAAAGTTTGTCTGAGAGAGGTATTGACATTATAATGGAGACTCGACATTGGGATGATAGGAGAAAAATTACTATTAGTTCTAGAAGTAAAGAAGAAGATCAAGATTACAGATATTTCTTAGAAAATGATATCCCGTGGGTAGAAATCAATCAAGAGACACGTGATATTCTAAAGAAGAATATGCCTGAAAGTATTAGTTCAAAAAAAGAGAGATATGTCGACAAATATGACATTGCACCTCAGGTAGCAGATATCTTATCATCTGACAAATATTATTCAGATTTGTTTGAAAATGCACATGATGATTCAAATGCAAAAGATATCGCAAATTTAATTACTACTGATCTAATGGGATTTGTTGACACCAAAGAAAAACGGCAAAACTCCAAACTTACCTCGCAACATCTATCTGATTTGATAAATGCCATGAATTCAAAAACACTTACAAGAACTTCTTCAAAAATTGCATTACAAGAGATTGTGAAATCTGGAAAATCTGTAAAAGAATTATTAGATGAGATGGATTTGGGCCAGGTTTCTGATTCGTCTGAGATAGAGAATATCATTACACAGATTTTTGAGGACGAGAAACAGGCAGTGATTGATGCCAAAGAACGTCCTGAAACAGTAAATTTCCTTGTTGGAAAAGTTATGCAGAAAACAAAAGGAAAGGCAGATCCTGTAAAAACACTTGAATTAATAAAATTAAAACTTGGTCAATGAATCAAAAATTGATTAACAATTCCTAAAATTCCATGTCATTATGAAAGCAGGTTTGTTCACCTGTATGACATGCAGGACCTGATGGTTCCACCAGATAAATTATCGCATCA
>CAZEES010000015.1:0-26652 GCA_964511265.1 uncultured Candidatus Nitrosopelagicus sp. | reverse complement strand
AATTATTGCCATAATTGGTGCAGTCTCACAAATGAATGTTGAAGAAACTATAACAGAAACTATTGAAATTGAAACAGTTGAAGAAGTTGAGGCCATGATCACAATTCCTGTAAAAGCTGCAAGACCTGCATGTGGACCACATCCTGAATGTTATATTCCATCATATTATGTAACAAAACTTGATGAACCTGTAACTTGGAAAAATGAAGATTCTGCATTTCATAGTGTAACTAGTGGAAATTATGAAAATCCTGATGGATTGTTTGATAGCGGGCACATGGATCCATATGAAATATTTTCATACAAATTCGATGAACCTGGAATGTATTCTTACTACTGCACTTTGCATCCTTGGATGGCAGGACAGATAAAAGTAGAAAGGTGACGAAGGGAGTCGAACCCCTTTAGATAAGCTTTGCAGGCTCACGCATAACCGCTCTGCCACGTCACCGCAATTAAAAAAACGAATATTTGCAATTAAACTCTTTACCTAAACTTTGCCTGATGTTTTAGATGCTAGTTTGACATCTTCTGCTTTGACAGTTTTCCTACCTGCATGTTTACTCATGTCTACGGCATTTTTGGCAATCTCTGCTGCAATGTCTTCCATGACTCTTCTTAATTCATCAGCTGATTCGTCACTAACTCTGTCTGCACCGGCTTTTTTCAAAATTCTATACATTGCTGAAACTCCCAAATCAGATGTTTTCATACTATTATGAGGAAAATTGGCGATAAAATACTTTTAGTGAAAAAATCTAACACATGGCATGAGCTGGATTTATGATGCACATATTCATCTATCAGATCCTGAATACAAATCTGATATGGATATGATTCTCAATTACATGGATTTGTTAAAAATCAAGGCATGTTGTGTTTCAATGGATCTTGAAACTTCTAATGAAACAATGAATCTGTATGAAAAATCGAAAAATGTTTTACCATTTATTGGAATTCATCCTGAGATGGCTCAAAAGGAACCCACACCTGTTTATGATCTGATTGAGAAAAACAATGAAACCATTTCTGGAATTGGTGAAATTGGACTGGATAGGACTTACATTGATTCTGAAGATGAATGGAATATACAAAAAGAAGTATTTTCAAAACAATTATCACTAGCTGAAAAATTCAACAAACCTGTCTCAATTCACTCACGAAAGACATTATCCGATATCTTTGAAATCTTACCTTCCTATAAAATTCCTGGAATTTTATTACATTGGTTTGATGGAAACAAAGCACAATTGAGAACTGCCATGGATAATCAATATTTTGTATCATATGGTCCGTTGTTAATTTATGCAAATGATAAACAAACCTTGCTTACAAAAACAGATCCTACTCAACTTTTAGTTGAGACTGATGGTCCTGTCAAATTTTCACGGTGTTTTGAATACAAAACTACTGAAATCATGTTTGTATCAAGTGTGATCTTCTGTGCCTCAAAACTTCTTCATACGTCATATGAAAAATTACTTGAGCAAATTGAAGATAACTCGAAGAAATTCCTAGGAATTTGATGGTACATATATAAAAAACCAAAAAACCAAACTGCTAGTGGATAGAATAAAGCGACTTTCAAATGAAGTTCTGAATGAATATTCTGAACGTTTCGGAACTGATTTTTCAACAAACAAACAAACACTCAATGAAATTTCAATTATTCGTTCTAAAGGTCTAAAAAATGAGATTGCTGGATATATCACAAAAATGCTTCAAAGACAAGCTAAATTTGAAGAAAGAAAACAAATGATAATTGATAACGAAAAAAAGTCACAAGAACGTCAACAATCAAGATCTAAAAAATCAGAACCAGCAGCAGAACCAGAACCTATTACATCAGATGAAAAAACCATTGCTGAAGAAATTATTGATGAATCAAAACCTGAATAACAAAATCAATTAATTTACCAAAAATAACCATTCATTATGATTACTGTTAATTTTACAGGTGGTGCACGAAAATCTTTCCAAACTGATTCATTAACAATTGCTCAAAATGTTAATACTATTTCTGAACTCATAAAATATCTAATATTACAAAAACCAGAAAACACTCCTGATTTTAACGGAAAAAATCTATTGATTGCAGTAAATGGAGTTGATTCTTCAGCTCTTGATGGAAATAACACTCATTTAAAATCGGATGATGTTGTAAATATAATCCCCATAATTCATGGAGGTGCAAACACAAACATAATTCTCACGATAAAAAATCATCAAGTTGGATTATTTGAAATAAATAAATGCAACGCAAATAAAGAATATCTCTTATCATTAAGGAAAAAATTTCCTAAATTGAATCTACAAGCAATCTCATCAAAATTCATCCTTGATAAAGAACACGCAAAAAAAATTATCATGATTTCTATAACCCATAAACTAAAAGATCATCTACTATCAGACAAAATTGAAACTGATTTACTTCTAAGATTCTCAAATACTACTCAAATTAACAATGCAATAAAAAATGTGGGATTATCAAAATCTGAAAATTTCATTTTAATAGCCATTGGAAGTAAATCTAATCTTATAAAATTACATGAAATAATATGTGATGATTTAGACCCACTCTTCAAAATTAACAATTCTAATTTCCTCAAAAAACACTTTGAAATATCTGCCCAAACTCTGAATTCAATAGAATCCAAAACTCCACTTGTAGATCTACTTGTTGAAAAAGCTTCTATACTAATCTAGTTCAAAACGCTTCTGTTTATTCACACTAAGAATAGAATTCGGTGGAATTATACTAACTCCTGTTCTATCTCTTAATACCTGAATAATTATTTCCCAATCTGAATTCTCTAATGACACTTTATTTGATAATGAATTTGCAATCTCAGAAATAATGTCTTTAGTATGTAATGATGATTGTCGTTTTTCTACTGTAATTCTATATCTCTCATTTTTTTTAATCATATGGGATAGACTGATTACTTTATCTCTTATCTCATCTAATTTTGATTCACATTCTTCTTGAATTGGAATTATTCTTGAGCAATATTTGATTAACCAAGGTTCATCTTCAATAATATCTTTAAAATCATCTAGAACTTTCATGATGTCAAGGTTAGTCTCCACCTGAATTATTCCTGAAAAAACTGTTTTTTCAATAATTGCATCTGTATCTCCAAGCCTTTCTAAAATATTTTGTATCTCCAAAATGGTTGGTTCTTCAAGATTTCTCTGACATGTTATAATTAAGTTCACAATGCTACCTCTATCTCATCTTTTGAAACAGAACCATCTCTGATAATATTTATCTCATCGTCAACAAAATCAATTATAGTTGATTCGCCATGACTTTTGATTCTTCCCCCATCTACTAAAACATCAATCTCCGGTAATCTCATTCTACATTCATTAGGATCTAAAATTGATTTTTCACCAGAAATATTTGCACTTGTTCCCACAATCAATTTACATTGTTTTAGAATGGATAACACACATTCATTATTTGGAACTCTTACGGCTAATTTTCCATTGTTCTCAATTTGTTTAGATATCTCTTTTCTAATTGGTAACAATAACGTTACTTGTCCTGGCCAAAATCTTTCTGAAATTTTTTCTGCTTTTGGATTAAATTCTACAATTTTCTCCAAATCCTTTTTTGAAAAACCTAAAATTGGAAATCTCTTCTTACCGCTTCTTTTTTTCAGTTCATAAATCCTCGAAACACTGTCTTTATTCAAGGGATCACAACCTAAACCGTAAACTGTGTCTGTGGGAAATGCAATAATTTGTCCATTTTGATATGCTTCTATAATCTGACTAATTCCTTCTTCATTACATGTTACTGTGTCCACATTAGAAATTTTACTCTCACAACTAATTATGTTATATGATTTCTCTAAATTGTTAAACCAAAGTTATCTGTAAATTCAGAAAATGTTCTATATTCTTTTAAGAAATCTTTTCCAGTCATACTAATTCTATATCTACAAGCTCTCTTAGAATCAACCTGTTCTAACAATCCCTGTGAAACCAAATTTGTCAAAATTTTTGAAATTCTGCTATGAGAAATATTTGCTCTCTGAATTAGATTTGTTATTGACGCCCCATTCTGATCAATTGTGAGTTCTTCGGCAGCATATAGAATATCTCCAACAATTTCGATCTGTTTTCTGTATATTCCCATTCATGTAACATTCATCTTATCTTACTATGATCATATTCAATCTCTCGAATCAACAAATAGGGTAAACTTTTTTGACTTTGAAAAATATCGTGCCTATCTTCCAAATTTTTCATCTTCTTCATCTTCAAAATCATCAAATTTTATTTTTTTTAATGGTAATCTTGAGATTGGTATGAACATAGAAACCAATCCCGATATCTTCAACAAAATTGAAACTGAATAAAGAATTGATTCTGGGAAAACCAATGAGTACCATGCAATAAATTCTCCAAATGCTAGCAACGCAAGTCCAATCCCAACTGCCAGTGTTCCTTTTCGTTTTCCTTCCAAAAATGAAACAAACGTTTCAATTGCACCATACACAAGTAAAATAAATGAAAAGGATCTGATAATATGTTCTATGTTCATAGCTGATAATGCAAACAACGGTAAAATCCCAACTGATCTAAAGTAACGTGATTTTGGGAAAAACGATTTTATTGTATGTGAAAATGCAATGAAAAAATAACCAATTGTTTGTATTCCTAAACCTAAAGCCTGTAATCCTCTATTGATTTTTCCTTCTTGAAGGTATATGTCATCTATTACATATCCTGCCCAAATTATTCCGAAACCAATCCCAATTGCTATAAACGCGATTGTTAGTCTGAATAAAACAGGGCTTCCCGTATTCTTGTAACCAACATATGCAAAAACCCCTATAATTATTCCAATAATGAATCCTACAAGATTTAAAATATTCTCAAGTAAGAATTCCATTTAATTAACTGCCAATTCCTAAATTAATTAAGTCTTGTAGAAAATTGATTCATAAAATGATTAATTTCATTCAGTCCTCCCATTCGTCCAACGTTCCTGCAGTTTCTCCTTCTGTACTTCCAGTATAATCTCCTAAGATGTCTGAATATTTTGCTTCATTGTGTGCCACAAATCTTACATATTCTCCATAACTCATATCCAAATCACATTTTTCACATTTTACATATGAAAAATCTGGGGCTAATTCCGCATTCTCTCTGCATTTTGGACATTTGATTTTCATATTCTAATTTCATCCATTGAGTATTATTGTTTTTATCAATAAGAGATAAATTGAAATAAAATTCCCATATTTTGTTGAGTAAAACCTGTACAAAATGCAAACAAGAAATTCCTGAAAATCAAGAACTGGAATCTCAGGCAGAAAAATACCCTGTTTGTCCAAAATGTTGGGATGAATGGAAAGAAATGAAAGTAATGGTAATTAATGAAATGCATCTTGATATGTCATTATCAGATCACCGTAAGGTTCTTCGAAAACATGAAAAAATATTTGCAGGTGTAATGACCCCTGAGGGTGATTATGTTGATTTTACAAATGAGGATAATCGAAACCCTGAAGAAAAACCTGCCTAGAAATTAAAAATATTCCTAGCCGCGTCTGGCGTCAATAGAATCATTCTTCTCTTTGATTTTTCATCCAATCTATCAAAAACTGTCTTAATTGATGATGCCAAAATCTGTTGTTTATCTTTCTCAACTTGCAGAAATATCTCAAAAATCGCATCCAGATTAAAGAGAATTATTTTTTCTGGTGATGCCAAAATATGCTTAAAGTAATTTGAGAACATATCTTCTCGATTTTCATTATTTATCTCGGCTAGAACCTCTAACCATGTCTTTAGTAATTTTGAGAAATTAGGAAATGGAATCGTTGGACCTGCATTTAACGCATTTATGATAATCTCTGCTTTATCTTCCGCATTTTTATTAAAAAACTCTGTCATTCTTTTTTTCATAATTGGTGTTCTAAGAAAATCTGGTAAACTAGCAAGATTTACTATGATATTTCCTGCAAAATTAGGTTCTGACATCTTGAGATCTTTATAGACTTGAAATTAACCGTTAATACACTTTAGCTTAAATACGCGATTTGAAAATTTGTTTTATGGGCGCTACTATAGTTATTGGAGGTTTTTTCGGAGATGAAGGTAAAGGAAAAATTATATCATATTTAGCACAAAAAGATAACCCTACAATAGTTGTTAGAGGTGGAGCTGGTCCAAATGCAGGTCACACAATCAAAGATGGTGATAAAACTTACAAAGTTAGAATGTTGCCAAGTGGATTTTTAAATAAAAATTCCCGAGTGATGATTGGTCCAGGCGTAGTTGTAAACCCTGATGTTTTTCTAAAGGAAATTAATGATTTTGGAACTGATGGAAGATCATTTCTTGATAATAATTGTGGAATAATTGAGCAACATCATCTTGATGCAGATTCAAAAGGAAGATTAAAAGAAAAAATTGGCAGCACCGGTTCTGGTACAGGTCCTGCAAATGCAGAACGTGCCATGAGAACTCTAAAAATGGCAAAGGATATTGAATCATTACAAAATTATCTCATTGATGTACCTCAAGAACTCAATTCTGCATTGGATAGAAATGAAAATATCCTGATTGAAGGGACTCAAGGAACACATCTTTCTCTATGGCATGGAACATATCCGTTTGTAACTACAAAGGATGTTACTGCATCTGGAATTTGTGCTGATGTAGGTGTTGGTCCAAAAAGAATTGATGACATTATTGTCGTCTTCAAATCATATCTAACACGCGTTGGCACTGGTCCAATGGCTGGTGAACTAAGTGCTGAAGAAACTTCTGAAAAGGGTTGGGAAGAGTTTGGAACTGTAACTGGTAGACTTAGGCGTGCAGCTGAGTTTGATTTTGAATTAGCCAGTCGTGCAATCATGCTTAGTAGTGCAAATCAAATATCAATTACAAAATTAGATGTAAGATTTCCTGAATGTGCAGGTGCACAGTCCATTGATCAATTAGATTCTGAATCAAAATTATTCATAAAAAACATTGAAGACAAACTAGGCGTGCCTGTTACGCTCATTGGTACTGGTGCAGGCGTGAATGATGTAATTGATTTACGCACGTAATTTTTTTCAGTAAGCTTTAATTTAGAAATTTTTTCAAAATACAATACGATGGCAACATTACCAAATTATGTTCAATTAGATTCTCCTCTAGAATTTACTCGATTGGTATGTGCATTGGAGCGTTCTCCACGTGTATCATTTCTTCATGAACATAATGGAAAAAAAGTTCTATCTGTTCAAATGGATCTACTCAAAGAAAAACCTGTGATCTATTTTACTCCAATTGAAAATATTGGTCACTATTTGTGCTATGGATTTAATTCTGGCCAGGAAAAACTTGAACTTGTAGATACCACTCTAGACAATTCCAAACTTTACTCTCCAATAATCAAAATTAAATCTCTACCTGCATCTTTAAAACCTGATATTGAAGCTTCAAAAGAAAAATACAATCCAATTGAACTAGAAGATCTTTCTAGCTTGGCTAAACTAAGTTTTGGTTATGAAGAAGCACCATTTCCATTATTTGCATTTAAACAGAAAGACAAATGGTTTATGGGTGTTTTTCTTAATTTTAACGAAGATGGACCATCATATTTCTGTCATGTTAGCTTGGATGAAGAACCAACAAAACCATTTCTAAAATATACTACCTCTAAAAACTCGGAACCTGAATTTGTAAACCACACTGGTGATCATGGTTATTCTTATATCAAAATAATAAAGTTAAAAGACTCACATCCCTTGGTCGACTATGACCAAATTCAGTGATAGAATAAAAAAATCAGCAAAAACATCTCCGATCATTTTAGCAAATGATTATGATCCAAAAGTACCAAATATTGAATCAAAAACTCTA
Source organism: uncultured Candidatus Nitrosopelagicus sp. (assembly GCA_964511265.1). Taxonomy (GTDB): domain Archaea; phylum Thermoproteota; class Nitrososphaeria; order Nitrososphaerales; family Nitrosopumilaceae; genus Nitrosopelagicus. Next base: position 18,777 of record CAZEES010000015.1, on the reverse strand, counting down.
CGAAACATTAAACTTCTAAACGAATACTTGTGTGGAATAAAAATTAACTTTCACCTTCTATTACGATTAGATAAAAAACAAATCTCAAAGATTAACAAAACTGCGCATGATCATGGTTTACAATGTATTGCAGACATTAAACTAAATGATATAGGAAATACAAATCTCATCACTGCAGAAAATTTGTGGAATATGGGATTTGATGCAGTGATTGTAAATCCAATAATGGGAAAAAAAAGTTTAAAAAATTTGGTAGAACTATCTCACAAAAAAAACAAAGGAGTAATCTCATTATGTCATATGAGTGCACCAGAAGCCAAAGCCTCGTACGAACTGGAAATTAAAAATCGTCTAAAGAAACAACAACTCTATCAACTATTCCTAGATTGGGCAATAACTAGTAATGTAGATGGAATAATTGTCGGTGCAACTTATCCAAAAATTATTTCATATTGTAAAAAATCAATACATGGAAAATTATCAATTTTCTCTCCAGGTGTAGGCACACAAGGTGGAAATGCGTCAAAAGCAAAAAAACTCGGTTCTGATTATCTAATAGTAGGAAGAACAGTTCTTAATTCTAAAAACCCAGTTCAAACTGCAAAAAATTTAGTTGTTGATACAGTTATCTAGAAACTCTTTAGATCTTTTTAAAAGATTTTTTGCATTTTTGTATGTTATTCTCTCTAATGCATTGTCAAAATTTAACCAGATAAAATCCAGATGTTCATGTGATAAAATAATTTCTTTAGTTTTTGTCTTTCCTAGAAAAAATATAACTTTTTTATGAATATCCTGATTATCTGCACGAAAATAATACTCAATCTCTTCTTTAAACCCTTTAAGAAATTCTACATCTAAAATTCCAGTTTCCTCACTCGTTTCTCTAAGTGCAGTTTCATGATATGTTTCTCCTTCTTCCATTTTGCCTTTCACAAAATCCCAATGTTTAGATGGATAATTTAGCAGTAAAAATTTTCTTTCATCAAACTCATTAAATAAAATAACTCCTGCGGATACTTCTTCTTTCATTTCTATTTACCTATTCTTCGTTTTCGTTTTTGAAATGTCCTAATTGCTCTCATCAGATCAATTTTCCTAAATTCAGGCCAGAAAATATCTAAAAACACCAACTCACTATATGCACTTTGCCAAAGTAAAAATCCACTCATTCTTTTTTCTCCTGATGTCCTTAAAATCATGTCTGGAGATGATTGTGGTAAATGTGATGTATACAAATTAGATTCTATAATTCCCTTATCAATTTTATCTGCATCTAGTTCACCACTCTTAATTTTTGTCCCAATCTTTTTTACAGCATCTACTAATTCATTTTGTCCTCCATAAGCTATGGCAATATTTAGAAAATGATTAGCATAATTTTTGGTAGTCTCATCTAATCTTCTAAGAACATCTTTGATTGATTCTGGTAGTAGTTCTATTGTTCCTATTGCTTTGACTCTCATTTTGTTTTTGTGTATTCTAGGATCATTGTACAATTTTTCTAATCTTTTATGGATTAACTCATAAAGATAATCTAGTTCGTCATTTTTTCTGTCTAAATTCTCTGCTGATAAAACGTATAATGTTATAATTTTAATATCAAATTCCTCACACCAATCTAGTAAATTCTCCACCGCATCTGCACCCTTGAAATGACCTTTTTCTTGAATTGTTAGGTTTCTTTTTGCCCATCGTCTATTTCCATCTAAAATTATTGCTATGTGATTGGGTATATCACCTTGAAGAATTTCACTCTCTAGTCTTTTTGAATAGATTGAATAAAATCCTGAAAGATATAATGCTGCGTCTTTTATTCCGTTAATAATTTGCCACCTCGTTTCCTATATCTACGGAAAAGTAGTGTGGCTGATATCAGTGTTATTGCTGCACCTGCTAGCAGTGGTGGAATTAATGTAAATGAACTCTCATTTGTTGTCAATATAATTGCAAATTGTGCAACTGTTGGATAAATTGCGGCTAATACAATAATTCTCAAAACATCACTGATATGTTTTAATTTTCTGTTGAGCCAATTACTAATCAAGATACCTGCTGAAACTGTTCCAAGTCCCATCCACAAAAATGGAAATAATCCTTGAAGGAATTGTCCCACTACCATTTGATTTGATATTGATTGTGCAAAATCCATTTCTGTTTCAAATAACTGCGGATCAATATTTGCAACACCTGCAGGAACTGATGCAAGAATTAGAACTGCTCCTGTAACAAGTGCAAATATTCTAATGAAACCCGTAGGTGTAGCCTTTGTCCAACTAGTCCATGATTTGTCTATATCAAATGCACGAATGAGGAATGCTCCTCCTAAAATACTAACTAGAACTGCAAAAATCTCTGCAGTATATCCGACAACTGTACCAATACCACCAATCAATAGTAAAATTCCTGGAACTCCCAAAAAGAATTTTGAATATGTCTTATCATAAATCACCATCTTCAGGAACTTTCCAAATACTGCATAGGAATGTTCAATTGTTCTACTCACTTGCATCACAACTCTTTGAACAGATACTACTGGTATGACATTTTGAATAACTGGAATTACCATTTCATCATCTTCCCCGTCAGAAACAATAACGGCACCATTTGCTGAAAATTTCTGTAACACTGATTTTATTTCATTAACAATTTTTTCATCTGCTTGAACGCCTCTCTTATCTACTCCAGCTACAACTACCACTTGTACATTGTATCCTTTACTGACTAAATCCTCATAGGTCTTAACTGCATAAAATATGGAGTTTGAATCTGCATCCTCTGGGTCTTCTAAAGCAAGTCTTTGAGCTGCATTAATGCATGAATCTCTTCCTACTACCGGAGTTGTTATTCCTGCTTTTTTACCTACATCATCATCTCTATCAACACAAATTACAAGTAATTTTGAAGCTGATGTAGACTCTATATCTCTCTCTAGTTTCTTATTCTGAGACATTATGACCATTTATAACAAAATTACCTTTTAACGATTTCCAACTAATAATTATAGTATTTTTTGTATATACTCACGGTTTTGCAGAGTCCGCCATCTGAGTATATTGAATAGATTCTTCTTTTAATTTTTCTATATTGCTCAAAATTTCAGTTTTCTGCTCCGTCTCTCCATCCTCTGCGATTAGGTTTGCCATTACCATTGTCTCTATGATATAAGATTCGAATGATTTCAGTGAAGCGATACGATTGATATAACTTTCTTGCCATTCTTCTGGTGCATCACTATATGCTAATTCCATTAACAATGCATTATTTTGTGATGAAGAAACTTCTGCAATTTTGATATATTCTTCTGGTGAAATCTTACCCTCAACTAATTCTGAAAATGACTCTTCTACGGCACTTGAAATTATTGAATGTCTTTCATTAATCCCTGTATCATGATTCTCAAAATCAGTTACCACAATTGTCATTTCAGTATTGGTTGGATTATCTAGCCACACCATGAAACTTGCAATAGTAATTGCAATCAAAATTCCTACTGTAATTATCACTCCTTTCTTAGAACCCATATCTCTTCTCCAATTTTTGATCATTATAATACTGATCTATTTTGTATGAATTTCTCTCAAAGTCTAAAAAATACAAGATTTTTGATCAAATTTAGAAAAATTTGCAAATTAGTTTATAAAAAAAATACATCAGTTCTAGCCTAAAGTGAAATAATATTCACATTCTCTTTTCAAATAGAAGATTGTTTTGGATTTTATATATGACTGAAGCATATTGCGTAAAATGCAGACAAAAAAGAGAAATTCAAAACCCAGAAGAGACTAAATTGAAAAATGGACGTCCCGCTGTAAAAGGCGTATGTGGTGAATGCGGAACTAAAGTTTTCCGAATAGGTAAACCTTAGACGCACTTTCCTTTTTCTAACTAAACCCATATAGGGGATTTGAACCAATATTAGTTATGACTAAATCTGATTATGAAAATTTACTAAAAAGAATTGAAAAAAATATTTCAAACACATCATCATCTGGTAAACGTTTTGAATTGCCACCAATTGATATTACTTGGGAAGGAAAAAAAACAATTCTTAGAAACTTTGCAGACTTTCCAAAAGCACTAAGACGAGAACCTAACATTATCTTACAGTATTTATCAAAAGAATTTGCTGTACCTGCTGATCGTGTAGGTGACAAAGCAATTTTTGTTGGTAAGCGTGATCCTGATGATTTCACTAGATTATTTGGAATATATCTGAAAGATTATGTAGAATGTCCAACATGTCAAAGTCCTGATACTAAAGTAGAAAAAGAAAATAGGATTTCTTTTCTAATCTGTGAGGCATGTGGAGCAAAATCTACAATTAAAGGTAAATATGCATAATGCTTTATTCTACAAAAGTTATTAGCGCAAGCGGCAATCTAATGTTAAACATCTGTGATCCTGAGTTGGTTGATAAAACCCTTCATGATGGAAATACAAAAATCAAAATCAATCCCAATTATTATGCTGAAAGAGATGTTGATGAACACGAAGCAAAAGGCTTGTTAGAAAAATGTAACTCTATTAATATGGTTGGTGAAAAAACAATTTCCTTAGCAACAAGTTTGGGAATTGGGTCTGAACGAAGCATACGAAGAATAGATGGTATTCCATTTCTAATTGTCTTTAAAATGTAACACCACAATTATATACAAAATTTACATATCTTTTACGTGGGAAAACGTAAAGTACTCAATGAAAGTGCACTAAAAGAGATTAGATTAGCTGAAGAAGGAGAGATGTATGGTCGAGTCATCAAACTTTTAGGAAGTGATCAAGTTCTTGTCAAATGTACTGATGACATAACAAGAAGAGGAAGAATTCGTGGAAAATTAAAACGAAGAATTTGGATTAGAGATAATGATGTTGTAGTAATTGCACCTTGGGATTTTAAACAAGATGAACGTGGAGACATAGTTTGGAGATTTACTTTACCTCAGGTAGACTGGTTAAAAGATAATGATCATATTCCAAAAGACTTTTGATCTCATAAATGATTTATTATTTGTAGATATGATATAAGGTATGTCTGATAATTCTGAAAAAAAAATTGAATTAAAGATAAAATCTAAACTAGAACAAAAGAAAAAAAAGAAGACTCTAGATGATGGATTTAAAAAAAATAAAGTAGTCAATGAAGTCTTAGATAAAATCACTGTTTTGCAATTGTATGATCTAATAAATTCTAAAATAATTTCTTATGTGAATGGGGTTGTCAAAGCTGGAAAAGAATCTGTTGTATTTTGGGCAAAAGATCCTGAAGATAATGACATCGCATTAAAAATATATCTTGTAACAACATCTAATTTTAAACGAAGAAGCCAATATCTTGCCGGAGATCCCAGATTCACCAATGTTAAAAAAGGAACAAAAAATATTGTCTATCTCTGGGCCAAAAAAGAATTCCAAAATATCTCAAAATGTTATAATTGTGGAATTTCTGTGGTCACACCTCGACATGTATCAAAAAATATCTTGATTATGGACTTTGAGGGAAATGGTGGAAAACCAGAAAACACTCTACTAGAATCTGTAGTTGATGAAGATGACTATTTTCAATCTATTGCTCTAATCTCTGACTTGTTCAAAAAGGCAAAATTGGTTCATGGTGATTTTTCAGAATATAATATATTCAAAACCAAAAATGGTCTAAAATTGTTTGATTTGGGGTCTGCAGTTGATATAACACATCCCAATACCATGAACTTTTTAAAAAGAGACATTAATAACATAACCAACTTCTTTGTAAAACGAGGATTAACAGTAGAAAACCCTGCTGATATTCTTGAAAGGATAACAAAATGAGCTTTGAAAAATTAATTAGAATTCCAATAGAAAGAATAGGTGTTATTATTGGAAAATCTGGTAAAACTAAACATCGTATTGAAAAAAAATGCCATGTTGATCTGAATATAGATAGTGAAACAGGGGAAGTGATGATTACTAGTGATAAAATAGATGGAAACATTAGTCCATTCAAGGCTGTTGAAATTGTTAGTGCAATTGGTAGAGGTTTCTCACCAGAAAATTCACTTCGACTGTTACGTGGAGAAAATAGTTTACATTTAATTGATTTACGGGAATTTGGTGGAAAGTCACCTGATCAAATTGAACGAATTAAAGGAAGAATCATCGGTGAAAATGGAACTGCTAGATTAAACATGGAAAATCTAACTGGTGCTACAATTTCTGTTTACGGTAGAACTGTTGGAATTATTGGAGAGCCTAACCAATTAAGATTGGCAGTTGATGCAATATCCTCATTATCAAGTGGAAGTATGCATGGTCCTGTTTACAGTAAACTAGAAGCTGCAAGAAGAAGAGAAAAAGCTGAAAAAGCACTTTTGTGGGAAAATCAAGATGTCTTCTAATGAACAATTTAACCAAATCTCTCCTAGTGAGTTCTTTTATCGTAATCGTGATTTAGCTGGTTTTAGCAATCCTACTCGTTCTTTATACACTGCAGTACGTGAGTTTGTAGAAAACTCTCTAGATGCATGTGATCATAGTGGCATTCTACCAAATATTCACATGACAATCAAAGCTGTAGAACCAGACAAACCTGACCCGAAACAGTATATTCTGACTGTAAAAGATAATGGTCCTGGCATTCCGTCAAAACATGTTCCTTTGGCATTTGGAACTGTTCTTTATGGTTCTAAATTTGGTTTAAAACAAGCTCGTGGAATGTTTGGTCTAGGTGCAACCATGGCAATTCTTTACGGTCAAATCACAACTAACAAAGCTGTTAAAGTTAAAAGTAATGCTGATGGTAAAACTCGTTTTGACTATGAAATGCTTCTGGATATTCAGAAAAATAAACCGGTTATACTAAAAAAAGCCGAAAAACCTAGTTCTGAACAAGGTTTGAGTGTCAGTATTTGTCTAGAAGGTGATTATGCAAAAGCAGGAACAAAGATTCGTGATTATGTATATCAAACTTCTCTGATTACTCCTTATGCAACAATAACATTTGATGATCCTAAAGGTGAAAAATTTAATCATAAAGCAATCATTCGTAACATGCCTCCTGCGCCTACAATCATTGCTCCTCATCCATATGGAATTGATGTGGAAACAATCCGTCGTATGCTTGTTGACACACATTATCAAATCCCAAATGTTGATGATAAAATGATTGAAAAAATTAGAAAAGAACTAGGAATCTCAAAAAAGAAATTAAACTATAGTGACATTATGAAAAAGACTGAAAAAAAATGGAAGTCATTAACAAGACCTGTACGAGTTGTGATAGCATTAATGTCATTTCTTGAAGCTGATTTTGAAAAACTCCAAAGAATTAGAATTGAAGATGTTGATCTTCGAAATAATAAATTAGTTTATTGGGATTATAGTACTTCTCAAACTCTCGTAACAGACATGGACGTTGAAAGTCCTTACTACAAACAATTGGCGAATACTGTTCAAGGTGAATCTTTAACCCACTTTCTAAATAAAAGATTTCAAAGAGTAGGTCCAACTGCAGCATTAGAATTCTGTAAATTTGCAAAATTCAAACCTGAAACTAGAGTTGGAAATATGTCTGATCAGGAATTAGTAAAATTAAGTGATGCATTACAAACTTACGAGGGTTTCAGATCTCCTGATCCAACATGTCTGGCACCTTTAGGTGAATTGCCTTTAGAAAAAGGAATTGAAAGAAGATTTGAACCTGATTTTATGGCAGTAGTTCAAAGAACTGCATCTGCATATTCTGGATTTCCATTTGTTATAGAAATGGGAATTGCTTATGGAGGAAATATTCAGTCACGTGGAACTACTGTATACCGATTTGCTAATAGAATTCCGTTGTTATATGATGAAGGTAGTGATGTTGTACTAAAAGTTGTTAAAGACACAGATTGGAATCGCTACAAAGTGAAAAATGATTCTGCACCTTTGATTGTAGTTTCTCATATATGCTCAACTAGGGTTCCATACAAAACCGTTGGAAAAGAAAATGTTGCAGATAGACCAGAAATTGAAAAAGAACTTCGTCTAGCACTACAATTCTTGTCTAGAAAACTATCTGGATACATGTCTAAAAAAGGTCAAGCTGAAATGGCAAAAAAACGTGCAAATCTATATTCAAAATATTTACCACTTGTTGCACAATTCTGTACTGAATTATCGGGAAATAAAAAAGAACCAAACTATAAAAAAATGATTAAAGAAGAAACTACAATACCTAATACTGATGAAAATAAAGAGGTAGAAAAGAATGGCTAAAAAACAAACTAAAAAACAAACTAAAAAAGAGAAAATTGATAAATCAAAAAATTTGATTAATCTTCTCAAAAGCCATGGTGCACAAGTCTATGAAGATCTTGAAAATGGTGAATTCCCAAAATTCTCAATCCCAAATCGTTCCATTAGCAACATAATTTATGATAAAAAACTAAGACAGTATGTCCTTGGAACTAATACTTCTCTTAGGAGTGCAAAAAATAGTTCTCAATTACGTTCATTTACTCAATTGTTATGGCTCGCATTTTTTGCTAACAAATTAACACATGAAAAAAAATCATCCACTCTTCGAGATGTTTACTATTCTTCTCAAGCATTTGCAGTAGATTTTGAAGACCAAGGAGAATCTGATAATATTATAGTTGATCTAGAAGCAGTCTTATCTCAACCTAGAGAAGATTTCTATGTATTTCCTGAAGAGCGAAGTAGTATTTTTGGTGACTTGACAATAGAGTATACAATTCCTGGCTATGAAGGGAAGACGCAGAATCTTTCCAGTCATCCTGATGGATATGCAATTGGTCCAAGCATGACTTCTTCACAATTAGTTGATACTAGTGCAGAACTTGTAATTGCTATAGAAAAAGGTGGTTTGTTTACTAGATTTGTAGAAGAACAAGTTGATAAAAAATTCAAATCTATCATTATCAATACTGGTGGTCAAGCTCCTCGTTCAACTAGAACATTGTTAAAGCGTTTACATGATGAAATGGGATTGCCTGTTGTAATACTAACTGACGGTGATGTGTATGGAGAACACATTGCAATGGTTATAAAATCTGGTTCTGCAAATGCAGCACATCTTAAAGGACTAACCGTCCCTGATGCAAAATGGATGGGTGTTTGGGCCACAGACATTGATAAATTCAAACTTCCTACAATACCAATGACTGAATCTGACATCAAACGTTGCTATGATTTACTAAAAGATCCCAGATACCAAGATGGGTTATGGAAACGAGAACTTGAAGTATTCATAAAAATTAAAAGAAAAGCAGAATTAGAAGCATTTTCTAAATATGGTCTTACAAATATTACTGAAAAGTATCTACCTAAAAAATTAGAAGAATCAAAAAGCTTTTGACACTCTAATTCTTAATGTTAATACACCATTTCTATATTTGAAATCGCCTATTTCCATTTCTTTTGGACCTTCAATTTGAACTTCTTTTGAAAATCCCTGTGAACCTCTGATGTATAAAACTCCATCAATTAATCTAACTGCAATTTTATCCTCAGGACCTGGAACTTCTGCAACGAAAACTGTTTCATTATCTCCTTTGATCAAATCATATACCCAGTTCTTTGATTCTTGTTCTCTTGCTGTAAATTTTGGTTTTTGAGTCATAACCATTCTCTTTATGACTCTAGTCCAGTAAACTATTGTTACTAAAGCAATTCCAATTAATATGAAACTAACAAACCCATTATCTGCTCGTAATGACATCGCATATACCAAACCAAAGAAAATTAGTAAAATTATAGGTATTACATAATTTAGTGATTTTTCAGTTGGTTGTGTTGCATTTGCATATTTGCTCAATATACACAAAACTAGTTTTACCAAATATAAAGCATCTTTGATTTTTATAGGCAGACTCCTATCTGTAACTGTTGACTGAAAACTCTACAAAAAAAGTCACAACAATGGATCTTATTACCAAAGGTTCCTTGATTGCACTAATAATTACTATCCCAACACTAATTGTATTCTTTGGTATTTGGACTATAACTGATGATTTGATTTATGGTGCAGTTGGTGGACTGATAACAAATTTCATTACATTAGGCATTTCATTTAAAATAGTTAATAAGAAATTTACTAAAAAGCCAAAAGATGATTTTGAATTATAGTTAGTACAATGGAACTCTCACAAATTACAAAAACTCTTGTATCTGAAATTAAATTAACAGAAATTCAAGCAAAAATCTTTTTGCATATTGTAATTAATGGTAGAATGAATACATCCCAAATCTCAAATGATCTGCATATCACTCTTGATGATGCAACTCAAAACTCAAAAAAACTTGTGGAATTGGGAGGATTCATTGATATGCCTGATGATGAATTTGAGGCAATGCATCCTAGATTTACAGCAGTGAATATGTATAGAAAAATGTGTGAAAGAGAACAAAAAGAATTCAAAAAAAATCTCGCCATTGACAATATTGGTGTTGCACTTGAAGTCTCTTATGATGATGCAAGGACTAAATATAACAAAAAAAAGTGAAAAAATATGAGCGAAACTCCATCTGAGACTCCAAAAACCCCAGAAATTTACAAATGCTGTGATAATCCTCAGATAACATATCTTGCTCCTGTTAACATCAACATTGATGAACGAACTGTTGGTTCTGTAGATGTTTGGAGATGTGCAGTTTGCATGAAATCATTTTGTGAAGAAAAATCATTGGGAATTGATTCTATTACTGATATAGTTGGAATGCCACGAATTGAAGATGATGAAAAATGGGCAGTTATTATCAGTAAATTACAGAAAGGTAAAGACAAATGGAAACTAGTAAAACTAAAACAAAATGGCATGATAAAATTTGAAACAGCTGATGAAAAAATTATTGAACTAAAAATTCAAGATTACAAAATTGTTGATGACTACCATTCAAGTTTTCTTGTATTAGATCATATACATCACGCAGTTGAAATTTAATCTTGAAACTTACTGTTAATATTCAAGATATCACTGGAACTCAAATGGCAGCAAAAATTGTTGGCACTTTTATTGTTGATAATCATTCCTTTCCTTTTACTGGAATTGCGTTTGGAAGAATTGGCGGTCAAAATGTAGGAGTAAAACTCACCGAAGATGTAGAAAAAAACATAAAAGTTTTAGGTTATGATATTGATGCTGTGATTGGCACTTTACAAAAAAATCTCATCCAAGGTGACCTAAATCTCCCTGAAGGATTGAAACGAGAATCTTTTGCTGATGATTAAAACTCTGCTTCTTCTAATGCCTTTTCACATGAACATGACTTTGAAGTAGGAATTTTATCAATTAATACTGTAAGAAGTTTTTTTGTCAGTTCAACATTTTTTGATAATGTTTCAATAACCTCCTTCGCAGTAACTGGTTTTTCTGCCCAAACATCATAATCAGTCACAGTTGAAATTGACGCATAACAAATCTGAGCCTCTCTTGCTAATTGACACTCTGGTACAAGTGTCATACCAATAATATCTGCACCTGTACTTTTGTAGAATTTTGATTCTGCTTTAGTTGAGAATCTTGGTCCCTCAATACAGACATAAGTTGCATCTTTGTGAATCTCTATTTGCTGTTCACTTGCAACATCTAAAATAACTTGTTGTAATTCTGGGCAAAATGGATCTGCAACTGATATATGAATAACTCTCCCTTCTTCTGAAAATGAACCTTTTCGTGACTTTGTAAAATCTAAAAATTGAGTTGGTAATGCAAAGTCGCGTGGTGCAAATTCTTCTTTTAAACTACCAACTGCAGATGGTGCAATTATCCTTTTGACTCCTAATTCTTTGAATGCCCAAATGTTTGCTCTATAATTTATCATATGTGGTGGAATTGTATGCTTTTTTCCATGTCTTGGTAAGAATGCAATCTTTCTTCCGTTAAATTCTCCAATTGTAATTGAATCAGATGGTTTGCCATATGGTGTGTCTATGATAATTTCTTTTGGTTCTTTTAATAATCCTGAATCATAAATTCCGGTGCCGCCAAAAATGCCAATCTCTGCAGATTCATCCATTAGTATTCCACCAGTGATTCAGATCTATAATCTTTAATCTTGTCTCGTCCATTTAGTTCAAGTAGTTCAATGATGAATGCAAATCCTACTACGCTACCCTCAATCTTCTCAATCAGCTTGGCAGCTGCCTTTGCAGTTCCTCCTGTTGCAAGTAAATCATCACAAATAAGAACTCGTTCTCCTTTTTGAATTACATCTTTTTGAACCTCCATGACTGCTTTTCCATATTCAATTGTATATGATGTTTTGACGGTCTTTCCTGGTAATTTCCCAGCTTTGCGTAGTAATATCATTCCTTTGTTATATTTGAGTGCTAATGCGCATGCTAAGATGAATCCTCTTGATTCAATTCCTGCAAAAACATCTACATCATTAGGATGAAATTTCTTAGTAAATTCTTCTACAACAAATGAGAGTGCCGATGGATCGCCTAGGACTGGTGAGAAATCTCTGAACAAAATTCCTTTCTTAGGAAAATTTGGATAATCTGCAATCTTGTCTTTTAGGTTCATAAACTTACACGAAAAACTGAGAAATAAAAACCGTTAGTTGATCAGTTTACAGTAAATTTTATGGAAACATTTCTAATTCCATCATCTACCAGAATCTCATATTCTCCTGGTATAATGTCGCTTGGAATCATCCATATTGTTGAAAAGTCACCATTATCTTTTGGAATTATATTTAATTCATTGACTTTATCTCCATCTAAATTGAACATCTTTAAAGATACTGTTGCCTCTGCACCAGTTCCAGATATGTTCATCATTTCACTAGAATTATAATTATCCTTGTCTAGTCTTATGATTAATTCATCACTATCCCCTAATACTGTAACCTCCACACTGTCAAAATTACCTCCACTTTTTGCATTTATTGTCCACACTCCAAGTTTTCCATCTGCGGGAATTCTAAAATTATCTATCTTGAAAACGCCAAATCTATCTGAAAATGTATCGATTCTTTTAATTGTTTTTCCATTAGGATCCATTATTGTCATATCCAATAATACATTAATTGCATCTGTACTTCCTAAAATTAGAACTTGTTCACTTTGCTGATACTCGCTTTTTGTTGTCTGAATTAAAATGGAACCTGAACCTGTAGTAAACCCTACTGTAAACTTAGCATCATCAGCACTCTCTCCTCTTTTGCCACTAATTGTATATGCTCCACTCGATAATTCCGCAGCACTAATCTTATACAACTCTCTTCCATCTGGTCCTAAATTGATATTATCTGACAATCTTTCTCTGTCAGCTGAATCAATGAGGATTAATGATATCTGTGCATTGGGTACACTTTGAATTAAAATCTCCACATCTTCATTTATACTGAAATTTAATTTTGTTGGTTTAAGAATTAAAATTGCTTCAGGTTCTTGCCCAACTCCAAAAGTTGTAATTCCTTCTTCATCTTCTTGAAATAGATATAGAATGTATGTGCCCTCAACAGATTCTCTTGGAATCTCAATTTCAAAATCAACAACTCCTGAATCACCTACGCCTAAACTTCTAGAGAAAATTTCTGTTCCGACTGAATCTTCTAGAATTATTGATATTTCTTTACCTGATACCGCGTTTCCACTAAATTGTACTGTTTCCCCTGGTTGATACATGGTCTCTTCCGCAAATACATTGATACGTACCGCACTAATCACATCAAAATCTCTATGTATCGTAGTTTTTCCATCACTTGCATCAATCCCAACCTGGCCTAATTCTACTTCCGGAGGAATTAACACATCTAAACTCCATTTCCCATCAATCCCTACTTGTATTGTGTCTATATTGAGAATCATTCCATCTGAATATTTCAAAGTAATAGTTAATGTTGACTTTGGTGTTGCCATTCCCGAAAGAGTAACTGTTTCTCCACGTTTCACTTCTTTTGGTGTGTTCCCAATTGATACTTTCATGACTTGTGAAATTTCTCTATTTTCTGACTGTGAAATTCTTAAACTAATTGTTTTTTCACTCCCTCCAGAATCTCTTAAAATAAATTCAGTTCTCTCATCATTTTGTATATTAGGTACTTTTGATGTGAATAAAATTCTTCCATCACTATCTACTTTTATTGTCTGATCAAAATTACTTCCAATGTAGAAATCAAGAGATTGTTCTGGAACAAAATTTTCACCAATCACTCTGAAATCTGAATCTGAAGATGGTCTTTCTGGAATAAACCTGAATGCTGAATCATCTTTTACTCCTGTTATGTCTGATTCATTTAACCCTGCGTTATCTCCGTCTGTCTCTGAAATTGTAATCCTTGTGCTTGCAGAAGTTATCACTGTACCATTCTCATCAATTGCTTTCCAATTAATTATTGGATTTAGTTCTGTGGTCTTGATCCCAAATTTCACATATTCTCCTGGATTGACCTGATTCTGAGATGTAAAAATAATCACTCCTTGAGGAGTATTCTTGCCCATCCATCCTTGTTCTGTCTTGAAAGATTTGAATTCATTTTCACCACTTAACCATATTCTTACTGTGTCTATGTTTGCCGTGTTACCTCTGGCATTCTTTAATTCTAGTATGGTTGAATTCTCAAATCCTGTGCTTGTGGCAATAATCTCCTGAGCAAAACTACTCTCAAGTGATGATGCAAAAACAACTGATGAAATTAACAATAATGAAAATAGCACAAATGAATATGAACCCATTATTGTAATCTTTTCCTATCTACAATTAAATCTTAATCATCTTTGAAATTTTATTCACGAATCTTTAGAACTGATGTAATTTAATACATCTGGCTGTGTAAATTTCAATTCATAGGATTCCCATGAATCAAAAATACTCTCAATTTCTTCAATATCCTTGGTTTTCAAATATTCTCCATCTGAAATTGATACAAATGATTCGATATCTTCTATACTTCCAAATGTTGGGATTATGCAAGTAATTGCTTTTTTTGACAGGATAAATTTCATTGATAATTGCATTATATCATATTCATATTGTTTTCCAATATGCATGACTTCTTCAACTTTTTCAAATGCTCTTTTGAACCACTCTTTTTTCCTAACTGATCTATGATCATCATCCCCTATCTTTTTATCAACATCTTCCATTGTTCTCATTTCCCCTGTTAAGACTCCACTAGCATCTGGCACTCTAACAAAAATTCCAACATTCTTTTTTCCCGCATTGTCTAATAATTCCCTACCTGGAACCTGTTCAAATAGATTGTAAACTGTTTGTACTGCTGACAAGTTTGGTATCTCCATTGACTCTAGTCCTTCGGCAGTCCATCCTATTGCTGGTCCTAAAGCAGCTTGATATGTCTTAATCTTCCCTTCGCCAATCTTATCATCTAAAAACTGAAAAACATTTTTGTCTCTAATGTGATACAATTTTGGATTATGTAATCCGTAAATATCTATATAATCTGTTTGTAGTCTGTCCAAACTATCTCGTAACATTTTTTCAGAAAATTCTCTTTCAGAAAATCTTTGTGGTAGTTCTGCATGTCCAATTTGTTCTACTTGTGAGAAATCATATCCATATTTTGTAGAAAAGATTACTTCTTCTCTCATATCTTTGAAGACTTCTCCCACAATTTTCTCTGCTCTTCCTTGTCCATACATGTCTGCCATTTCAAAAAGATTGATTCCCAGATCATATGCTTTTTTTAACATGCGTTTTGCTCCATCCTCGTCTATTTTTTTACCCCACCATCCTGGGAGTGAGAACGCCCAAGCTCCAAAACCTATCTCTGAAATCTCAATGTCACATTTTTCTAATCTTCTATATTTCATTTACAACTGTCCTAAATCTATGTAATTTTGATTTAATTTCTGATTCATTTAATACCGATTCTCCGAGATTAAAATTTGAATTTATTTCTACCCATGATTTACAACCTTGAAAACTAGACTCTAGTGGAATATCTATCTGAGGAATTCTATATGTCCTGAGAAAAACAGCTTTGAGAGGTTTTTCTGGTTTCCAATCTCTTCTTTCTTGTATGTATGAATCACTCCACACATGGAATTCTGATAATTTTTCTATGATCTCTGTTGTTTGAATATCTTTTTCATCTAAAACTTCTGCAAACGATGTGATTCTATTGAAGCCCTCATCAGGTTTTTTGTTTAACACTTGATTTAGAAAGTTATGAAATTCTGGTTTAACATGCTTTGTCTCTTGGTGCTCCCATGTCGGAAACAAAAAGAATTTTTTTGATTCAATATTAAACCCCGACGCAGTTTCTAAAATTCCTCCTTTTCTCAAAATCACAGTCTGTTTTCCTTGTTCTAGGGCTTTAACAACAGTTGCCCATTCTTTCAGTGCATTCATCATCCAAGACTCTTAATTATGGAAACAATATCATCTTTCACACAAACTATCATCGGAGTATCTTCTTCCACAAATCTTGAAACTTTTGTTCCTCTAAGATCCATGATCAGATCCTGAAAAACATTCAAGTCATCTGATTCAAACGCTAACATGAAATCTTGGTCATGAATACCAAAGGAATATGTTGTGTTTAGTTCAACTTGTGGATATTTCTCACTAACTTTGATATGTTCATCCATCATCTGCCTTCGTTGTTCAATTGGTAGAAGATACCATTCTCTTGTTTTAATAAATGGATATACTACTGCATATTTTTTGGCCTCTAATCCGCCTACAAATGAATGAGTGCGGTTTTTCTTAGCATACATTGACTGTCGTGTGGATGATAAATACACTCTAGATGGTGTGATATACTTGCCTACAACTGTCAAGTATATCTTCGAAATTGCTTCTTGAATATCTTCTATTGATTCGGACATGGACCAAATCAGAAAATCTGCATCATCTCTTAATCCTAATGTTGAATAGGTCCTAATCTTTATTGGTACATTTTCAAGCACATTCTCTAATTCTCTTGCAGATTCTTCTTTTGCTAAATCTGCCATCCATCTCCATTTTGGATCAATTTTGAAAAATGAAAAATTAAAAAAATATCTCTTATCTTCTTCAGACATGATCACTCACCAATTGTCTATTATTTAAAATAATTTTTAATTCTTATTGTTTTGCTTCTTGAAGAACCCAGTCATAACCACGTTTTTCTAATTCCTGTGCAAGTGACGCATCACCACTTTTCAAAATTTTTCCATCTGCAAACACATGAACATGATCCAATTTGTCTAAGAAATTTAGAATTCTTGCATAATGTGTAATCACAATTGTTGTAGAATCCTTATCTGAAACTTGACTAATTGCTTTTGCAACGGATTGTACTGCATCAATGTCTAATCCGGAATCTGGTTCATCTAAAATTGAAATTTTTGGTTTTAATACTGCCATTTGTAAAACTTCGGCACGTTTCTTTTCTCCACCCGAAAAACCCTCATTCAAATATCTTGAAAGAAAGTCTTCTCTTAATCCTACTGCATTGATATTCTCTTTAAGATAATTCTGAAATTCTCTAACTGTAATGAACACTTCTCTGTCTTCACCTTTCATTGCTTTACTTAATGCATTGTAAGATGTTCTAAGAAAATGTGAAAAACCTACACCTGAGACTTCAGTTGGATATTGAAATCCCAAGAACAATCCTTTTTTTGCTCTCTCATCTGCCGTTAATTCTAAAATACTCTCTCCATCGAGAAGTATGTCTCCACTTGTTACTTCGTATTTTGGATGTGCTAAAAGAGTATACGATAATGTGCTTTTACCAGAACCGTTGGGTCCCATAATTGCATGAACTTCTCCTGGACCTGTTTTCAAATTTACACCTTTGAGGATTTCCTTCCCTTCTCTTTGTACATGTAAATCCTTTATCTCGAGTACTGCCATTGAATTTTTCTTTCGACATTCGTATATAATCTCGACGAATTTTAGCTAATCCTAATGTAAAATAAAGAAGAAAAGGGGGGGATTATTTTTTGGCCAAAATAGGTCTTAATGTCAAAGTCATCTTATGCGTTGAAAGAATCTCTTTGACTCTATTTCTGATTGTTACTTCTGTGACGCCAGAAACCGAGGATACGTCTCTTTGTAGCACGTTTTGTCCTAACAAAACCGAGGATACGTACAGATATGCTGATGCTATTCCGTTTGGTGCTTTGCCATCTGTAATGCTCTTTGTTTCTGTTTTTCCGGCAATTTCTAAAGCAAGTCGCTCAACTCTTACATCTGTCTTGGTCAGATTTGCGATCTTTGAAATGTACTTATCCATAGTAACAACTGGGGTGATCACATTTCCTATTTCCAAAACAAGATTTCTGTAGTATTTTGCAGCTAACTTTGTTTTTGCTTTCACATCTTTTGGCGCACAAACATTTTTGCAAATCTCGTCCAATGATCTAACTATTCCACATTGTTTGCATGCCATATAGACTACCGCTACAGTAATGCTTACGACGGATTTACCTTTCACTTCGATGTTTTTCCCATCTAGACCTCGATAAATCATGGATGCTGTCTCGACCACATTTTTTGGAAGACTGCAATTATCGCATGTCTCGGAAATTTTTCCCAAGACATTAGTTAGTCTTCTTTCACGTGGGGATGTCACTCGAACTCTTTGTTGCCATTTTCTTAGATTTTGCATCTGATTGGAAACTGTACTTGAAATCTTTTTTCCACTAAAATCTGTGGATGAAATTGAGATGTCGGTTGCAATTCCCATATCGTGTTGTGCTAGTGTTGTCTGTCCAGTTGCTCTTGCTAATCTCATCTTATCTTCTAGATTTGATGTCTTTGTTTCTGGACCCATGTCAGCCATTTGTTCATCAACGACAATGCCGCATCTGGAACAAATTCTCTCGCCTTTGTGAAT
>CAZEES010000014.1:0-27068 GCA_964511265.1 uncultured Candidatus Nitrosopelagicus sp. | reverse complement strand
AATCTATAAAAAAATTATTCCAAGCTAATTAATAGAAAGTTTTTATTCATTTCATGTTCCTTTTTGTCATGAGTACTGTTAATGTAGAACAAGTGCGTGATTCATTGAAAAAATGCATGGATCCTGAAGTCCCATTAAGCATTGTTGATATGGGTCTGATTTATGGAATTGATATAACTGAAAATAATGATGTAAATATCAAAATGACAATGACAACAAAAGGTTGTCCATTACATGAAACAATGGTTGACGATGTTAAACGTTATACAAAAAAAGTTTCTGGTGTAAATAATGTTGATGTAGAAATAGTATGGGATCCTCCATGGACTATGGATAAAATGTCTGATACAGCCAAAGCGATGATGAAGACAATGGGATCACAAAGTACTCCTGCTCCTATTAATTATGAAACTGCTGTTCCACAAGGTGTAGGAAAATTAGTAAAACAAGAAGATGGTTCTTTGGTCCTTGCTAATGAACACGAACAAGGTTTCATGGTTAATCAAGCCATCATAGATTTCTGGAAATCTTGTAATGGTCAAAGAAAAGTCACAGAACTGGTAGACTTATTTGCACAACAAACTGGACTACAAAGAACACAGGTTGAAAAAGAAGTAATGCAATTGCTAAAACAGCTTCATGAAGGTGGATTATTGGTAATACCAAATGAAAACGATACTCCAAATGTTGAATTTAAAAAATCAAATTAAATTTCTTTAATCTCTATTATCTTTGCCAAAACTGAATCCATCTTTACAATTGCACGTTTCTCTTCCCAACCTAATGCGACATACCAATCTCCTGCATCATCATCATACTTTGTTTCTAGTGTCTTAATTTTTTCAGATTCAGTTTTGTAATCTTTCAAAATTCCTGACATTGCAAGTGATACTGCATCTTTTTCCGTCTTCAATCTCCTATCCATTAAACCAATGCCGGGACTCATGTCATGATCTAGAAATTATGTCTAATATACTTGATTATTTAAAAAAAGGGCCCGATGGGATTCGAACCCACGGCCTGGTGGTCCGAAGCCACCCGCTCTATCCAGGCTGAGCTACGGGTCCAAAAAAATAAGCATTTAACGGGTCTAAATATCTGTCTTAGTGATGAAAATATCGAAAAAAGTTGCAGGTGTGGAATATGCAATCAGAGATATTGTATCAGCTGCACGTGAAATAGAATTACAAGGAAAAACTGTTGACTATCTCAACATAGGTGACCCTGTACAATTTGGATTTCAACCACCACAAAATGTGAAACAAGCAATGGTGGATGCCATTACCAACGGGAAAAATTTTTACACTCGCTCTGAGGGTTTACCTGAATTAACAGAAGGAATTGCTAAAAAAGAAAATGTAAAGGGTTTATCCGTCTCATCAGAAAACATTCTAGTAACGAATGGCGTCTCTGAAGGTCTAGACATGGTTATCTCTTCAATAGTTGAAGAAGGTGATGAAGTTCTACTTCCAGGACCATATTATCCTCCATATGCTTCCTACGTTAGATTACACGGAGGCATTCCAATTGAATTCTCAGTTGATCTAAACTCATCATCTCCTGATATTGATGATATCAAAAGTAAAATCACATCAAAAACTGTCGCAATTTGTTTAATCAGCCCTAACAACCCTACTGGTTTGGTATTCAATGAAAATTCTTTAAAACAAATCGTAGATGTTGCTAATGAACACAATCTCTACATCATCTGTGATGAGATTTATGATCAAATAGTTTTTGATGAAAAGTTTACCGGTATTGGAAAAGTTGCTGGTGATTCGCCCGTAATAATACTAAATGGTTTTTCAAAAGTTCATCTAATGTCTGGTTGGAGAATTGGCTACATTGCATTTAACAATTCACCACAACTTGACAACATCCGAGAAAATTTGCCAAAACTTGCTAGAGTTCGTATTTCAACAAATCTTCCAGTTCAATATGCCGCTCTAGAATCACTAAATGGCCCTCAAGATTATATCCCAAAATTTGTTTCAGAATTAAAGACTCATAGAGATTATGTCATTAAAAGACTTAATGAAATGAATGGAATCTCCTGCTCAAATCCAAAAGGAGCATTTTATGCATTTCCTAAAATTGAACAAAACAAATTCAATTCAGATAAAGAATTTGTTTTAGAATTACTAAGGCAAAAAGGTGTGCTAACAGTTCATGGCTCTGGATTTGGTGAACAATATGGAAGTGGTCATTTCAGAATTGTCTATCTGCCAAAAATGGAAATTTTGGAATCAGCCATGAATAAAATCGAGGATTTTGTTCGTTAAAACTCCCAGTTTGAAAATTCTTTAGGCGTAATTTCAATTATACAGTTCGTATCTTCCAATAATTCTCTTGCAGATTTATTTTCTAATGTTTTGAAATATCGTAAAAGAATTCTTTTAGCAATTCTATTTACAATTGATTTCTCTTTAAGCAATTTTGCTGTACCTCTCCCCATAACTCCAAAAATATTTGGTGCACTCACCCCAACATCAACACAGAAACTCACCTTTTTGTTAACTTTGATGTTTTTTGCTTTCCGAGTTCTAGTGTTTGTTCCAACATAGATCTTCTTTGCACTATACATATACCAAACAGGAACGATATGTGGCGTACATTTCTCATCAATAGTTGCCAAATGTAGAATTTTCTCTTTTTTTAAAAATTCAGTTAATTTTGACATTTGGTTTCTTGTACCCCCATCCAATCAATATACATCCAAAGACAATCATTCCTAATGCAACTTTCTCATTTGTTATATCTGGTCCTAATAAAAAATCAAGCGCAAATCCTGGGCTCCATAAAATCACATTCCTGACTAAAACAATTGCTGCCATTACAATGAACAGCACGCCCATTGCAGTAAACCAATTTCTTCCTCTACGTGAATATTCACGACTCATGATAAAATGTCATAATCTAGTTGTTTTAAATTATTTTAATTCCAGGATTCTTCATCTTGTTTCTTATCATTGCATTAAGGAGCAATGGCGTACACATCTCTACGAGATATGCTAATGTTCCTGGTCCCAAGTAAATTGGTCTTAAACCTTCAATCTCGTTAATCAATCCATTCACTACTTCTACTGACTCTTTACTATCTCCTGCAACAAATATGTCATAATCAAGTTTCAAAGTTGGATTAACAAGTTTCTTTTCAGAGATTACATGAAATCCTGAAACAAGTTTTGTTTTGTCTTTCATGTGTTTTTCAACTGTTTGATGTGAAAATGGTTTATTCTCTTTTATTGCAACGCACTCAAAGCCTGTATCTGTTTTAGTCATTGGGACAATTGGTGACACAACTACACAATTGTCACTAATTTGAGGTAATAACTCTGAACAAGTTGAATCAATATTCTCATATGGAATTGATAAGACTAGAACATCTGCCTCTTTAGCAACTGAAGCATTATCTGTTCCTGTTATACCTCCATTAATCTCTCCATATGCCTCTTTTGCTAATTCTGTATATTCTTGAGCAGATGCATCTGCACGTGCTGCATCTCTTGAACCAATTATAACTTGATTATTCTTACACCATCTGATGGCAAAACCCTTTCCCATTCCACCAGTTCCGCCAATGATCCCAACTTTCATGAATGCGCTCTGCTAATCTTATTATTATCTCTATTGAAGAAAAATTTGTAGTACAACATGATAATCTTTCTTAGACACGGCGAAGCTGAAAATAACGTTAAAAAAATTCTTGCAGGTAGAACTCCTGGAATTAATCTAACTGAACAAGGAAAACAACAAGCAGACCAAGCAGGTGAAATGATCAAATCTCTTAACATATCTGCAATCTATTCTAGCCCAATTGATAGAGCAATGCAAACTGCAGAAATTGTGGGAAAACATTGTGATGTAAAGCCAATCTCGGATGATAGACTCATAGAACTAGATATGGGAAAATTCACTATGGTTCCATACACTGAAATCTTCAAAAACCACGGCAATGTATTCTTGAAATTCTATGAAGGGAGTCTTGAGATTAGTCACAATGGAGTCGAATCATTTGCTCAAGTTCAAAAACGAGTTTTTGATATTGTGGACTTTGTAAAAAACAAACATAAAGGCGAAAATGTTGTTCTTGTAACTCATATGGATCCAATCAAAGCAATGATCGGCAAGGTACTTTCTCTAAAACCTGAAGTCTTGTTTGAATTAATTATTGCAAATGCTTCATTAAATATAATAAAATATGATGATCAAAGTTTCTATCTTACATCGATCAATTCTATGGACTCATCACGTTTTCATGAGACTTTATAAGAAAAATCTTCAAAACTTTTAAATATAAATTTTCGACTCGCGTAATTACCGGTAAAATATGAAAGGAATAATTGGCTTAGGTGTAGTTTTGGCACTATTAATCGTGCTTCCTTCAGTACAATACGTTATGGCTGCAGGTGATACCCCTGGCGAATATCTTAATAGAACAGAAGTAATCTGGGCATTATTTTACAGATTAATGATTGTAGCCTTTACTGTAGGAGTTGTTGTTTCAGGAATGATAGTTTGGTTGGTTATGCGATTTAGAGAATCAAATCCAAAAGCAAAACCAACTCCGTATGAAGCAGAGGGTAAATGGTAAAATGAGTGGACATTCTACTTGGCCTGAATGGATTTACGTTGGTGTAGTTGTTGCTTTGATGTGCTATGTTGGTGCGGAAGCTTGGAATATTGAACGAATGATTGAACATGTACCTGAAGATGCTGAATTAATTAAAGTAACTGGACAACAATGGTTATGGACATTTGAACATGAAGATGGTACAAAAGAAATTGGAGAACTACATCTTGAAAAAGGAAAAGCCTATCATTTTGAGATATATTCAAAAGATGTTATACATTCGTTTAACATTCATGATTACGTTGTATTGATGGATGCAGTTCCTGGAAGAGTCAATACAGTTTGGTTTTCACCAGATAAAGCAGGTGAATTTGATATTCAATGTAGAGAATATTGTGGATTGATTCATTATAATATGCGTGGAACACTTATTGTAGAGGATAAAGGAGCTTGATTTGATATGGTATTAGAATTACAAAAACCAAGACCAATTTGGCAAATCATGTTCTCAACACATCATACTGATGTTGGTCTTCTATACTTGATCACTTCTTTGGCTTTCATGTTTTTGGGAGGAGCACTCGCTTTACTCCTGAGAGTTGAATTATTCAGTCCCGGTGTACAATTAATTGCTGATTCGATGACATACAATAGAATCTTTACTGTCCATGGAACTACTCTAATCTTCTTATTCATCTTACCATCTGCTTCTGCATTTGGAAATTACCTGGTTCCAATTATGGTTCGTTACAAAGATATGGCATATCCAAAATTAAATGCTGTTGCATTTTGGATGATTCCTCCTGCAGGTGCACTCATCTGGTTAGGATTTGCAGACTTTACTTGGTATGCATATCCAACTTATTCTGTAATTAGTGCACCAGGTCCTGCTGCGGACATGTGGATCTTTGGATTGAAAATTCTTGGTGTATCTTCTATTCTTGGAGCTATCAACTTTGTTGTAACTATTATGAAATGTAAACATCCTGATTTACCGCTTAGTAAAATGCCGCTTTTGGCTTGGTCATATCTTACTTCATCTTTGATTATTCTTGTAGCAGTTCCAACATTTGCAGCTGCACTGTTGATGTTACTTACAGATAGATTAGGTGCATCTGGATTCTTTAACCCTGCAATGGGTGGTGATCCAATTGCATACCAACATTTGTTTTGGTTTACATTCCATCCTGAAGTATACATCTTAGTAATTCCTGCAATTGGCTTTATGTATGAAATATTCCCACGTTTCTCACGTAAACCAATATTCAGTCATAGTTCTGGCGTTTTCGCATTCACCTTACTTACGATTGTTGGATTTTCATCCTGGGCTCATCATATGTATGCATCAGGAATGTCCTTTACTGAAAAGACTGTATTCATGGTTGGTACACTTGCAGCAGTTCCAGCCTCTGCAATGCACACCTTCAACTTCCTTGCAACAATGTGGGGTGGACGAATCAAATTTGCAACCCCGATTATGTGGGCTGTAGGCGGAATCGCACTATTCTTCTCTGCTGGAGCAGGAGGCGTAGTTAACGCTGCAATGCCATTAGACTTTATGTCTCATGATACTTACTGGGTAGTTGGACACTTCCACCTATTTGTAATGGGAACAATCCTATTCGGAACTGTTGGTTTCATCTACTACATGTTCCCATATGTGACTGGAAGAATGTATAATGAGACAATGGGCAAAATCCACTTTATCACATCATTTGTCGGAACAGTTCTAGTATTCTTCACCCAGCATATCTTGGGATTATGGGGAATGCCAAGACGAATTTATGATTATCCTGCAATCCCAGAATGGGTGCAAATGAACATCATCATCTCAATTGGCGCATTTATCATCGGTGTTGGCATGGCAATTTTCCTAGGAAACTTGATTTACAGTGCTGCAAAAGGAAAACCAGCAGACATGGACGATCCATTCAACTTAGGTGGAAAATATTACTTCCCATATCAGGCAAAGAACCCATCACATTAGGAGAATAAAATGGCACAAGTAGAAATTAACGATCCGATTTACAGAACAACCCCTGAACGTACCACCAAGATGATGGTAATCCTGCTTGGAATTTGTATTGTAGGTGGTGGAATCTTCTTTGGAATGTGGGATTATTGGATATCCATGCCTCCACCAGCAGGTCTCTTGACTGGAGATGTTAGTGGTGATCATTCTAGTGAAAGTGGTGCTGTAACACTAACCGGAGTAGAAATCAACTCATCATTATCATTTATCGAAAGTAGCGACTTTAGGACTTTGGCATTTAATGCCTTACCTGGAGAAGCTGATAACAATCCAACTATTACTGCAAACGTAGGCGACAAAATCATCTTTGATGTCGTAAATGATGGTAAATCATTCCACTCATTTGGTGTCACTGCTGAAACTGAAGGGTTTACAGGAATTATTGCAGGCTCTGAAGTAGCCTCTGCAAACGCTCCACTAAACCCTGGTGAGAGTGGAACATCTGAATTCATTCCATCCGAACCTGGTACATACTACTACATCTGTACAGTTCCTGGACATAGAATGCAAGGAATGGTTGGAGAAATTATTGTCTCTGGTGCAGGAGCTCCTGCAGCCGCAGCACCACCAACTGGTGTTTCACATGACATTGCATTTGACTTTGTAGAAAGTAGCGACTTTAGGACTTTGGCATTTAATGCACTACCTGGTGAAGAAGGTAGTAATCCTGAAGTCCGAGTTAACTCTGGTGATGAAGTAACAATAACAACTGTTAATGCAGGAAAATCATTCCACTCATTTGGTGTTGTATCAAACCCTGATGACTTTAACAGCGTTGTTTTTGATTCTGCAATTGCTGCACCAACAAACCCTCTAAAACCTGGTGAATCTGGTTCAGTAACATTCTTGGCTGGCGCACCTGGTACATACTACTACATCTGTACAGTTCCTGGACATGCATTACAAGGTATGCAAGGTTCATTCATCGTAGAGTAATTTGATCTTAAAATTCCTGGCTCTAGCATCTCTTGTAATTTTATATTCTCTAATGTTTATTGGTGGATACATCTCTGCAGCTGGATTAGGCTTGACATGTCCTGAATGGCCATTATGTCCAAATGGTGTTATGCCTAATGATGAATATTTCATCGAGTGGATTCATAGAACTATTGCAGCAACAACAGGTGTCTTAATTTTAGCTACTACAATTACTGCATGGTTAAACAAGGATGCAGGCAGAAAAATCAAATTCACTAGTGCCTTTGCAAGCGCTCTTGTAGTCACTCAAATCACACTTGGTGCTCTTGTAATAGATACTCAATTACATGCAGTATTAGTTGCAATTCATCTAGGTATTGGTATCCTATTATTTGCAATGACTCTACTTACTGTATTATTTGCATTTAAAATTGGAAAACAAATTATTGAATCTAAAGCCTAGATCTCTTTTTTAATAATCTTGAAACAAACACAATTCCCATAACTCCTGCAAAAATTATACCTCCTGCAGCAATTGCACCTATGAAAATATAGCCAAATGGGGATTGTGTACTAATGTTGAACGTATATGTCAAAACTCCTCCATCTTCACCTGCATCATACAAATCTATTCGAAAAATATGATTTCCTGCCTCTTCAAAAATAAAGTTTTTTTGCATATGGCCATCGTCATATGACTCTGGTCTCCATGTGATTATTTGTTCATCATTGTAAAATATTCTCGCACCCATAGTAAAACGATCAACTTCCTCAAGCTGATTATCCGTAACCCTAATCAAAATATCTGACTGTTCCCCAATCTGTGGAAACTCTGGCAGTGTTGCGATCTGAACTCTATATTCGCCCAATGTTTGTTCTGAAGAATTAAACAGTGAATGTCCATATGCATTTGTTGTTGCCGTGATTGACACAAAAAGTAAGGGCAATATTAAAAACATACCAAATTTATTCATCAACAAAATTACTCTTTCTCCGATCAATATATTATAAATTAAAAATAGGATTGAAAATCGTGTAAAGCTTTAAATGCTCTCTGGAAAAAGTCACAATTGTTGACTGTAGTTAAGAAATCAATCGACATCAAAGCACCAGTAGACACTGTGTTTACCTATTTTGCAAGACCAGAACACGTTTCTGATCAAATATCAGCAGACAAGGAAGTTGGCATGACTGTCGTTCCTATGGATATTAAAGCAGGAATGGGTGTTGGAACTACATTCCGAGTAATTGGTGACTTTAGCGGAAAAAGACTAGAATGGGATTGTGAGACAACTGAATTTGTTAGAGGTGAAAAAATCTCTGCAAAACAAATTAAAGGTAAATTCAAAAGTTGGGAAATTACCACTGAATTCAAAGAACTCTCTGATAACCTTACAAACGTTACCATGACTGTTAGTTATGAAATGCCATTAGGTCCACTAGGCGGAATCTTGGACAAAGTAAAATTCTCAAAATCTGCTGAAAATGGACTCGAAACTGCATTATACAAAGTAAGAGGACTCCTAGAAGGAAATGGTTCAATTCCAGTTTACATCACATTAGATGCATATCAAAAACTTCTTGCAGAAAAGAAAAAGATGAACAATGTTCCAGTTTCAACTGTACTCACTGCAATTCTCGAAAAATACGAGCAAGAACCAGAAATTAAAAACTAATACTACATCCCAAGTTTAAATAATAACATCATTTTTTCATTTCTTTGTGTGGGTCTATAGCGCAGCCAGGTAGCGCACCGGACTCTTAATCCGGCTGTCGTGGGTTCGAATCCCACTAGACCCGCTGATTATAATTTTCTCAGTAAGGTAAATCTTACTTGTTCAGGTTCTATATCTTCATGCATATTGACATTACTTACAACTCTCACTTTGTAATTTAGCCATCTCTTGAGCATATTCCTAAACTTCATTTCATCATCAATCTTCTCCTCTGTCTCCCCAAACAATTCACAATTCAAAACATATCTCTTTGCTACTCTAAACATTTCACTGACACCTTCATCTACAGTTTCATCATCTAGATAATTTAGTAACTTATGTGTAAATACAAAGTCAACAGAAGAATCTTCAAAAGGTAATTTTGTGATGCTCTCTTTGTAAAATTTAGCCTTAGGGATGTTTCCCTCAGCTAATTCTAATGCATGCCCGTTTAAATCAACTCCATGTATCTCAAATGAGTCATCAAATTCTCTTAAATCAATTCCTGTCCCACATCCAATCTCTAAAACACTTGTACAATGTAATGATCTTGCAAGATTTGTCAAAAATTTTGTAAACTCGTCATTATTTCGTGATTCATTTTCATCTGCATATTTATTCCAAAATTCCTCATCATAGTCCAATCTAATCTTGCTCCTCATGCTCACATTTACATAAAATGAACTTTGTATCGAAGGTACAATCGTGTGGTCCTTCTGTTTTTGCATTGATTGGAATTTCTTTCATACATTCCTCATGTCTTCCTCTTTTACAAAACCAGCAAATCTCGGAAATCTTATCTGAAACTGAACAATCTTCCATAAATTCTCTGAATTCTTAAGATATATCTAATTTTAGATGAATCTCAACCATGAACGGAACTTCTTATTTTTGCCCATAACTGTATCCATGAATGAATCTTGTAATTCTTTTGTAACATCTCCAATCTTTCCGTTTCCTATCTTTGTCTTATTTACTCGAGTAACAGATTTCACTTCAGCTGCAGTACCTGTCATAAAAATTTCATCAGCTTTCAAAAGGTCACCAATTTTGATATTTTTCTCAATAACTCTGATTTTATTTGATTTGAGAAGTTTGATTGCTGAATCTCTTGTTATTCCATTAAGTACATCCGCATCTAATGGAGGAGTAGAAATTTTTCCATTTTTCACTACAAAAATGTTTTCTGCACTTCCTTCTGCAACATGACCTTTGTTGTTTAACATTATTGCCTCATCATATCCTGCATTGAGTGCCTCCATTCTGGCTAATGCTGCATTTGAATAATTTGCTGCTGACTTTGCTTGCATTGGTTGTGATTTTGAATCAATTCTAATCCATTTTGAAATTTTACACTTAGCACCCGAAAACTTACCTGCCTTTGATTCTCCCATCTTCCATTCCCAACATGAAATGGAGACATCTACTTTGTTGGTTGTTGGGGTTAATCCCATTGTCCCATATCCATAATATGCTAACGGTCTAATGTAGCACTGTTCTAGCTTACTTGCTTTAACAGTCTTGATAATTGCATCACTAATCTTTTTCTTTGAATATGGCATTTTCATCGAATACATTTTTGCAGAATTAAAAAATCTATCAACATGTTCTGGTAATCGAAAAATTGCTGAGCCTTCTGGTGTATCATAACATCGAATTCCTTCAAAGATTGAAGTTGAGTAATGTAATGCATGGGTCAAAACATGTACCTTGGCATTTTTGAAAGGAACTAACTTTCCATTCATCCAAATCTTTCCTCTTTCTTTCATATCGGGCAAAACCTGTCTCGTAATTTAAACAATCACGCCTGAATCCCTATACAATACATAGATCATATTAAATAATCTCTATGCACTAGAATAATCAAGCGTGTTTTGGGTAACGCCGGACTAATTCTAGACGATGGTCCAAGAACAAACCCACCTTGGCACTACTGGTCACAAGACCTTTAGCGCCAAAACGGTTTAAATAAATTTAATTTTTGATCTTTCAGAATGTATTGATTCAATTGCTTTTGCAACACTATCTTCTATATCTTCAATTACGATGATAATTCTTGACGTTTCTTCTTGTGCATCCATATTCAAAATGTTTAAGCCTGCATCGCCTATCTTTGAACTGGCCTTTGATGCAATCTGTTGCACTCTCCACATCTCATCTCCAATTAGCGTAATCACTCCTCTTTGATATGCAATTGTTGCAAGTGCATCAAAACTTAGAATATATTTCTCATTTCTCTTAACGTAGTCTCCATCTAAGAATAATATTCTACTAAATTCAATTCCATCTTTTGTGAATGGAGATAGTACAATAAACTCACTATACCTCTTTTCTTTGTCTAATGAAACCAGCAAATCTCTAATCATTTCAGATTCTATACGTAATATGGCACAGTTTTTCTTGCCTGTAACAATCTTCAAAGGATGACCGCTCTTATCTTCTGGTCTTCTCTGAATCCTTGTAACCATTTCTGGAGATTTCATATTGGTAATTATTAGTGGTATCTCTACTCCATTCTCAAGTATTTCTTTTATTGCAATTGGATCTACAATTTTCATACCAAACATTCCAGCTAATCTAGCTTCATTGTATGATAACTCGTTAACGGCTTCCAATTCATCTTTAACAACTTTTGGATCTGCAGAAACAACAGAACTATCTTTTTCAAGATCTATAATGGTATCATATTTCTCATGAAATAAAATTCCTAAATCTGCAGCAGTTCTATCTGAACCCCCTCTTTCATAGGTAGTGACAATTCCATCTTTTGTCTTTCCAATAAATCCTCCAATTGAAATTACATCATTAATCTCAAGAATCCGTTCCAATTCACTCATTCTCTTTACTGATTCTGAGAAAAGAAAATTTGTTGATTCTATGTTGTTATCTGTAATTATTGGCCAATTCTCTAGTCCAATTGTATCTGACTTGATCCCATTACTCTTTAAAATCAGATTTAGTATATGTGACATTAATACTTCTCCAGAAAATGCTAATGCCTTTGAGCGAATCTCATCCAAAAATTCTTTTTTAACCACTGCAGTATCAATTGCATCTCTTGAACTTGTTAAGAAATCATTAATCACTTGTTGGCATTCTTTTTTAAATTCATCATTAACATATTCTATAATTTTTGAATATGGTTTCTCAACTGTAGAAAAATTAAAATTTTTTCCATCCTGAACATCTCTTCCGATGCCTAGAACAACATCTGTTAGAGATCTCTTTTTTCCATCTATCATTGTTAATGGTGCAGAACAGACTATGATCACCTTGCTATCTTTTTGAATATCTTTTATTCTTCTGATGATATCTGGTATTCCTTCTCCATCAATCCCTATGGCACTTCCTCCAAATTTTGCAATTGTTAGTTTACTCATGATTAATCCAAAATATTATTGCCGTATTAATCGTTATTTTCCTTTTAAAAGAATCTTTGAAATTTCCATGCCTGCTATATCTGCCCCATTATTTTGCCGTTCATTTCTATCTTCACTCAATTTCTCTTCGATTAGATTTTTTAAATTAAAAACATCCTCAAATTTGAATCCAATTTCTTTTGCATTATCCTCTTGTTCAAAATGTCCTTTAATTGGTATAAAAATTCCTGGTGTGCCATACACAATTGTCTCATCGATTGTAGATTTTCCCGCAAGTGAAATTACCAAGTCTGCAGCAAAAATTATTTCATGAAGATTTGAAACAAACCCCAAATTCCTTACACCATCTGAAAATCCCTCATTAATCTTTGGACCTGAAACTAAAACTAAATCAATATCCATCTGAATTTTTTTTATCGCTTTGATAGCTTGGCTAATCAAAAAAATTCCTGCATCCGTACCTCCTACGCTAAGAACAATTGTATTTTTCTTAAAATCTAATATGTCTCTTAACTCATCACGATTTTTTTGTATTTTTCTTACAATAGGTCCTGTTCTTATGATATTATTCTGATTCTCACCCAGTTCTGGAATTATCACTCTATTGGCTTTATCCAACATCTCACGCATCGTCTTGTTCATCTTTTTTTCAATAACTCCTCCAAAACCACTAGTGAATTTTGTTTCAAGAATATCTGTGATTATGATATTTGGAATTTTTCTTTCTTGTGCTATTGCAATTGATGCAAAATCTTCATCACTAATGATCAATTTTGGTTTTTCATTACTGATAATCTTACTAGAAATTTCTTTACATTTTTTATAATATCTATAGTAACTCCAAAGCCATTTTAATGATTTTTCTAACTTACCATCTTTCACATCAAATCTTGGAGGCGAATACACATCCTGTGCTTGTATGTTGTTTTGATGAAAAAACTCTATAGCTGAGCTTCCTGAAAATACTTTACAAGATCCAACTTTTAATTGATTAATTATGGCTAGATCTCTTGTAGCATGACCCAACCCAATCGGACTAGAAAAAAATAGAATTTCTGTCATATTGTGATTACTTTTTCTTGTCAAAGATTTAAATGGATTTTAACGAAGAACTTTTTGGCGGGCTCGTAGTCTAGCTCGGTTATGACGTCGCCCTTACACGGCGAAGATCCGGTGTTCAAATCACCGCGGGCCCACTACCGAATATTTTTAAATTCCATGAAATAAGAACTCACAATGTCTGAGCTGTCTATGAATGAAAAAATGACTCTTATTCAATATTCTATTGAAAAGTATGAAAATGAAGAAGAACTTATCTCAAAACTTTCTTCTATTCTGCCTGAAAAAGACATACAACGAAGTTTAGACACATTAATTGGAACTCAAAAAGTTAGAAGAATAGGTCCTGAAATAATTCAAAACAATACTAGTCATACTGAGCTACCCAATCTTCCAGATAATGTCAAAGAATTGATAGATAAAATTTAACACTAAAAACCTCTTAATCCTTGAGGTCGTGCATTCTCCGGATGTTTCGTCAACCAACCAATTTTTTCTAGCATCTCTTGCTTATCTTCGGGAAATGTTCCTGCAATATTATATGCATTAGAACCGTGGTTTGCACGGAAAACAATTTTGTTTTCTGCATTAATATTTGACACAAGTAATTCTAATTCTTCTAATGATTCATTATCATTAATTCTAACAAATTCACCTTCCCATTTTGTCATGAATTCATCTTTTATTCCATTTTCTAAATACAGCGTTAACGCTCCAACAAAATCTGGTCTTGATGCACTGATTACTTTGCCTGTCTCTACGGCATTTTCTTTTGAATATTTTTTCCCACCTAATCCTAAAATTACCATACAGGATAGTTTGAATCCTGCATCTTTTGCCTTGTTACATGATTTGATAATTGTTTTTGATGTTGCACCTTTTGTTACTTTTTTTAGTACAATGTCTGAGCCACTTTCTATTCCAAGGTATAACATATCAAGTCCTGCTTCACGTAACTCCTGTAGTTCTTCTGGAGTTTTTTTCAATAGGTTCATTGGCATTGCGTAACATGAAATTCTTTCAATTGAAGAAAATTTTTCTCGAATGTATCTGAGAATTTTTGTCATATATTCTGTTGATAGATTAATCGCATCTCCATCAGCTAAAAAAACTCGTTTTGTATCTGGCATGATCTTTGCCATCATGTCAATTTCTCCTTTTACTTCATCCCATGTTCGTTCAGAATATTCCTTGGATCTATACATATCACAAAATGAGCATTCATTAAAAGAGCAACCTAGAGTTACTTGAAAGATTAAGGAATTTGCTTCTGATGGAGGTCTATAAAGTGGAGCATCATAATTCAACATCATTATATCTATTAATCACAAGAATCGGTTATAATCTTAATGAAGATCCTTAAAAAAGGTGCAGAAGCAGATGTCTATCTCTCCTCATGGAATGGAAAAAAATCAGTACTAAAAATGCGAAAGGAAAAAAAATATCGAAACCCTTCCCTTGATACTCGAATTAGAAAACAAAGAACAATTCGAGAAGCACAACTAATTTCCGATGTTAAATCATTTGGTATCTCTACTCCGTTAATTTATTTTGTAGATTATAAAAAATTTTCAATTTACATGCAATATGTCAAAGGAAAATTAATCCGTGATATGGATGAAAAATCTATTCCTAAAACATGTTTACAAATAGGAATGATTGTGGGAAAACTGCATCAAAATGGTATAATGCATGGTGATCTTACCACTTCTAATTTCATACTCACTACCAATCATCTATTCCTTATTGATTTTGGGCTTGCAAATAGAACTGAAAAACCAGATGATCATGCGGTTGATCTTCGTTTATTCAAGGAAATTTTAAACAGCGCACATGCTAATGTGATGAAAAAGTCATGGAAAAATTTTATTACAGGTTATGAAAAATCTGTTGGGAAAAAATATTGTAAAAAGATTCTTGAATTAGTTTCTGTAATTGAAAGTAGAGGTAGATATGCAACAGTCGTCTGAATTATTCTTTGCATCATCAAATGAACACAAATTTGAAGAAGCTCAAAGAATCCTCTCACATTTAGGAGTAAAAATCAAATTATTCAAAACAACCTTGGAAGAAATCCAATCAAACTCTCTTAGTGAAATAGCAAAACGAAAAGCGATTGATGCTTTTACTAAGATACAAAAACCCGTTATTATTGAAGATGATGGTCTTTTTATTAACTCTCTCAATGGTTTTCCAGGTCCATATTCATCTTATGTCTATGAAACAATTGGAAACAAAGGACTAGTACGTTTGTTAGAAAATACTGAACTTCGAGACGCAAAGTTTGTAGCAATAATTGCTTACTGTAATGGAGTTGACGATGTTCAATTATTCGAGTCTAGCATACCTGGAAAAATTTCATCTATTATTGAAAAAGGAGGTTGGGGTTATGATCCAATCTTCATTCCTGATGGTGAATCAAAAACTTATGCAAATGTTCCAAATAAAGACAAATTGTCCCATAGATCCGCATCATTACAAAAATTCTCAGATTGGTTTATGCATACGCACTAAGATAGCGCTCTGTGAACCTTTTTTTGTTTTGTAAAACTACGATTCGAGAAATCTTACTCTCATCCATCACTTCAAATCTATCTGAACTTTTTGTTATTTGTTCTGAAAAAGTTCTGACATCATCCATGTCTACCATATTTTCATATTCAAGACGATTAGTTGAACGTCCAATGTGCATGTAAGATTTTATCTCTACAAAATGGGCATTTGATTTTTCAAATATTGATGTAAACTTAGATATC
Source organism: uncultured Candidatus Nitrosopelagicus sp. (assembly GCA_964511265.1). GTDB lineage: Archaea > Thermoproteota > Nitrososphaeria > Nitrososphaerales > Nitrosopumilaceae > Nitrosopelagicus. The sequence goes on along the minus strand of CAZEES010000014.1, from coordinate 10,635 downwards.
ATCTCTTCAGAATCATTCCAATCTTTGATTAATGTAACTCTAAGAACTGTTCTTGTGTCTAACTTTGCAAGCATCTCTAAAGTTTTGTTCCATCTTTCCCATGAATCGTCATACTTTGGTCTGTTAATTTTAAGAAATGAATCGTAATCTGATGCATTAGTTGAAAGGTAAAGCTGAGTTGGTAACGCATCTTCATCTGCAAGTTTCTGAATCATTTCTGGTTCTTGACCGTTTGTTACAAGAAAAATTGATTTTGTGGCTTGTAATGATTTAAGATATTTTATCAGTTCTGGTAATTTTGGATACATAGTTGGTTCGCCAGAAAGTGATATGGCATAGTGACTGGGAATAAGTGATTCTTCTATCTTTTGTTTATCCTGTGTTGGATCACCAAAATGACCTACGATAAGTTTTCTTCTCTCTTCCATCAATTTTGACATGATATCTTTTGGTTCTGCAACTTTTTGTTCATCCATCTTTAGTGAATCATAGAATTCCATTGGTCTCCAGCAATACACACATCTATTTTCACAATGCATTCCAGCTGGAGAAAATTCCATACACCTGTGCGTACTAATTCCATAAAATTTGTGTTTATAGCAACTTCCTTCATTTCTAAAAGATTTTTTTGTCCAATGACATATCTCGACAGTCGAGTGATCAGATACTCCATATTTTGCTTTTTTTAATTGTTTAGAAATATCTGATCTAATTTGAATAAGCTGTTCGTCTTTATCTACAATTTCTCCTGAACAACTCATATGTTTACCTTTTCATTGTTTTACTTAAATCATGACATTTTTTCAAAAACTAATGCTTGATAAATGAAACTTTAATTTTGATTTGTATCTTATAATATCATGAAAAACTATCTAATAATTCTCTCAATAATTCCAATGTTGTTCTTTTCTAATACTGAATATGCTATTCCGGTATACTCTGAAACAGTGAAACAATCAATGGATGCAAGCATGGATGTTGAAATAACATATCCTGATTCAGTTATAGCTGGTAGAATTTTTTCAATATCTTTTCTAATACAAAACAATGGTTGGGAAAGTAAACAATCCATTTCACTTACTTTAGAAAGTCCTGATAATACATTTACTTCACTATCTGAAACACAAATCTTCATTGATGAGCTAACTCCAACTAGTTCATTTGGAATAACTCTTGATTATCTAGCAAATGATAATGCAACTGAAGGAATTCATTTCATAAATATTGACTACTCACAAGTATTACTGAGCAATAATGTAGATCCAATGCCCACAACTAAAATGAATCTTGCAATACCTATTGAGGTTCAAAAAACACCTCAAGTTTTAATCGAAACAATTGCTCCTGAGTCCATATTTGCAGAATCAGAATTTACAATCCAAGCTACCATTACTTCTCATGACATAGATCTTGAAGACATTACTCTTGAAATAATTGCACCAGATATGGAATTCCGAGGCGATACTTTTTACAAATTATCCTCTCTTGCCAAGCAAACACCTTATACAATTTCTGCAGAATTAATCACTCCTGTTGATAATGTTACTACTGAGCATACAATTCCTGTAAAAGTTATTTTGACTTATACTGATGATCTAGGAGAGACCAATGCGTCTACACAATCTATACCGTTACTTCTTAGACCTAAAACTTTCATGGAACTGACAAATGATGGAGGAATATGGATTGGAGATTTCTTTATTGCTCCGTATGTTAGTATTGGTACTCTAGTTGGCATTCCTGCAGGTGCGATATTATCATTAATTATTCGTCGTTCTCAAAATAAAAAGAAAGAATCATCTAGTTAGTACTTGGAAAAAAAAGTGTATATAGATGAAAAAAGTCTCTCTGCCATGCTCAAGACAGTAAGTATTGCAGGAATTGAGGAACAAGGAGTTCCATTCAAAAGAGAAAGTACCAGCCTAGATGAAGCGACACAACATGTTTCAATTGGTAATCTTACTTGGATAGAATGTGTAGTAGATGATATTGTAACTGAAACTCCAAAAATTCTTGATAAATTAAATATTAAAATGGATTCTAGTACATTGCTATCTGGTTATCTTACTGAATACGAAGATATGGGTGATACTCTGGGAATTATGGTTCCATTCATCTTTACAGGTGAAAATAGAACTCAAACTTCACCATGTTTAATTTTCCTAAAAAAGGATCTAATTGTTACAATACATGATGATTATGGCGGAAAAATTACAAAATTATATAATTATTCTAGTTCTCTTATGAGAAAACTTCCACAAACTCCAGAGAATTGGGCAGAAAGACAAACAATGTTACTTTTTAGATTACTTGATGAAGTTAGTGAAACAAACTTCTCTGCTCTTAGAACAATTGTAGAACGTGCAGAACAGATTGAAATTGATCTTGCAGGTTCTCGTCAAATACATCGAGACTTGTCCACTGAATTATCTAACATGAAAAGATCACTTTTGTCATTTCTTAATGCCGTGTGGGCAACTCATGATACTGTAAGAAATCTAAAGTATGGTGATCCTGACATGTTGACTGATGATGATGATATATTAGAGAAATTTGAAGTTGTTCTTGCAACTCTAGATAGACAAATTCAGATGGCAGAAAATGTAATGGAAATTATTTCTACTGGTATCACTGTAATTCAAACAGAATCTACAAACCAATTAACAAAACTAATAGTTTGGCTAACCGTAGCTGCTACTGCAGTTCTAGTCCCTAATACACTTGCAACAATATTTGGAATTCCAGGTCTTGAACTTTCCTACGTATGGGTAATTCCTGTATTAATATTTGCTACAGCCATATCATCAATTATCACATTTAGATGGACAAAGCAATACAGAATTTTACCATTTGGTACGTCTAAACTGAAACGGATTAAACGTAAATTCAAAAAATAGTCTCTATTAGTACAAAACAGCTATAAGATTAATACAACAAAAAAATTCAATCTCTTTGTGGCCTCTGTCGTCCAATGGCTAGGATAGGGGATTGTGGATCCCCGGATGGGTGTTCGATTCCCCCCAGAGGCCCCTTAATTTTTAAAAAATCCCAAATTTGCTTGATTCCATTTCTTCTTTTATAGCAAATTTTACCCTTAGATCTTTTCCACTCATCTTCTCAGATAACAACGAAATGAATTTTTTATCCAATCCCTTTCCCTTGTATCTATCAAATTGCTCTCCCATAACATCTGATAATTTAATTACCATCTCTCTATTTACAGAAACTACAAAGAAATGCCATCCAAACGCAAATTCTGAATCAGTAATCACAAATTCCTCTTGTCCATGAACGATCTCTTCCATTCTACCAAGTGTTTTCTTTATTTCCTTACTGGTCTTGTCATATTCTGTTGCTGAAACATTAATGTTGATTCTCTCTTCCATGAAAACAGTTAATCTCTGGAAATAAAAGGTTGACTAGATTATTTTAACAAGTGCTCAACCTCAATTCCAAAATATTCCTTGAGGATTGCAATGTAGGATTTGATTGAATCTGGAATTTCTTCTCCACAAGCAACTCCTAGATTTTTTGCATTTATCCAAATTGTTAAAGCTTGTATGATGACAAGAAATCGGTCGTTTTCTGGATTGTCTCTTCCTATTGCTTTTGTATATCTCTCTGCATATTCCCATGCTGTGATAAATCCAATACATTCTGTATCAAACACAGCTAACAATTGTTTTTTCAAATCACCTGTCTCATCTAATGGAGTTTTGTTCATGATATATGGAAACTCAACCTTTTGTGGTAGACATCCTGGTAATGGCGCCCATATTGTAATTATTTTAATATCATCTCTTAATTTTTTGAATTTTTCCATCATCTTCTCTAAAATCTCTGCATCCATAAACCAACATAAAATTACATCCGCATCATTAAATTCTGCTTCAAGTATATCCTGCTCAACTATTTTTACATTCGAAATATTCTTTTCCTCAATCATCTTTTTTGCCACATTGATCATTTTATCTGAATTATCTATACCAACTGCATTTTTTACATCAAATTCTTGCCTTGCAATTGAAAGACTTGTACCATTGCCACATCCTAAGTGATAGAATATGTCACCTTTTCCCAAATCTACAAAGCGAAAAATTTCTCTTATTGTATCTGGTGGAATTTGAATCTCTTCTCCTGACATAATAGACTGTGGTAATGTGGAAAGATATTCTTCGATTTTCAATGTCTTAATAAAATTTCAAGGGAATTTATTCTCTTATGCTCTCTAATACCGATACTGCTTGCCATAAGGTAGTTCTAACAAATGAAGGTACATTTGGATCCTGCGTTATATCATCTAGGCTGCTAATTGCATTAGCAGCTCTTACAGACACTGAATATTCATCTGTCTGTAATTCTGTAATTAAATCTGCAATAGTTTTTTTGAAATTTTTTGGTGTAGAATGGCTTGTTGCTAATTGATTAAGTGTCTGAATTGCACTTTCCATTGCTTGTTTATTATCTTCACTCATTTTCTAAATCTCTATGAATACATTTTCTGATTCAACTACCACTGTATATGACTTTAAATCGTTAATCTTTGCAGGAAATTTCTCCATTTTGCCTGTTTCACAGCTAAATTGAGCACCATGCCATCCACATGTGACAGTTGAATTCTCAATATTTCCTTCTGACAAACTTGCTCCGGCATGAGTACATGTGTCATCACATGCAAAATAATTTCCATTCACATTAACAATTAGGATCTCTCTACTATCTACTGAAACCTTTTTCATATTTCCTGATTCTAGTTCTGATGATTTGCATGCAATGATTCGTCCCATTCATTGAATTCGTTTATTATTCTTAATATTTTTTCTTATTTTGTGGATAGTATTGTTAGATTAGCCCAAAGTTCCGATAAAGAACATGTTTTGAATTTCTGCCATAACACCTTCTCATGGGGTGATTATATCCATGAAGTGTGGGATAATTGGATTGATGAAGGACATGTAATTATTGTTGACCATGATCAAATTCCTATTTCTATGGCACACGCTGCATTCTATCACACTGAAAAAATGATTTGGATTGAAGGAATTCGTGTAAATAAAAATTTCAGAAAAAATGGTATAGCTCAAAAAATGATTCTCCATTTTGAAGAAAATGCAAAATCACAAGAATTCAAAATATCAAGAATGCTAATTGCATCTGAGAATAAACCTTCTCTCACTCTAGCAAAAAAATTAGGATATCAAATAACTTCAAAATGGAATTATTTCTCTTTAGAGTCAAAACAAGTTTCTCAACAAAATATAATTATCTCTAATTCATGTCAAGTTGATCACAAAGATCTCTATGCAAATAATTATCACTTTGTTGAGTCATGGAGATGGATTCCATTAACTACTGAAAGATTAAAACAATTAAATTCTGAAAATAAAATCTTCTGTCAAAAAAATAATGATAAAATAATTACTTTGGGCATAATTACTGAATCTAGGTCGTTTGAAAACACAATAATTTTGGAAATACTTTTTGGTAATGAACTAGAGGGAATGATCAAATTTGTCCAAAATCTTGCATATCAAAAAAATTACTCAAAGATTAGAATATTAACTGAACTTGAATCGTTACCCCAAATTGAAAATCTAGAAAATAAATTCCCATTTTATCTTATGGAAAAAAAACTTTAATCAACAAATTTAACTCTATTTTGAATAGAGCCTAGCTTTTCTATTTCCATCTCTATTAGATCTCCATCTTTTAGATAGGATATATTTGGATTATTCAACGCAACGCCTGCAGCAGTTCCCGTTGAAATTATATCTCCTGGTTCTAGTGTAATTGATTTACTAAGTATTGATATGATTGACGGAATTTTTATGAACATCTTAGATGTTGTAGAATCTTGTCTAACAATTCCATTAACCTTTGTTACAAGTCTGAGATCTTGAGGATCATCAATCTCATCTTTTGTTGTAACCCATGGTCCACATGGTGCAAACGTATCAAATGATTTTGCTCGTGTAAATTGTTTATCCATCGCTTGAATATCTCTTGCTGATACATCATTTAGTATCATATATCCAAAAATCACATCCTTCGCTTCTTCTTCTGAAATATTTTTGCATTTTTTGCCAATTACCAGAGCAAGTTCTATTTCATAATCTAATTCCTTAACAAAATTTGGACAAACTATCTCTGAATTGGTTCCATTAAGTGCAGTTCTTGGTTTGTTAACTATAGCTGGCTCTTTTGGAGGTGTTAATTTTTGTTCTTCAGCATGATCTTCGTAGTTGAATGCCAAACAAATAATCTTGTTGGGATTAGGAATTGGTGCTAAAATATCAAATTCTGATAAATCATGTTCAAATTTTATTTCATCAATTTTTGGTACAATTTCTTCATACCATCCATCAAATAAGAAATCTCTAATATTTAGTGGAATTGGCACTCCTGTCGAATGTGTAATATCATCTCTAGTCGCAATTTTACCCTCTTTAACCAAACCAAAAGTCTCTTTACCTGATTTTACTACTCTTGCTATTTTCATTATTTCTCACTTGTGTGTAAATATGACTTGGTGTGTTGATTCTTTTCTACAATATCCAAATCTTATGAATTGGATTTCATCACCGTCTTTTAATTCTAAGTATGCTTGTTCAACATAACCTTCTATTTCTTTAAGACTGTCTTCGTTGAATTTCTCTCCAAAAAATAACTGATCAGGAACAATAATTTTGAGTTTTATTGGTTCTCCTGCAACCCACTGTATCTTTTTTTCAATATTTTCGGCATTTTCTGAAATAAATTCAGCTGTAAGATTTGAATCATCTTCTACAATCTTGACAATTCCGATTCCTAGTAATCTAATAGACTCGCCTTTTTTCAATTCCTTTGCATCTTCACCTTCAATCAAAACAGAATCATTTACTGTAACAGTTCGTTTTCCCAAGTCAATTGTGGGGTGATTTGGTAACTGGAATTCATTTGATGGAAGGTTTGTAACTTTCAATTCTCGTGGTTTACGAACCATGTGAAGTCTAATGCTCTCAGAATCGATTATTTTCTTGTTAAATGCCTCCAGTGATGCAAATGGAGAAACTGTATCATTTTTTGTTAATCCTAGGGATAGAACAAATTTCTTTACTGCTTCTGGTCTGATTCCTCTTCTGCGAAGTCCTTCAAGAGTTGGCAATCTTGGGTCATCATACCATGGAACCTTGCCATTTTCAATTAGAGGTTTTAGAGCACTTTTTGATACTGGCATTCCCTCTAAATCCAATCTGCCAAAAAAGACGAATTCGGATTTTTCCATTCCCAATTTATCTAAAATTGTATGGTGTAACTCTTTTCTGAGTTCAAACTCCTTTGATCTCATGGCATGTGAAACCTTGCTAATACTATCGAAAATTATGCCTGCAAAATCATATGTTGGCCAAACTTTGTATTTTTGTTCCTGCCTTGCATGTCTTTTTGTGTTAATTCTGAATAAGGCAGGATCTCGCATAGTTGTATTTCCTGACTGCATATTTCCTCTAAATCGTAATAATGCCTGTCCTTCTTTGAAACCTTTCTCATCAAACATCTTGTGCCATAACTTTTCATTTTCCTCTACGCTCTGTTTTGTACAATTACACTCCATCATTTCTCTTCTATTTTTACTAATGTTATCCTGACTGCATGTGCAAACATATGCATCATTTGACTTTATGATTTGATCTGCTTTTTCATAAAGTATGTCTAAATTATCTGAAATGTACTCGACACTATCATATTTTATTCCAAGCCAATCTATTCCAACTTTAATTGCGGCATAATACTCAAGTCTCTCAGTTCCGGGATTTGTATCTTCAAATCTTAAGATTAGTTTTCCATTATGCATCTTTGCATATTCTTCACTGATTACTGCTGCCTTTGCATGACCAATATGTGGATAACCGTTTGGAGCAGGAGGAAATCTTGTAATAATTTCTCTTCCTTCTGTATTTTTTAAAGGAGGTAGTAGACTTTCTTTTTGTGGTTTTTCTTTCTTTATTTCTAACAACTCGGGATATTTTTCTTCTATCTCTTTTTGTTGTTCTACAAGTGGAATTTGATTTATCTCTGACACAATTTCAGTAATTATTGGTGTTATTTCTTTAGCTTTTTGTCTCAGTTCTGGTACATTTCCCATGATCTTTGCAAGAATGGTCTTATCTCTGGTTTGACCCTCATGTTCTGCAGCATTTTGCAGTGCAAACTTTCTGATTTCATTTTTTATTTCTTCGTCATTCATTTTATAATGTTACTAACTTCACGGTATCCATTTTTTTATTAATCTGAAAATCTTTTGTTATGTCACTAACTGATTCTGCTTCTCCTTTTAACATGAAAAGTTCCATGCATTTGTCTCCTTCAATCTTACTGTGTAAATGTGTCGTAATAAGATCCTCATACGAATGTTTTATTCCATTTACCTGATTATCATATTCGTCATTATGTACTACTAGTAATATGGCATTGACATTTCCTGATAAATTCTCTTTTTGTTTTTCTTCAGAAACAAAACTTCGAATTCCAGCTCTAATTGCGTCTGACCTGCCTGAAAATCCAAGATTTTTCTGCAGTGTATCAATTTCTTTGAGAATTTCCTCAGTTAATGAGATAGAGACAATTGGCATATGCTCATTGTTATTAAGAAACATAAAAATTTTAACTAAATGTTATTAACTTTTTACACATTTATTAATAACATTTTTTGAATTTTGGTATGAATATTCAGATTAAAGTGGCAATAATCGCAATAATAGTTGTAATTACACTAGCCTCTTTTGCAGTATCCCAAGTTAATTTTGATTCAGCTATTTCTACAACTACTGATTCGAGATTACAAATAGTCACTTCTTCTGGTTTTCTTAATGAATTTTCACAAAATATTGGAAAAGAGAAAATTAACTCAACTTTGCTAATCCCAATGGGTATCAATCCACATGATTGGGAGCCTACCATTAGAGATACCGAAAGATTGGAAAGTTCTGATATGATAATTATCAATGGTTTAGGTTATGAAACTTGGGTTGATTCATTAGATTTATCAAATTATCAAGGAGTTTTTGTCGATACAAGTAATGGAATTCAAATTGAACATGATGAACATGCAAAAGAAGATGATCATGATAAACATGATGATTCTCACACAGAAGAATTCTATGAAGAAATTGCAATAGTAATTGAAGAGTTTGAACATGGACATATGACCGAATCGCAATCTATTGAAGCAATAGAAGAAATACTTCATGAGCATGAGGGTGATGGACATGGTCATGGAACTGGTATAATTGAAGATATTGAACATTTATTACATGAAATTGAAGATGGACACATTGAAGGCTCATATGGTCTAGAAGAAATACATCATCTAGTTTCTGGTGAAGATGTACATGATGAACATACAAAAGAAGATGACCATGATGGACATGATCATGGTGATCAAGATCCACACATTTGGCTCAATCCTGTACTTGCACAATCACAAGTAAAAAACATTGCAAATGCTTTATCCAATTCTGATCCTATGAATAAAAATTATTATCAATCTAATGCTGAAATTTATATTAAAGAATTAGATTTACTTGATTCAAAAATTAGAACTGATTTAACTGGATGTAGAACTGATTTTATAACTTTTCATGATGCATTTTCCTACTTTGCTCACGAGTATGGATTAACTCAACATACAATTGTTGCTTCAACTGATCCACATGGTGATGTTACTCCAAAAACCTTAGAAAAAATCATTTCAACTGCAAAAAAATTAAACATTAATGTAATTTTTGCTGAAGAAAATACTTCTACTAAAACATCTCAAGTTATTGCAGATGAAATTGGTGGAAAAGTTCTTGTTTTATCTCCTCTCGAAATTGTTTCAGATGAAGAGAATTATGTCTCAAAAATGACTAAAAATCTTGATAATCTGAAAGAGGCTCTTTGTTGAATGCTGTAGAAATATCAAATCTTACAGTCAAATATCCAGATGTAAAGGCATTAGATGATGTAAGTTTTGTAGTAAAAGAAGGTGATTTTCTAGGCATAATTGGACCTAATGGTGCAGGAAAATCCACTCTTTTTGATTCGATGTTGGGTCTGAATACAACATATTCTGGAACAATCAAATTTTTTGAACAGGATATTAGAAAATCAAAAAAACACCATAAAGAAATTGGATATGTACCACAAAAGCCAGAATTTGAAAAAAATTTCCCTGCAACAGTAACTGACGTTGTGAGAATGGGATTACAAAATGAATCTGATGAAAATAAAATTGATGAAATCTTACAACAATTATGGATACATGAACTTCGTAAAAGAAGAATAGGTGAATTATCTGGCGGACAATTACAACGTGTATTTATTGCAAAGGCATTAGTTAATAATCCAAAAATTTTGATTTTAGATGAACCCGTTACAGGAGTTGATCAACAAAGTATAGAATTATTCTTTAGTATTCTTCGAGAATTAAATTCTAAACAAGGAATTACAATTATTTGGTCATCTCATGATTTGGATGCGGTTAATCGATTAGCAAATCATGTTGCATGCTTGAATAGAACATTATTTTTTCATGGGGAATCTGAAAAATTCTTTTCTGATGATAAGCTTGTTAAACAATATTCTGAAGCATCAATGCAGGAGCACATGCATCATCAT
>CAZEES010000013.1:0-32100 GCA_964511265.1 uncultured Candidatus Nitrosopelagicus sp. | reverse complement strand
AAAGCTGTATTTATTTTAGTTCATTTTATTCATTAATCATGCCTGAGATTTGGTTGAATTACGGTCAAAATGAAGTCGTTCTAGATATAATGGCTGAAAATCTAGATGAACAAATCAATTTTGAGCAACCAGTAATTGATGACTCTACCATTAATGAAAATCTAGAGGGACTAGACTTGTCAAAACCAACTGAAATTGTAATCCAAAATTACACCATACCTGTACAAAAAATTCTTGGCAAAATTTATGAAAAATGTGAAATCAAATCATTCTCAAAACCCAAACTGCTAGTTGACAAAAGAAATCTCCCGCAAATTAAAGCAAACAATCCTGACACTCTGACAATTAATGAGTTCGAAGAACAGGAGTTATCAAATTCAAATCTAGTCTTCCTAGGGGAGGTGCAGTTTGATGGATTATTTGGCTATGAAACAGTTGCAACAAGATTGTTACACAAGTTTGGCGCAGAAAAAATGCTAGAGGCGTTCTCACACCGTTCTGGAGATACGCCAAGTCCTGGTACCGATTCTCCTTCAATGAATGATGCTAAAAAATTCACAGACACATTTGAGGTATCATGTATAGAAATTACTGCAAACAAAAAAGGAATTTCAGGTATACAGACTGGACATCCCTCAAAAACATCATCCATTTCTCAAACGCTCCTAAAATCCACTGCAACCTTTGAAGAAAAGTTTCGTACAATGATAATTAGTACGGGAAAGGATGCAAGTAATCAAACACTATCTTCATCATTAAACTCAGTATGGAATTTTTATACATCGATTAAAAATCAGGGATTAATCATACTGGTTGCCGAATGTATGGGTGGATTAGGTTCTGAAACGCTCCAAAAATTAATTGATGGTCGAATAACACCTGAAAAGATCAAAACTGCATCAAAATATGAAGATGGAATGGAAAATCTCCTATATCTGTCAGAAGTTCAGAAAAACTCCCAAATTGCAATTACCTCAATCTTGCCTGAACTATACATCAAAAAACTTGGACTAATTCCACTAGATGGAATTAAAAAAGCAATGGACTATATTCTAAAGAATCAAGGTCCACGACAAAAGGTGCAAGTCATTGAAGATGGCGCACGCACACTTTTACGGCCAAATTGAGCTTGGTATTGGTGCACACAACACTGCCAAAACAATGACCCCTATGTAGACTATTTTTCTATTTTTTGATAGTGGTGATACATCATCTAGTGGCTGTGCATCTTTACTTCTAGAACTTAGAATCAAAATGAAGATTGCCATCATCCAATAGTTCAGTAGTACCAGAACTCCTAAACTTCCATACGTTGCATACTTGTGCCATTTCTTTCCTAAGAGAACTCTTGACATGTGACCCCCATCTAGCTGCCACGCCGGCAGCAAATTCAAAAATGTAATTAAAAATCCGAGCCATGCTGCAAACATTATTGGTGACATTATTACTTCAACATCACTTCCATTCTTGTCAAAGAGTGCAAGTGATGCTTTGATGATGATATTTTCATTCATTGGTGTTAGTTGTGATGTGCCAAACATCTGTCTAGCCATGTCTGCATCAATTACAGGTGACGTCCATGCTCCAAAAATTGCAACCACCACTGCTACAATCAATCCTGCAATTGGTCCTGCTATTGCAATATCAAATAAAATGTCTCTATTCACTGTAAGACTTCTTGATTGGATGAATGCACCAAACGTTGGTATTCCAAAAACTGGAATTCCTGGAATAAAAAATGGCCAGGTGGTCTTTATCTTGTGCCACTTTGCTGCTATTAGATGTCCTGCTTCATGTACCCCTAAGATACCTAACAATGCCCATGCATACACAATTGCAACCCCAAGTGGATCACCAATCGGTGTGAACATGTTCAACCCTTGTGTTCTGTAAAAACCATCAATTAGCACCATTACCAGTGTTGCCGCAAACATTAATCTCGGCGTCCAAGACTTTGATAACCACCTTCTCTTTTTCTGTTTAGGCAGTTTTGATACAACTACCATGTGTCTATATCCTTCTTTTTCAAGTGTACATAGTAAGTTGTTACTTTCTAACTCTTGAGTTAACTCTACGAATTTTTCTTTGAAATCCTGATCCTCAAAATAAAACTGCATTTTCACAAGGCCTACTTCCTCATCAGAAACATCAAAGTGATTCTTTACAATTTTTCTAATTGATTCCTGAGTAGGCTCTATCATAAAGATCGTATATTACCTGAACATAATTGCCTTTCCAGCTTAAAATTAAATACGTTAGATTTCACGTATTCCTATGCAAGTAATCTTACGTGAGCATAACGGTGCCATATTCAGACGTTGTGAACCAAGTGATCTGATTGGTGTTATGGAGATTAACATGAAGACCTTGCCTGAACACTATTCTGATTATTTCTATGAAAGCCTCTTAGCAGAAGCTCCCGAGGCATTTCTTATAGCTGAAAAAAACAATCAACATGTTGGATATATCATGTGCAAGACCGAATTTGGATTCTCTAACTTTAAAAAACTTGGATTTGTCAAGAAAGGACACGTTGTTTCTGTAGCCGTACTGGAAGAGCAGCGCGGAAATGGATTTGGAAAAATTCTTGTTAATGAAGCATTCAAAGGAGTTAAGGAAAAACAATGTGATGAAATGTATCTTGAAGTTCGTTGCAGCAACACAGAGGCTGTAAAATTATATCAAGACTTGGGGATGGACATCAGACAAAGACTAAAGTCGTACTATCGTGATGGCGAAGATGCCTATATGATGGCAATTGAATTCTAGCTTCAGTTAAATTACTGTTTTTGATCCAATCGACATGTCAAGACGAAAATCTATGGGTATTTTCATCTTTGTATCTTGTATAGCTGCATTTTTTGTCTATGCATACCTGTTAATGCTCTCTGAGTGGAGTCCAATTGTTCTTCAATTGACAATACTCATGGTTGTAGGTGGAGTCTTGGGAATTGTTTCATGGATTGGCTATCAGATGGCTACAACATCTGCAAAACCTTCTTCCTTGATAGAAGACGATTAGCTTTTAGAAATTTTTACATCTACCACAGTTTGATAAAATCTTGGTCCTACGGGTCTGACATTTCGTGAAGTCATAATCTCTGCATCTGTTTTGTTAACACTCAAAAAATGTTCTTCAGATAATTTTGGCGCATCCTGTTTTTTATCAGCATGTATATGTGAATAGTAGTGAATTATCCCTTTGTTTTTTAATCCAAGCAATGCCGAATCTAAAAACTCATCCGAGCGTTCAGGCAACAACATCAAAACTCTATCTGCCTTTTCAACCAATTGATCATTAATCACTTGAGTCGCATCCCCGTTCAACGAAATGATCTCTCCTTTGAGTTTGTTAATCTGTGCGTTTTCTCTGCATAATTGTGCTGCAACTGGGTTGATGTCTATATTGTAAACCGTGCATGGAGTATCTTTTGCTGCAAGTATGGAGAACATTCCTACGCCACCAAACATGTTGATGATTACTTCGCCTTCTTTTACCAGTCCTGCAATTCGTTCTCTTTCTGTTGATAGTCTTGGTGAGAAGAACGCTTTTTCTACATCAACGATAAATCTACAGCCATTTTCTTTGTATTCTGTTTGGGTCTTGTCTTCTCCGGCAATCACTTCTAGTTGTCTTGTTCTAAAGTCTCCTTCAACTGGTGAAGACTGATAAAAAACTGAATTTGCTGTACTGACTTGTTCTAGTAAGGTTTTTCCGATAACTTGTTTTTTTGAAATTAAAGAGTCTGGAATTCTTACAATTATGATATCACCAATCTGATCAAATGCAGAGATGAGTTGTTCATTTTCTTCTTCTGAGAGAACATCTTGTAAGACTCTCTTTAACATCTTGGTCATTTTCTAAAATAATAATTACCTGTCGACTTTTGTTCTTTATCTAATCTGCTTGCTTCTTTATTCACACGATGTCTACTTGTCTTCTCATCTCTTCTAAATGAGATGTCAAGTGATTCTAGGAACCTATTCATTGCATCTGTCTTTGGCATTGGAGATGTTGCAATTCCAGATACACTGGATGTTCCCTCAAAAATTACCATGGAATCTGATACCAAGTCCATCAATTGTAGGTCATGATCAATGATTATGGCAGATTTACCAAATGAACGAACAAACTTCTGCAAAAATTTAGCAACTGCAATTCTGTCCTCTACATCTAAAAATGCAGATGGCTCGTCTAGAGCATACAAATCAACTTTTTGTAATAGGCATGATGCAATTGCAACTTTCTGCAGTTCCCCTCCTGACAAATTCTTTACTGATTTGTTGTACAATTTTTTTAATTTCAATGGGTCCAAAATTTGCTCTTCTTCAGCACTTCCCTCGATTGAAGAGCCATTTGATTTTTCTAAAACTGAAATTACTTCCACGTCGACATCATTTGAAAGATATTGTGGTTTGTATGAAATTTTGATCTTTTTATCAACTGAACCCTCAGTTGGTTTCTCAACTCCTGCAATCATCTTCATCATTGTTGTTTTCCCTAATGCATTGGCACCCATTATTCCAAGCAGTTCTCCTTTTCTTACAGTTCCTGGTTCAATTGAAACTGAAAATGAATCGTATTTCTTCTCCAGTCTTGGATATGAGATGACTGTATCCCCTTCTAGTATCTCATCGCCTGATGTTGATGCATCAAAGGTGAATTTCTTATCTCTAAATCTGACATTCTCTGCTGGCAAATAACCGTCAAGAAATACATTAATTCCAACTTTGGTTGATAGCACAGTTGAAACAATGCCATATGCTGCTGGTACTCCATACAAAACCTCAATGTAGTCGCTAAGAAAGTCTAGTAGTGTTAGATCATGCTCCACCACCATCACACTTTTTCCTTCTTCAGCAAGTTTGTGAATCACTCTTGCAACGCCTGTTCTTTGGAATACGTCATTGTAAGATGACGGTTCATCAAAAAAGTAAAAATCAGAATCTCTTGACGCAGCAGTTGCAACAGATAATCTTTGTAGTTCCCCTCCACTAAGTTCTTTGAGATTTTGTTCTAAAGAATTTTCTAATCCTAATTGTCTAACCAGTTCTCTAGATGCCCCTCTTTGATCAAATTTATCTAACAGCTCTTTTCCTGTCCCATCAAATGCATCCGCAATGGTATGAACTTGTTGTGGTTTAATCGATGCTTTAATCTCTCCATTTTTTATTTTTTCAAAATGTGCCTTCAGTTCTGTACCTTTGTAATATCTTAAAATGTCATCCCATTCTGGTGGTTGTTCATAATTTCCAAGATTTGGTTTTAGTATTCCCGAAAGAATATTCACAACTGTACTCTTTCCCATTCCGTTCCTTCCTAACAATCCTACCACTTCTCCTTTCTTTGGAGTAGGCAATTTGTAAAGTCTAAAAGAATTCATTCCGTACTGGTGAATCTTGTCTGTCTTTAGTTCACTAGCCAAATTCACAATTGTAATTGCATCAAATGGGCAAACCTTGACACAAATTCCACATCCATTACAAATATTCTCATCTATTGTTGCCTTTTTCGTCTCTTCATTTAGGACAATACAGTCTGCTCCTGACTTGTTCACTGGGCAATATTTGATGCACTCTAACCCACATTTCTTGGGCTGGCATAATTCCTTGTCTAGTACAGCAACACGATGCGTCATAACGTTATTCGCTGTGGCTTTAATTTATACTTCTATGAATAATTGATCTCCCAAAAAATCCATTCACAATTTTTTAGTTAGCTTATTATGAAAGATAATTTGTTGAGAAGATAAGCCGGCCATAGCGTTTGGGTGCGACCCAATCCCATTCCGAACTTGGAAGTCAAACCAAATGTCGCTGCTGTGTTACTGACATGCGAGAGCCGTTGGGAAGCAACAGTGCTGGCATCTTTTTAATTCAATTAACTATAAGTTGGTGCCGCATTGAATCCAAACATGGTAAATTGTTCTGTATGTGGCGAAAAATTTGATAGCGACATACGATTTTTGAATCATATGATGGAAAAACACGGCTTTAGAAATCCCAATATTGACAAGCCAGATCGTAATAGCCGTGGGTATTAACAATAAATCTATAAGTCGCTAAAATTGCGTCGTTCATACAAGCAACATGATAAAAAAACAACTAGAAAAGACACTCAAGGATGCAATCAAAGAAGATGCATACATTATTGGTACAAAACAAGTCTTAGGCAACATTTCAAAATCTAAACTTGTACTTCTTTCAAAATCTGTACCAAGTCATATCAGTGAAAAAATACAAGATGACGCAAAAAAATCAAATATCTCAACAATCTCATACGATGACACCTCTGTTAACCTTGGAAAACTCTGTGGATTACAATTTAGAGTTTCAACCATTTCCCTAACCAACATCGCTGATGCTGATATCAAAACATTACAAAACGAAACAGAATCCAAATGATGTTGCTAAATACTTATCCAAAATCAAAAACCAATCAAGGTTTAAATGAGACTGAAAAATTTTTTGAATAACTAGAATGACTATGACACAAGAAATCAAACTGACAACTGATCAAATGAAACTTATGTCATTATTCCAAAATATTACTAAAGCCACAGCACGCGATTGCATTGAAGATGAAAAACGTGATAGAATCATCTTTGTTGTTAATGAGGGTAAAATGGGTCTAGCAATTGGCAAAGGTGGAGCACATATCAAATCCCTTCAAAACAAAATTGCCAGAAATGTTGAACTTGTAGAATATAATGAAGATCCAATTAGACTTTTAAAAAATATTTTAAATGAAAAATACATTACTGACATTAAAATCTCTGAAAGACTGGATGGTTCCTTCCAAGCCAATGTAGAAGTTGATGGTGCAAAGAAGGGAGTTGTGGTAGGACGAGAAGGTCGTAACGCAGAGAAAGCAAGAATACTTGCACGTCGATATTTCAACATTACATATGTAATGATTAATAGTAAGGAACAAGCTTTCGAGTGGTAATAATGGCAAAATCACCTTTAGGACTATTTGCAGGACGAGATCTTCGTAACAAGAAGAAACAACAACGTTGGGCTATCTCGACTTACAAAAGAAGAGAATTAGGATTAGATAGAAAATCAAACCCATTTGCAGGTGCTCCTCAAGCAAAAGGAATAGTTTTAGAAAAAGTAGGTGTTGAAGCAAAACAACCAAACTCTGCTGTAAGAAAATGTGTTAGAGTACAATTAATCAAAAATGGAAAATCAATTACTGCATTTCTTCCACGTGACGGTGCAATGAACTACATAGACGAACACGATGAAGTACATGTTGAAGGAATGGGTGCAACTCAAGGTGGTGCAATGGGAGATATTCCTGGTGTCAGATTTAAAATTTTCAAAGTTAACAATACATCATTACGTGAATTAGTACTAGGAAAGAAAGAGAAACCAAGAAGATAGAGACATGACTGAACAAAAATTACTTTTATTTAGAAAATGGGATACAACTGAAATTGAGATTAAGGATATAGGTCTAAAAACTGCCATCTCTCTAAAACAAGTAGTTTATCCTCTAGACTTTGGTCGTTCAGCGCTCAAGAGATTCAATAAGGGCGATGTAAACATTGTAGAACGATTAGCAAACAAACTAATGCATTTTGGTAAAAAATATGCAAAAAACACTGGAAGACAAGGTGGTAAGAAGCAACACTCGCTTAACATAATCAAACTTGCATTTGAAATAATTAATCTAAAAACTGGTCAAAATCCAGTAGAGGTACTAGTTCGTGCAATTGAAAATTCTGCACCAAATGAAGATACAACTAGAATCGTCTATGGTGGAACAGTTTATCATGTATCAGTTGATGTTGCTCCAATTCGACGTGTTGATTTAGCACTTCGATTTATTGCAGATGCAATTAAGGAGGCTACATTCTCAAACCCAAAACCAATTGAAGAATATATTGCAGAACATTTGATATTGGCTGCAAACAATGACCCTGCTGCTCCTTCTGTAAAAAAGAAGAACGAGTTAGAAAGAGTCGCACAAGCTTCTAGATAATTAATTACAGTAGCCCGGCCCGGACTCGAACCGAGGTCAAAGGCTCCAGGGGCCCCTATGCTTGCCGCTACACTACCGGGCTATATGGAAAATTACAAGATGTGTGAATATATTCATTATTGTAAAACTTATCTTATCTTAATTTCATGCAAGGCAGTTGCATAATCACACTCTGCATTCAGTCGCATGTATGGGATTAATCTAAAATGAATAAAGTATGATTGCCTTTCTTTGTAAAGCAATCCTCTTTGAATTAATGATGCCAATCCTCTTGATAATGCATTTATTGAAATTCCATATTTTACACAAATCTCATCACGCTTTTTCTGATATTGCGCTAAAGAGAATTCTGTATCATTAACCTCTATGATTAGTGGCCACACAATCTCCTTCCAAACAAATCTCCTATTTTCCGTGGCTGATGCGTATTTGCCTTTTCCACTCAACATTATAATATCAAACTTTATGGATATAAGAAATAATGTCCCAAAAAGAAATTCAAGAGTCATTAGACTTGTTAGAAAAAGACTGGGATGTTGATCCAATTTTACATGATTTTGTTCTTGGAAAATACACCGACGTTACAGATTTCACATTAAAAGTAAAAGATGTGGTATTTCATATTCCATATTTACCAAAAGAAAAAAAATACATTCTATGGAAATGTTACTGGCCAGACTGCCACAACTGCTGCGAGAGACAAGGACGTTTACCACTCACATCTGATGATCTAATCCAAATTGGTGAGGGTTTGAAATACCAAAAAACATCTGACTTTGTAAAACAAGAAACTTTGATTGCAACTCATGATGAACCCACTCCTTCGGGTGGTTTATCGGTAATGACAAATATTAATCTAAAAAGAAAGACAGATGAAACTGAAGCTGAAGATGGCAGTCACATTTCCTGCAGATTTTTAGATGGTGAGGGGGCATGTGGAATACATCCTTCACGTCCAGGTGTTTGTTACTTGTATCCATTTTCAACATGGGCACAAAATGAAAAAGGCCGTGCACGAATTCATGCAACATTCCAATTTACTGGGGATTGTCCTGGATTCTATCTTTCTGAATCTCTTGACTCGATGAAAGAAGTCTTTGATGATTATTCTACAACCATTTATGATTACAATATGAAATCAAGTCGAACTTTAAAGGACGGTTTTGGTTCTCTCAGTATGTCTTAGGCTTTAGCAACTTTAAGCAAGTCTGCAATTTTGATGTGCATTCCAAATCTATCTTCGTGCTTTTTCATGTATCTGTATATTGCTATAAAATCTGGTAGTGCTTTTAAGAAATTGAAATCATGGTGAATTTTTGCTCTAACAAAATTGAACACTTTGGCATAAACTTTGTAATGATTTTCAACTGCTTTTTCATATGCCTTAAAGTCATGCATATTTTCTAAGAAAATGTCAACACATTGCATTGATGGAATGATTCCTTCTCCCAACAATGCATAAACAGTTCCAATTGATTCCCCAACGCCAACCACTTTTCCAGAATAATATGGCTTGCATCTATCTGGTGTCGCCAATCTAATTGGCCGTCCTTTAGTTGCAACTACCTTTCCTCCATGTTTTTCAAGAAATGCATCTGTTGCCTTGACGTGGTTCTTATTGTAATCTCCTGCACCAATATGTGCAAATTTACCTCCCAATGGGAAGTACCAAAAGTATCCTGACATGCCTGGAAATGGTTCAATGTAAAAATCATCATAAGGTACTCCATTTTCATATTCCACTTTATACTCATATGTTGGTAAAAAGAAATCTTGCTCCATTTTTGGTAGGTAAACTCTATGAAATCCTGTACAATCTACGATCATATCGTATTCTTTTTCAAGTTCTTTTAATGGCGGAGCCTCGCCGTAAATTACATTACAATCCTTAATGAAATCTTTAATCAATCCTAATTTGTTATATGTGCACAGTCCTTTCAAACCGATATCAAATTTTACATCATTATTCATTCTGACATGCATCTTTTTACCATCGTGAATTAAGAAATCATCAAAATCTCTATCAACCTTTTTACAAAAATTAACTAATTCTTCTTTTATTGTACCCCATGCACAAATTGAATCATGTCTCTCTTCTACCATCCTTTCATATCCAACTACTTCGTGTTCTGAATTTTTTAGTCTAGCCATAAGATAACTTCCAGCTACTCCCATGCCCATAACTGCAATTTTCATTTGATCAAATGTCTTCTATACCTAATAAATACAATTCCAGATAATCATTCAATCAATATTGCAGGTTTGTATGGTCTTGCCATCCTTGCCTTATTTTTTGGATCATATTTTTCAGAATCATTTTCAGAGAATACTTGTAACTTTATCCCATAATCTGTTTCAATTAATGATGAAAGTTCATTAGAAATAATTTCACTTTCATCAATCTCCCCTGCATTCAACTTCGTTTTTCTTAGATCCGTTGGTTCTGAGAGAATATCCTTTAATGTCTTTTTTACAAAGTCAGGATCTTTTTTGACATTTTCTGTTTCCTTTTGTGAAATTAATTCTTTAATGAAGACGCCAACATTTGTTTCTCCTGAATTAACTCCACTTAGAATTTTATGATAAGCTTTTGATTTCCAACTATCTGCTGTGTAAATTATAATCTTTTGAGGTGTAATCTTTGTCACTTTGGTAATATTTGAAATATCATTCATTACTGAACTAAGTAAGCTCTCGTTTTGCACTGCTCTGTCATCTGTTTGTTCTTCTTGTTTTGGCCATGATGATCTTGAGACCATCTCTGAATTTCCTAATTTTTCCCACATCTCTTCTGCTATGTGAGGCGCAAATGGTGAAAGCATGGAGATACGTGTTGCAAGAACTTTGTTTAAAACTCCTGAGATGTCATTCCTATTTTTTGCATTAGCTCTTTTCATGTACCATTGAAGGTCTGAGTCAAATCCATACAAAATATGATGTAATGATTCACGAAGTCGCATTTTCTCCATAGATTCTGTAACTTCAAAAATTAATTTTGATAATCTACTTAATATCCAAACATCTTCAGGTTCTGTTCCTATTTTCTCTGAATTGCTAAATTTTATACAATCATCGTACATGGATTGTAATCTATTTTTTATGCCTGAAATTGATTCAGCATTAAAATCTGCATCTTGCAAAAGCTCTGCTGAAATTAATATTGATAATCTAATTGGGTCTGCACCATACTTCTTGATGGCATCACGTAATGGAATTATGTTGCCCATCGATTTTGACATCTTTTTTCCATCCATCAAGACTGAGCCATTCACTACAATTTCTTTTGGCCAATTTTCTTTAGGAAATATTGCAACATGATTTAAAACAAAAAATGTTAGGTGATTTGGAACTAAATCCCTACCTGAATGCCTAGAATCAACAGGATAAAAATACAAAAACTCTTTTCGTATCTCTTCTAGTTTTTCTATTGTAATCTTTGCATCTTTTGCAATTATCTCAGAATCCCCATTCCCATAGAAAACATAATTGAAAAATTCATCAGACATGTTTTCTGCTAAAATCTCTCCTGAATTGATAAATTTTGCCATGGTGTAAAATGACATGTAAATTACTGAATCAGCCAAGCTTTCAACTAACCAATCATTATCCCATGGAACTTTTGTTCCTAGTCCATGTTGTCTTGCACATGCTCTTTCTCGAAGCCAATCAAGCACATTGAAAAACTCGGTTCGAATATCATTTGGTAGTATATTCATTGATTCAAAACATTCATGGGCTTTTGCTTTCCATTCTTTGTTTGCATAATCCAAAAACCATTGATTATTGAGTAATTTTACCACACATTCTGTACCACATCTACATTTTACTGACTCGTTTGTTAGTTCAAGCATAATGTCTGATTTCCCTGTCTTGGAAATCCACTCTTTTACTTCTTCTTTGACAAATGTAATCTTCTTCCCTGCAAATTCACCAGTATTGGAATTAAGTTTCCCATCGTAGAATTCTTTAGAATAGATCTCTTTAGTTGCATCTTCTAATTTTGGATCATCTTGATTTGTAATTCCAATCCTCTTTATCACTTCTTGAGCTGGTATATCGCCAAATCCATCTGTAGTAATTATTGTAACTGGATGAACTTTTTCAACCTCACTTCGTAACGAATCTTCAATGTTCTTCTGATTCCCATTTTTGATATCTTCTAATGCTTGAAAATCATATGGAGCATGTGCTGGAACTGACATTACAATTCCTGTACCTGTGGTTGCTGTAACAAACGATGCAGGAAGAATTAGAAACTCATCTTCACTAGTTGGACTGTGAACTTTCTTACCAATTAATTGTGAGCCTGATATGTCTTCAACAATCTCTATTTTTTTATTAAGAAACTCTAACTTGTATGCACATTCTGCACTTATTATCCAAGTTTCCCCATCAACTTTGACTTTTTTATAGATAATCTCTGGATTTATCCAAAGATTTGTTACACCAAATAATGTCTCAGGTCGAAGTGTGGCAACAGGAATGATCTCCTCTCCGATGTTGAACTTGATTACAATATATTCAGTAAAGTCTGGTTCAACATCGCCTAGTGTATCATGTTGTGAAACAGGATTTTGATCATTTGGACACCATCCCACAGGATGATTTCCTTGCACGATTAGATCTTTCTCTTTTAGATTTCTAAATTGCCACTGGATGAATTTTTGATATGCTGGTATGATTGTTGTAAATTCCCTTCTCCAGTCTATGGAGTATCCCATCTCAATCATTCCTGCCTTAATCTCTTCATGAAAATAATCTGCAATCTTCACTGGATCAACAAACTCTTTGATCTTCTCTTCTGGAACATTGTATAGATTTTTGAATGCTTCAATCAATTCTTCATCATTGGCTTGAACTCTTTTTGACATTCCGAGAATTGGTGTTCCTGTATAATGAAATCCCATTGGGAACAAGACATTGAATCCCTTCATCCTGTAATAGCGTGAATGAACGTCTGCCAGTGTGTATGTTCTTCCATGCCCAATATGTTGAGGTGAGTTTGGATATGGATATGCAACTGTTATGAATTTTTTTGGTTTATCATTAGGATCTGTTTCAAAGTCTTTGGCTTCATACCACTTACTTCTCCATTTGTCGTCTATCTGATTCCAGTTTAATTCCATCTTGTTTACCTATTCAAGAATCATGGCCTTCGCATTTTTAATTGCATCTTCTTTCTTTGATTTGTCAGTTCCTCCCCCTTGAGCAAACTTGGAACTTCCTCCACCAGCTCCGCCCAAAATCTGTGAAATATTCCTCACAATTTCTCCTGCACTTTTTTCTTTTGAAATCTCATCTCCTGCATGTACTATCACTCGGATCTTTTCTCCATCTTCAAACAATCCGCAGTATACCAATCTCGCGTCTGCTTTACAGAGTGCTTCTCCTAATCCGATGTGAAAAACGTCATCATAGTCATTACTTATTGAATAACAAAAGTTTGCTTTTCCTGATTCTGTTAATTCTATGATAATGTCCTCAATTGTGGATATTCCTTCTTTACATTCTGACAGTGATTTTGCTATAATTGGAATCCTTTCTTTAGCAAGTTGTCTTCTCTCAATTCTCTTCTCTTTTTCTTGTTCTTTTAATTTCTCTTCTTTCTCTTTACTTACTGAATCTTGTTGTTTCTTTCTAACAAACTCCTTTGCGCTTTCTCCTGAGACAAATTCAATCCTTACAACTCCATCCTGAATCCTTTTTGTTCTTGTAATCTTAATTTCTTCTACGTCTGAAGTATTTGCTACATGTGTTCCACCACATGCCTCTATATCCAAATCTCCTATTGATACAATTCTAACTGATTTCACAGGAACCACTCCTCCTTGATAAATCCTAAATCCATACTTTTGTTCAGCAGTACCTCGGTCAAAATTTTCTATCTTTACTGGTATTGATTTTTCAACAATTGAATTTGCAGCTTGTTCAATCTTTTTTACATCTTCATCTGTGAGTGCAGAGTGATGTGTTATGTCTAATCTAGCATGATCTTCTTCTTTGAAAGCTGAATGTTGCCATACCCATGAACCCAAAACACTTCTAGCAGAAGTGTTGATGATATGTGTACTGGTGTGATTCTTTGTAATTCCATCTCTTCTTTTTGCATCCACAACACATGAGACCGTTTCTCCATCTTTTGGCATGTCACCTTTTATCTTGTGGACTACAATGTTTCCATGTTTTGTAATGTCTATTATGTCACAGTCTCCAATCTTTCCATGATCTGGTTCTTGACCTCCACCTCTTGCATAAAATGCAGTTCTATCTAAAATTACAAAATTTTCAAATGATTTCAAAACTTTTGCGTCAAATTCTCTTGGATCATCTCCATAAAAGAGAAGTTCTGTATCTGGAATTCCTTCTAATGAGAAACTTTCTTGCTCTCTTTGTTTTTTGGATTGGTGTAAATCAGCAAGTTTTCCATAAAATGTTGATGGAATCTCTGAAATGACTTTCATCTCCTTTAGATATTCTGGAGTAACTCCGTCAGATTCGTACAGTCGTATCAAATCCTCAACACTTGGTTCTTGGTCTAATTTACTGACAATTTTTTGCATTCTTTGTTTTGAACTATCATATCGTCCTGTCTCAATTGAAATTATCTCCTTGACATCTTGTCGTGTTTTTTCTAATTCTGGGTATGTGTTTTTCAAATAATCAATTTGAATATCTATTATTTCATCCAAATCAAATTTTAATTTCAATCTGTCCATAGTTGAAACAATTCTTCTAAGCATTATTCGAAGATTGTATCCTCCACCAACATTACTAGGAAGAGCACCATCTGATATTGCAAAAATCAGTGTTCTTATGTGGTCAATAATTAGATAAATTCCCTCAAGTGGGGTGATGATACGGCTAATTTGTTCATCAGACAGTCCTGTTGATTTGATGGTATTTTTCCTTACTTGAGACAAGTCATCATACAATTCCAAATTCTTTGCAATTTCAGTAAAATATGGGACTAATACTGAGGAATTTGCATCAATGCCTGCATCTTGGATTAATTTCTCAGTAATTGGACCAAAACAACAATCGTATGCAGTTGGGGTTCCCATTGTAATCCATGCAAATCTTTCAAGACCTGCACCCATGTCTATTATTCTCTGATCAAGTGTTTTGTAATTTGAAAGGTCACCTTGAAATTCTGTAAACACTGCATTACCAAGTTCCAAACCTCTCACAAAATATTCCAATGATGAACCAAAAGATCCTCCTCCTTCCCAAACATCTTCTACAAACGTAATCTCTTTTTTTGCAATTCCAAATTGTTGTGTAAGTAAATTAAAATCAAGATTCACACATTCATCTTTCCAATATCCACTCTCGTTTGGAATGCTGTGTTGTCCTATCATACAAAATGATGAAAAATGTCTACCTGTTACACCAACATTTTCTAAATCTTTGAATCTTAAACATGTTTGTGGTACAACAAGTGGGTTAGCAGGAAATTCAAACACCACTTTACTTCCCATAACTCTTTGAAAATCAACAATTGATGCAATCGTAAAGTAAAGATCATCTCGCCATCTACAAACTACTGGATATCTGTTAATTGACGTATGGTTATTCTTTACAAAAAACGATTCAACTTCTTTCCATGCTTGTGTATAATCAAATCTTTTTGATGTTGGTGGTTCTCCAATGAATGAGTAAGTGTCCTCAGAATGATCAGGACATTTGTCTCTTTCAGAATCCAAAGTCCAGAAAAATCTATTACAAATATTACAAGATTTACGTTCGAATCCCTGATCCTCGAAAAGATTCACATTATAATATCTCTGAGGGTCTGCTGAAAATTTCTCAAGAATCTCTTTTTTATTCACTAAATTTTTGACCTAGTGGCGATATTAAGGACTGTCGATTCAACCATTAAATATAGAAAAATGCAGCATCATCTCATGTTTGGAAGAAAAAAGGGTGAAGTAAAAGAGGGTGATTTCATTTTCACATCCAGAAAAGATGAAGAGGGTGATTTTCATAATCTAATATTTGGAACTGTAACCGGTGTTGATGGAAATAAAATTGGCGTGAATGGTTTTTTTGTAAATCCAGTTGGACTAAAAAACAAAGTCTCCCAAGGAAAAGCAGGTCCACGCTCAACAGAAATTCTCACAGATCCTACTTCTGAAAACTGTATTTTTGCACTAATTTATCGAATTGAATATGAGAACTTTACAGATGTGTTAGATATTGGATCTGATAAAGTAGAATTTATCTCAAAAAAGGTCTTCACAATCTTTGATGGCTGGATCAGAGAATCATTATCTGAATTAATCAATAACGTGTTATCCCTCCCAGGAGGCACAGAGCAAGATCACGCAAAAAGAATCCTAAAACAGAAAATGGAGAATCTTTACGACAAGGAATTAAAGAAAAATCTCTATTCTGTTTGCAGAAGCCTAAAGATCCTGATCTGAAGACAATTTTTGATAGCTTTTTATTATGCCTAACGGCTTTTTTGTACATGGAATATGTTTACGCTGCATTAATGTTGCACAAACTCGAAAAAGAAGTTAACGAAGCAAACGTTACAAGCGTAGTTAAAGCAACCGGCGCCGAAGTCAACGAAGCCCAAGTTAAAGCACTTGTAGCATCATTGGCCGATGTTAACATCGAAGACGCAATTAAAGCAGCACCTGTAGCAGTTGCAGCCGCAGCACCAGCAGCAGATGCACCAGCAGAAGGTGGAGATGAAAAGAAAGAAAAGAAAGCAGAACCACCAAGTGAGAAACAGGAAGAAGCAGCAATGGAAGGACTATCCTCTCTATTCGGATAAAATAATCTCAAAACCTTTTCAACGTTATTAGTGATGAATTTCTATTCTAGATGTCTTGGCAGATTCATCTTTGTCAATTGAATTTTTCATTTATGTTTTAGATCTCTTTGGAACTATGGCATTTGCTGTAACTGGTGCATTCAAGGCTATTGAACACAAAGCAGACATTGTTGGCATAATAATTCTTGCAACAATTACCGGTATTGCCGGAGGTACAATACGTGATGTTATACTTGGCAAATCTCTTCCAAACTCTCTGATTGATCCATCTTATGTCATAATTACTGTAACATCTGCAATTGTCATCTTCCTTTTGCATTCAAAAATGAAAAAGCATTGGAATGTATTTCTAAAATTTGATGCAATTGGGCTTGGCGTTTTTACCGTTATTGGAGCCACTTTTGCATATAACATGTTTGGAATGAACTTCCTTGTAATTGTACTATCAGGCATGCTAACTGCAATTGGTGGAGGAATACTTCGTGATGTATTTGTGAACCAAACTCCTATCGTCTTTGTCAAAGAATTGTATGCTTCGGCTAGTTTCTTAGGTGCTACGGCATTTTATCTAGTAATATTTCTCACAAATGATGTCTATGCTGGAACAATTTCTGGATTGTTATTGGCAACTGGACTTAGAATGGTTGCAATGAAGTATAATTGGAATTTACCTAAAGTAAAAAGTAGTTAATTATGCTGGTGAGTAGTCTTTTGCTTTTGAGGCTACGCCTTGGGCTTGCCCATGTGCTTTTTGTAAGACTTGCTCTTTAGTGTCGTCAGTTAGATATCCTGCTTCTGTTGAAACAGAACGTGCTGATTGAGCTGCTTTAGCCAAAATTTGTTCAATGTTATCTGCAGTGATGTATGCTGCTTCAATTGAAAGTGAAATTGCTTCTTGGTGGGCTTGAGCCAAATCATTTCTGAATTTCTCGAGGTCAATAATCATCTCTTCTTGTTCATATACTAATCCACTTTCTAATGCTGAATTCAAAACAATGCCTGCCTCAATTGCTTTAATGTCTAGTTTAGTCAAAAGTCCTGCAAGTTTCTCAGATATTGGCTCACCTTTCTTTACTGGTACAGTCTCTTTCATTATCCAGATTGTACCTTGGTCAATCTTTGTTGGAATGTTATTTTCTTTGAAGTCAGTTAACATTGGTCCTGGTGCAATTCCAGTATTTTTTGGTGGAATGATTACATCCATACTTGCAGTATCTCCACCTCTTGCAAATAACATGACCTTGTTTTTTCCTAACAGAACGTTAAGTTTGAATGGTGACATGTTTGTAAACATGAATACACACTGACCTTTCACTTTGTCAACAAATTTATCAATTCCAGTTATTCCTACTTTTTCTAATGCTAATCTTGCAACTTTGTCTTTAATGCTAACAATCTCAACTTCGTCTTGGAGCTTTTTTCTTAATGGTAATAGTTGTGAACCTCTAACTTTTTCCATTCTAACAAGTGCTAATACATTATATTTTTTTGGAAGTTCTTGCAACTGTTGATACATCTGTGCTTTCTTTTTTGGATATGTAGTTCTATTCTCATGCATTTTACTTTTTCACCTTGTGTTCTAATTTGATTGCTTTTCCCATGGTAGTCTTAATCATATATTTTCTAATATTTTTATCTCCGTTTGGAAGTTTTTTCTCCAAATTGTTAATCACTGTAATTGCATTTGCAGCTACTTGATGTTCGTCCATTGTGACATCGCCTATTTTACATGAAATCGAAAGCGAATTCTTTACTCTAACTCTGATTGAACTTTTGAATCTACTCAAAAATGACTCGATAGGTGCGTTAAATGGAACTGGTGTTGGCATTTTGCCTCTAGGTCCTAAAAGTTGTCCTAATGACTTACCTACTACAGGCATGAGTTTTGTATCTGCCAAAAAGAAATCATATTTGTTGATTAATTTTCTAGAAGCTCTTTTGTCTTCTGCTAATTTACTGAGATTGTCATTATCCATTACTTCGTCTGCATTTGCATCTTTTGCTTTTAGTCCCATGTCTCCTGAAGCCATTACACAAACTGCTGCTGGTTTTGACATTTGGTTTGGTAGTTGAATTACTTCATTTAGTGCAAATCCTTTTTTCACATCAATGTCTTTTAGTGTGATGTAAAGCTCTAGTGACTCTTTGAACTTGCGTTCTCTTTCACCTTTCTTTGCTTCTTGGATTAAAGTTACTATTTCAGACTCGTTTACCATGTCACAAACCTTAATCTCTCACTTATTATCGTTTAGAGTAAATAATTTGAGGTTACATCATTTTTCTAAAATCAGTCCAACTTTTTCTAAATTTTAGTAAAATTCTAGTTTATTCTGCCAAAACTTACATTTACTACTAAAATTTACTTATTTTAAGAAATGGCAAAAGTAGATGATTTAGATCTCAAATTACTATCTGAATTGAAACAAGATGGAAGTATCTCTATCCCACTTTTGGCAAAAAAACTAAACATCAACGCATCTGTATTGTATAGTCGAATTAAGAGGCTGATAAAAAAGAAGATGATAAAGAAATTTACCATCGATATTGATGAAACCCAATTAGGATTTGGTGTAAAGGCCTATGTTGGAATTAACAGAGATCCAAAATTCAAAACAGAAATTCATGAAAATTTACTAAAAATTGCGGAAATTGACAGAATTATAGAAGTGACAGGCAGATTTGACTTGATGGTTGGTGTATTGGCTGAAGATTTGGAACAATTGCATTCTATCGTGGTAGAAAAAATTGGGAAAATTAATGGAATTCAAAATACCGAAACTTTTGTTGAATTAGAAAGAACTGAAAAATCTCCTACGTATCTATCTAGTTAGTCTGTAATTTCTCGTCCCACTTGCCGTCATTTACTTCGACAGTGATCTCTTTTGGTGTTTTACCTTCTACTTTAATGCCTAAACACTGGCATGTGCCAATAATTTGTTTTGCGACTGATTTGATTTCTGATGCATATGATGTCTCAAGTTTGACATTTGCAACTTTAACTACTGCATCCATCCCAATGTCTGCAACCCACTCTGTACCTGATGTACCTGAGCCTTTTTGGATATTTGCTTCTTTGAGGATAAGTGCAGATGCTGATGGAATTCCAACTTCAATGTCCCATGCTTTAGTATCCGTATCAACACTAACAGTTACTGGAACTTTCATTCCTTTGAAGTCACCAGTTTTTTCGTTAATTTTACTGATAACTTCCATAATGTTTACTCCTAATGGACCAAGTGCTGGACCAAGAGGTGGACCTGCAGAAGCTTCTCCTCCTGTTACTAATGATGAAATTGTTTGTTTGTCGCCCATTTGAAATTCGTCTCTTTTTTAATGATTTATTCCTTCCTATGATGCAACCGGTTTTAGATAATTTGCATCTACTGTAACTGGTAATTGATATGGAGCATCCAATAAAATTACTGTAGCTTCTTCTTTATCATGATCAACTCTTGTGATTGTAGCTTTCATTCCTTTGAATGGTCCGCCAATAATTTCCACTGTTCCATCAACTGCTAATTCTGAAACTGTAGATTTCTTTATAAGATAACTCTCGATCTCACTAAATTCTAACTCTCCTCTTAATTGTCCTTTTACATGTCGCAATCCTTGTGTTGCCATAAACATGATCTGAGGATCATTGGCTTCAATAACGACGTATCCTTTCAAGTTTTCAACAATTAGAACTGATTGGACCTCTAATTCACCACTTCTCATCTTTGCTTCAAGTTGTCTCAAAACAACTTTTTCTTGACCTCCGGTGGTTCTAAGTGCAAATAAGTGGGAATTAGTTACTTCGGACATTTCTCTCTCTATTTGAATACCATTCCTGGTGAAATTGTGGCAAAGATAAACTGAATTCCGAATCCAAGTAGTCCTACTGTGGCAATGCCGAACAACACTAGTCGAAGGTGTTGCTTGTAAACCTCCTTGTCGGATTTCTTCGTTAATTTTATAGTGTTAACTATATTCTTGAGCATAAGTTTTGGATTCAAGTGATAATGGAAATTAATAAAGTGTCAATATATCTTTTATTCATGGATTTACTGGTTGCATTCAAAAATGACCCTGCAGGGCACAATATGGCAAAATTCATCTCTCAAAACATGAATGATGATGGAGATGTATTTCGTGGGAAAAATTTTGATCTAATTGAAATTGATTCTCCCGCTATCTCTGCTGATTGGTTAGATGAAAAATATGAATATGATGGATTTGTCTTTCTATCCAAACATGCTGCTGAATCTGGAACACTTGCTCTAACTTGTCATAACACTGGAAATTTCGATGAGGCGAAATTTGGTGGAAACAAAAGAGAACTCGCAATTCCATATCATGACTTGCAGAAAAGATACATGCAAAAACTTTGGGATAATCATGAATCATTTTCAGATTTTGAAATTACTATTGAAGCTACACATCATGGACCTACTCATCTCAAAAAACCCTCAATATTTGTAGAAATTGGCACTACTGAATTACAATGGAATGATGAATCTTTGTGTTCTGCTGTAGCAAAATTAGTAGTAAATACGCTTGAAACACCACATGGAAACTCTCCTTTTGCTATTTGTTTTGGCGGTACACATTATTCTGAAAAATTCACAAAAGAATTACTTTTTGGGAAATATGCACTAGGAACTGTAATGCCAAAACATGCATTGGAATTCCTAACTCCTGATCTCTTTGAGCATTTGCTTACACAAAATGATGGTGCTCAAGCTGCATTGCTTGATTGGAAAAGCCTAGGGAAATACAAACAAACACTAATTGATCTTCTCTCTACTACTAAACTGGAGATTATCAAAATTTGAACATAGAAGAAAAAATCTATCGTAAATTATTACAAGTTCCTACAGGCTATGTAACAACATATGGTGATCTTGCAAAAGCAATCAACCTAAAAAATGGACAAAGAACTGTAGGACAAATAATGAAAAAAAATCCATTCCCTGTAATTGTTCCCTGTCATCGTGTTGTAAAATCTGATGGAACTGTTGGTGGCTATGCATATGGAACTGAAAGAAAAAAATACATGTTATCAGAAGAAGGACTGAAAATTAATGATAATAAAATTTTAGATTTTAAAAATAATCTATTTCAGTTCTAAGATTTTTGCGTAGTAATCTCTTCTGCAATAACTGTTCTCAGATGTGCTTTGTTTCTTATTGTATTACCGCCAATTTTTTTATAAATTGCTTTGAATGACTCGTTTGTAATCTCTTTTCTGTCCTTTGAAACTTTTAGGAGATATCTCAAAGCACGAACTTTGTTCACGTAAACGGTTTTCTTGCCCACACGTGCACCTTTTCTTCCTTTTTTGGAGCCTTGTTTTGTACCTCTTTTTGCTTTTTGAATTCTTTTTGCTTGTGCTCTTCCATGAGATGTACCTGTAAATGATTTGATTGAAATTGTATTTGCAGTGATTAAACTTCTAATGTCATCTCTAGTAATTGCATCTGCTACATCATCTAGATGATCATTATCAAATCTAACACGATTTACACCGACACCGACAATTCTTGAGACAAGTCTCTTTTTTGATTTAAGATTAACTGGCATTTTGACTCACTCTTGCGTTAAAGACTTTGAACTTTTTTTCTATTGCAATTGTCATAATCTCTCTTCTCTTTTTTGCTCCTACACTGTGACCAAATCTAATTCCATCTTCTTTTGGATTAAGATTATCTAAATCACTTGCAGTGTGTACTAAATTATCTGTATAACCTGATGGATGTAACCCGTATGCAATTTTTGGTGTACCATATCCAACTTTTACCAATCCTGGACGACCACGACTTTTTTGTTTTCTTTGATGATTGTCTATTCCTTTTGGTTTTCTCCAAGTAGTATCTAATCTCTTATACCTCCAACTCTCTGGACGAATAAACTTTGGTCTACTAACTCTAGATTCATCTCTTGCTTGAATCTTTTCTTTATTGATTGGCATAGAGTTAAACCTTAAATTTTTACATAAATACGTATCTAAGTTCAGAAATCTGGATCTGAGAAAGAGATAATAATATTCAATTTTTCCCAAGGATCCTTGGCTATGACTAAAATAACTAGCATAGAGGAGATGATTTTCAAAAATGTCTAATACTAATTCAAAAGTACTTGATCAATTAGTGGAATTTGGAGTATCTCCAAAGACCATTCACAGAAATCTATCTGTTGAAAAGCTAGTTGAACAATCAGTTCAAACAAATGAAGGAATAGTTACTTCTACTGGTTCATTATCTGTAAAAACTGGAAAATACACAGGTCGTTCCCCACAAGACCGTTACGTCATTTATGATGATGAAACACATGAAACAATTGATTGGGGTGACGTAAATAGACAATTCCCGACCGAAAAATTCAATTCTATATTTGAAAAAATGAAAAAGCATGCAGAAGGAAAAGATCTTTACATCTATGATGGATTTGTAGGGGCTGACACTCAAAACAGGTTGGCAATTCGTGTAATCAATGATCACGCATGGCAAAATCTTTTTTGTAGGCAATTATTTGTTAGACCATCAAATGAAGAATTAGACTCACATGACCCTGACTTTACTATTCTATGCCTAAATGACTTTGAAACAATTCCTGAAGTTGACGGCACAAGAACAAATGTATTCATCTTGATTAATCTTTCAAAGAAGATTGTGTTGATTGGTGGAACCAATTATGCAGGTGAGATGAAAAAATCAATGTTTGCCGTCATGAATTATCTTATGCCAAAAAAAGATGTTTTCCCAATGCACTGCTCAGCAAACATTGGTAAAAATGGAGACACTGCACTCTTCTTTGGTTTATCTGGTACTGGAAAAACAAGTTTGTCTGCAGATCCTGAACGCATGTTGATTGGTGATGATGAACATGGCTGGTCTGAAAATGGAGTTTTTAATTTTGAAGGTGGTTGCTATGCAAAATGTATCAACCTAAACGAAGATGCCGAACCACAAATCTGGAATGCCATAAAATCTGGTGCAGTACTTGAAAATGTCATAGTAAACAAAGACACTCTAAAACCAGACTTTGACGATGGAAGTTTAACTGAAAACACTCGCGCAGCATATCCTCTTGATTACATCCCAGGAGCTGTAATTCCAAGTGTAGGCGGTCATCCCAAAGTCATAATATTTTTGACCGCTGATGCATTGGGAGTATTACCTCCCGTATCAAAATTAACAAAAGAAGGTGCAATGTTCCATTTCATGTCTGGTTATACAAGTAAACTAGCTGGAACAGAACGTGGCATTAAAGAACCAAAGGCAACATTCTCTGCATGTTTTGGTTCTCCATTCATGCCTCGCCCTGCATCTGTATATGCAAAAATGTTAGGAGAAAAAATCTTTGAACACAATACTGTTGTTTATCTAATCAACACTGGCTGGTCTGGTGGTCCATACGGTGTTGGAAAAAGAATTAGCATAAAGTATAGTCGTGCAATGGTAACTGCTGCGTTAACTGGAAAATTTGACTTGATAAAATTCCGTCATGATGAAACCTTCAACTTGGATGTTCCTACCGAATGCCCAGATGTACCTTCTGATGTCTTAGATCCAAAAAACACATGGATTGACAAGGATTCCTATGACTTGTCTGCTAAGAAACTGGCACAAATGTTTAGTGAAAACTTTACAAAATTCAAAGATGTTTCACCTGAAATAAGAAATGCCGGTCCTCAAATTCAGTAATTTCTTCTTCTAAACTTTAATCCTACGCCAATTACTATGCTGAAAATTATTACTAAGATTACTAATGCACGTTCTGGTAGTTCTGTAGTGGATACTATTGGTTTTTGTTCTTTAGCATCTGTCTCAATCTCATAAACGTCATACACATCAAATGTCTCTCCATTATTTTTGATATTGGCCTCAATCCAATATCGACCAGCCTCGTACAATTTCAAACTTTCAAATTTAGTTGGAGTTATAGAAAGAGTCTGTTCTTCGAATGTTTCACTATTTGTAACTGTAATCTTTGCATATTCCCAATCTATAGGACGTTTCACTTGAAAAGATAATTCATTTTCTTTCTCTAAAATAACAATTGTAGCTTCTGTAACTCTAACGATTATTGGAATCTGATATGTTATGTCATTATGAGTAATGAACGCTCTACTCTCAAAAATACCTGATTCATTTTCAATTAATCTTGAAGTGATATACAATGAGGAATCCACTATCTCATAATCAAACTCAACATTTTCTACACCTGAAAACTCAACTTTCTGAATATCGACTGGCTCGACAAACGCATTCATCTTAATTACCTGTTTTTCTGTAATTTCCTGCCCTGATAGATTGAATATCAATTGCGGTGGATCAAGAATTAATTCTGAATCAAATGCTTTTTTCAAATCAATTCTACCTGCTCCACCTGCGTCAAACTCAAATTCTTTTTTGTACTGATCTGTGATTACATCCGACGTTGTAACTAAAATTGACTTAATTTCATGAGGGGTAAGATCTGGATTCTTTTCTAATAATAGTGCTATTGCACCTGAAACATGTGGTGCAGCATAACTTGTACCACTTGTAATATTATAGAAATTTTTCAACGAAGTTGTATTTACAAAAACTCCAGGTGCAACCAAATCTGGTTTTTGATAGAACGGCGAAGATGGTCCTCTAGAGCTAAATGTTGCAATAAAATCTGGATGATTAAACACGTTAAGTGTAGCTGATGTCTCTGACTCTAGAATTTTTTTCAATTCCAATCCCTCTTCTTGTGTCATTGAAACTGTAGGGATGGAAGGATAGTAATCCTCACTCACATATTCATGAATTAATTCTCCAAAAAATATTCCCGGCTGATTATTATAAACAACTAATCCTTTTGCACCATTCTTTGATGCAAAAATTTCTTTATCTGAAAAAAATACAATCTCATCTGGTGCTTCACCTCCTCTTTCTGCTAGAACTATTTTGCCTCTAACATCTATGCCATCAAAATCACTCTCTCTGCTGTATTTTCCAAATACTATGTCCGTAGATATTGGGTCTGAAATTATATCTGTTCCAAGCATTGGCAATACTTGAAATTGTGTTTCTCCAACTTGTAATGTTGAGACCATGCTTGAATCTCGGTTATTATAAGTGGCTCCCACTGTTATTGCATTTGGATTTTTTGCTGGACTTCCAATAGTACTTTTATCTGGACCACTATTTCCTGCAGCAGCTACCACTACTATTCCATGGTTTATTGCATTATTCACCGCATTATCGATCTTTGTATGTGTCATGTTTACTCCAAGACTAATGTTTATGATGTCAACTCTATCTTCTACTGCTTGATTTATTGCCTTGATGATCAAATCTGATGGAACTGATTCACCATCTGATGAAACTCTATATGAAAAGATCTCTACTCCCGGTGCTATTCCTCTAAGTTGACCATCTGCTGCAATAATTCCTGTAACTTGAGTGCCATGTCCATTGGTATCTTGTGGAATCGAATCATTCTCAACAAAGTCATAACCTTTCAAAAACTTAGACAACTCATTTGAATTGAAAAAATCTGGATGATCTGGATTAACACCCGTATCAATGATGCCAATTTTTATTCCATCTCCTGTAAACCCTAACTGCTTTGGATATTCTGCACCTATGTAGGGCCCACTATTGTCTAATAGTAGTTCAAAATTTTCCTCTAAACTAGCAAAATTTGTAATTACAATTGAAAAAACAGCAACAACTGCTAATGAAAAAAATAAAAAATTCATCATATACCTCATTTTTTCTAATCAGTAATAATTCCTTTAGAAAAACAATAAATTGTATCTATGCTCTAAAACTTTATGGGAAAATATACACTTCCTGAGATGCCTTATGCATATGATGCACTAGAGCCTCACATTGATGCACAAACAATGGAAATTCATCACACAAAACATCACCAAAAATATACTGATACGATGAATGGAGCATTAGAAAAACTTAGTCCTGAACTACAAGATAAGGACATTGAAGAAATCTTGTCAAACATCAATCAAGTCCCTGACGATGTTAAGGGTGCCATTAACTTTAATGGTGGAGGATATGACAACCATAAACTGTTTTGGAACAGTATGAAACAAAATGGCGGTGGTGAACCAACTGGTGCAATTGCTGATGCCATCAATGATTCCTTTGGATCTTTTGCAGAGTTTAAAGAACTATTCTCTAGTAAAACAGCTCCAATTCAAGGAAGCGGATGGGGTTGGCTAGTATACAATCCAAACTCTGGCAAAGTCGAATACAAGGCAATGTCAAACCAAACTAGTCCGCGAACTGAAGGCTTGGTTCCTCTATTAGGATTAGATGTTTGGGAACACGCATACTATCTCAAGTATCAAAACAAAAGACCTGATTACATAGCAGCTTGGTGGAATGTCATCAACTGGGATGAAGTAAACGATCGATTCTCAAAAGCAAAGTAATTCTCTTCTCTTTTTTCTTTTATTTCTGAAAACTCTAATTTTTATACAGTTAACCTAATCTAAAATCATGAGTGAAGCACAAGCCCAACAGTTGTTACAACAAATGCAGATGCTTGAAAATATGTTTGCTGAATTATCACAAAAAGAAAACTCTATAGGCAATATTATCCGTGATGCTAATTCTGCAATAAAATCAATTCAAGAAATTAAAGCAAATCCTGATTCTGAAAGTCTTGTTCCAATTGGAATGGGCACTTTTATCAAAACTAAAAATATTCCAAATGAAAAAATTGTAGTTAATGTTGGGGCAGGAGTTGCAATTGAAAAAGATCATGATTCTGCACTCAATTATTTGGAATCAAAAATTAAAGAATTAGACGTTGCATTACAAGAAACAAATTCACAAAGACAACAAGTTGCAGCAAATCTAGAACAAGGAAAACAGCAAATGCAACAAATTATGCAACAACCACAAAACAACCCACAATAATATGTTTGATAATCTAAAAAAAGCATTTTCTAATGCATCTACTGGATTCAGTGAAAAAGATCTTAATGAAAAGGACATTGAAGATGTTTTATTTCAATTGGAAATTAATTTGCTTGAATCTGATGTAGCCACCGAAGTAATTGATTCTATTAAAGAAAGTCTCAAAGAAAAAATAATTGGTTCTAGAGTTGAGAAGAAAAACATTCAAAATTTTGTCAAACAGAGTCTAATTGAATTCATTAGTGAAACCTTCGACAATGCAGGCCATGTTGATCTAGTAGCTAAGATCAACGAAAAAAAGTCGTCTAATGAGCCATTTATCATAGTATTTGTTGGAATAAATGGTACAGGAAAAACAACCTCATTGGCTAAAGTTGCAAATATGTTAAAAAATGAGAAATTTTCTCTAGTTATCGCAGCTGCTGATACTTATCGTGCAGGTGCAATTGAACAACTTCGTGAACATACGAATAGACTTAATCTAAAAATTATTGCACAGAATTATGGTTCAGATCCTGCGGCTGTTGCAAAAGATGCTGTTCTATATGCTAAATCTCACAAAGTTGATTGTGTATTGGTAGATACTGCTGGAAGAATGCAAACTAGTTCAAATTTAATGGAACAAATTGCAAAGATTACCAAAGTTGTGAATCCTGATATGAAAATATTTGTTGGTGATTCACTAGCAGGAAATGATACTGTAAATCAAGCACGTGAATTTCATAATCAAGTAAAATTTGACTGTTCGATTTTAACAAAAAGTGATGCTGATGCTAGAGGCGGAGCTGCATTATCTATTGTTAAAGTAACTTCTTCTCCGATAATCTATGTTGGTGTAGGTCAAGAATATGATGATATTATAAAATTTAACAAGAAAACTTTCCTTGAAAATGTTTTTGAATCTTCTGATATTGATGTTCCATCCTTAGCTGAAATCAAACAACCAGAACCTGAACCAGTTGTTGAACAACCTGAACCAGAACCTGAACCAGTTGTTGAACAACCTGAACCTGAACCTGAACCAGAACCTGAACCAGTTGTTGAACAACCTGAACCTGAACCTGAAGAAGGTGATGATCCTTTCGAAGGAATTGAAACTGATGACATTAACGATTATGCTGATTTGTATGACGTCCCTCCTCCAGAAACTGATGATGCAGCAAAAAAATTAGCTATGAAAATTAAAAAATGGATTCAAGATGGACGACCAAAACCATAGTTTACAAAACTATAAGAAACATCTTCTACTCTGTAATCTATGACCAAAAAACCGCATAACGTTGACGTGCTTACCCTTGATGAGCTGGAATCTAAGGAAATCAATAATATAATTGATCTAGCAATCGATTTGAAAAAACAACAAAAAAAGGGAAAAGAAAAACCACTCCTACAAAACAAAACTTTGGCAATGATTTTTGAAAAACCCTCTACACGAACACGTGTAAGTTTTGAAACAGGAATTTTTCAATTAGGTGGTCATGCACTTACACTATCTGCAAATGACCTTCAGTTATCTCGTGGAGAATCTATTGAAGATACTGCAAAAACACTTTCTCGTTACGTAAATGTCATTATGGCTCGTGTTTATGATCATAAATCATTAGAAACCCTTGCAAAAAATGCTTCAATTCCTGTAATTAATGGGCTCTCAGATTCTTTTCATCCATGTCAAACTCTTGCAGACTTGATGACAATTAAAGAACATAAAAAAAATCTAAAGAAAATAAAAATTGCTTGGATTGGAGATGGAAACAATGTTTGTAATTCTCTAATATTGGGATGTGCAAAATTAAAGATAAAACTTTCAGTTGCTGTTCCTGATGGATATGAGCCAGACTTTGAAGTTGTCAAAATTGGTAAAGATGCTGGAATACTACAAGTCTCAGACAATCCAGAATTGGCAGTTAAAGATGCAGATGTTATAATGACTGATACTTTTGTTTCTATTCATAATACAAATTCTGATCGCATCAAAAAATTTCTTCCGAAATTCCAAGTTAATCAATCTCTAATGATCAAGTCCAAAAAAGATGCCATCTTCATGCATTGCCTTCCTGCGAAACGTGAACAAGAAGTCACTTCTGATGTTATAGATGGCCCCCAATCTGTTGTTTGGGATGAAGCTGAAAATCGCTTGCATGTGCAAAAAGCATTGTTAGTTCACCTTCTCGGCGTCTAAGGTTTATAATACCAATCTCAAGTTTTTCCTCTATAGATGGCATATTCAAAGATATTACAAAGAATTCGTAGTGAGAAGACTAACTATAGAAAACGAAAAATCATGCTTATGGGAAAGCGCGATTTCATTACAGTTAATGTTACAAATGAAAACACTCAAGTCCAAATTGTAAAACCTGAGATTGCTGGAGACAAAGTTTTAGCATCTGCTCATTCTAGATTTCTTCTAAAAGATGGATGGAAGGGCTCTCGAAAAAACATCCCTGCATCATATTTGACAGGTTACATGGCAGGAAAAAAAGCACTTTCTAAAGGAGTTACTGACGCAATCTTGTATAGTGGTACTAGAAGATATACTGATAGAATGGCTGCAGCACTGAAAGGTGTGATTGATGCAGGTGTGAAAGTACCAGCTGACGAAGAAGCATTTCCAGCTGATGAAAGAATTAGTGGTGAACATCTTAAAATAAAAAATGATATTGAAAGTGTTAAATCAAAAATTGATAGTGAGGTAAAAACTAAATGAGTATTGAAAAAACTGTCAAAAAAACACCGCAGCAATTGCAATCTAGAGGTGGACCTGGAGGTAGACCTGGCGGACCTGGAGGTAGACCTGGCGGACCTGGAGGTAGAGGTGGTCGTCAAGGTGACAGACCAAGAAGACCAAGACGTGAACCCGTTGAAGAAGTATGGGAACCAAAAACAATTTTGGGGAAAAAAGTTGCATCCGGTGAAATTACTACCATGGAAGAAATTTATGAAAAAGGTTATCGTATTCAAGAAGCAGGAATTATCAAAAAATTATTGCCTGACTTAAAAACAGAAGTCATTGATGTTGGATTAATACAAAAGATGACACCAAATGGTCAATCCACGCGATTCAAAGCTCTAGTTGCAGCTGGAAATCAAAATGGATGGCTTGGAATTGGTCTCGGTAAATCTAAACAAATGCGAATTGCAATTGAAAAAGCAAACAATGCTGCATTTCTAAACGTTAGTCCAATTAAACTTGGATGTGGAAGTTGGGAATGTAGATGTGATGAAAAACATTCTGTTCCATTTACTGTCAAAGGAAAAGGTGGAAGTGTAACAATTGAAATTTTACCTGGACCTAGAGGCTTAGGACTTGTTGCAGGTGGAAAAATCCGTAATTTATTAAAATTAGCAGGTGTAAAAGACGCATGGACTCATACTAATGGTTCTACTGCAACAATGAATTCAACATCAAAAGCATTACTTGAATGTCTGAGACAGACATTCAGTCAGGGATGATTATCATGTCAAAAGCATACCTTGTTGTAAGAATTAGTGGAACCGCTGATGTGCCATATTGGGCTACAACAACTATGAATTTGTTAAAATTAGAAAAAAAACATCGTGCTGTGATCATTCCTGAAAAGGACAACACAATTGGAATGTTAAGAAAAATTCAACATTACATCGCTTGGCAAGAACTAGATATTGAGACTGCCAAAGAACTTTTAGATAAAAAAGCAAGAAAATCAGGTTATAAGAAAATCACTCCTGAAGACATTACTGCATTAGGATTCCAATCTGTTGATGAATTGGCTACTTCTTTAGCAGAAGGCAAAACATCACTATCAAAATTAAAACCTCTCAAACCTTGGTTTGCATTGAATCCTCCATTACACGGATTTAAGAAAAGCACCAAGAAACTCTATGGACAAAAAGGTGTCTTGGGTCATAACAAAGAACTCTTAGTTATTGTAAAAAGGATGATGTAAAATGGCAACAAGATTGAGAAAAACCAGAAAACTTAGAGGTGGAAGACACATGGGTTGGGGTCAAGTTGCACAGCATCGTTCGTTTGGTCATAAAGGTGGTCTAGGACGT
Organism: uncultured Candidatus Nitrosopelagicus sp.; assembly: GCA_964511265.1. GTDB lineage: Archaea > Thermoproteota > Nitrososphaeria > Nitrososphaerales > Nitrosopumilaceae > Nitrosopelagicus. The sequence goes on along the minus strand of CAZEES010000013.1, from coordinate 395 downwards.
TCTGGACATCTGAAACATCTTGCAAGTACTGTGATCAAAGAAGATCAAGATCATTTTGGTCATGAGGGGACTCATTCTCCACACCCAAGTATCACAAAAGTTTGGATAAATGTTAGAGATTTGAATGATTTATTTTCTAAATCAGGAAAATCAGAAAACTCAAAAAATATTCTAGATCTCCAAGCACTTAAAATTGAAAAATTACTCGGTGGGGGTCAAACCAACACTGCATATACAATAAAAGTAAAACAGGCTACACCTTCTGCAATTGAAAAAGTAAAACAAGCTGGCGGTGAAGTAATTCTTCCTGTCCAAAAGACTGAAGAAAAAACTGAAGACATAGAAAATAACGATGACTGATGGCAACACTAACTGACACTATACGAAAAATTGTA
>CAZEES010000012.1:26439-33098 GCA_964511265.1 uncultured Candidatus Nitrosopelagicus sp. | reverse complement strand
TGTCTCTTAGTCTAATAGGACTTAAAAATACATGAATGTACCATATGTAGTTCACATGACAAAAATTAACACAAAAACAAAAGTAATCTCATTAAAACCACATCTTGATTCTGACGATGCTGAAGAAATGGTTGATTCAAGAAAAGTAAAGCTTTTCCAAACATTACTTCACAAACCTAAGAAAAGTGAGATACATATGCATTCACTTAACCTACACTTTGAAGCAATTCTTCTCTTATCGGGAAAGTATAGTGTTGATTTTATTCGTGATGCAACTCATACCTTATCTGTTGACAAAGATGTTCAAGAGGTGATAATATCTGATGAGGTTTTTCCTATCAAAACAAAGAAAGGAGTTTTCAGTAAATTAGAACCATCTTTCAAAAATAAAGTAAAAATTGAAATGCAGGAACGGGTAATGCTTGAGAATACAGATGATATATCATTTGATCATCATGGGAAAGAGATGAATCTCTCATACAATGATACACTAAAACTATTGGACAAACATCCCAAAAAAACACTAAATGAAAGTAGGGATTCTATACGCCGACCTGAAATTACACTTGATGCTGCAATTTCCAAATTAATCTCAAAACTCATGAAACCTGCTGACGCTGGAGTAAAATCATCTGAAGATAATATTGAATTTAGAGATATTTTGGAAATCTACGTTCCAATTTATGAGGCAAGATTAATTGGTCCTAAAAAAAGAATCAAAATATTACGAATTGATGCAATTAGAAAAAAAATCTTGTAACTATTTTACCATTCTCTGAAATTCTGGATCATCATAGAATTTTTCAAAAACCTTTTCTTTCCGTGCCCATAACTTGATTGTCTTTGAATGTTTAATTGCAACGTTTAGCAAATCAAATGCCTCGTTGACCTCATTTAATGCGGCTTTACTCCTAGCTTTTGCATAAACTACGTTAATGTTTCCTTTATGCTTATCCAGAATCTTGTCAAAAACATCGATTGCTTTTTCATGTCTGTCAAGTTCTGCCAATTCTATTCCTTTATGAAACAAGGAATCAAGATGTCTTGGATTTGCTCTATAAACACTTTCAAAACAATTCAATGCCAGCTCATGTTTTCCTGTTTTGCCTAATACAATTCCTTTGTAAAATCTTGGATTTGGTTTTTTTGGATCTATCTTAATTGCTTCTTCTAATACTTTCAGTGCCTCATCATGTTCGAGTTTTTTGTCCAGTAAGACCCCTTTGTTGTAATATGCAGGCGCATAGCTAGAGTCTGCTTTTATTGCTTTTTCATAATATTCCATTGCCCCTTCTGAATCTCCAAGTTCTGCCATTGCAATGGCACGATTATTCAATGCAGGTGCATCATTTGAATTCCTTTGTATTATCATATCAAAACATGTTATTGCATCTGCATACTTTTTCATTTGATTTAACGCCAAACCCTGATTATACCATGCATTAACATTCTCAGGATCAATCTTTGTGACTTTTTTAAATAATGAAACTGCAGCCTTTGGTTGATTTTTTTCTAAAAATGACATTGCTTGATACATCAAGTCTTCTGGGTCCTCTTTTCTCCCAAACAATCCCATATTTTCTAACAATTATTCCTGCTTATAACAACTGCATTGTTTTGACTTGTGACGTATGCATCCTATTAGCCGATGATCTCTACATCCACAAATCCTACATTTTTTCATTTTTTCACATGTAATTTCAATTGACTACTACTTAATGGATTGTAGAATGAATCTGTAATATTCTTCAAAACCTTACTATAATTTTGAGAAAAATCACCATTCGACTAAATGAAAAAGACTATCTTGATTTTCTACTTGAAAGCAATGAGCATAACAATACTACTGAAGAACAAATTCATGAAATTATTCAATATTATGTATTAATTCGACGCCGTCGTACAAAATTAGGTAATTGTATCAAAGAAACTTTGGATATGCATATGTGATTATTTGCACTTTTTCTTATGCTTTCTCAGGTCGTCTGGGTCTCTAAACTCTGCCCCACAATTACGACATTTTACGTCAACCTTTCTTCCATGCGCAACTTTCTCATGTCTTTTTAATCTCTCTGCATCATGCAACTCCAATCCACATTTCTTACATTTTGTTGCACCCTCCTCAGTTTTTGTAAAAAGTTTCATCGTACATTATAGTGCCTAGATCTTAAAATGATTTTCCCTTTTTTCCTTAAGGGACTGAAAAATTGTTGGTATAATTGAAAAAATTATGCAGATCTAAATCTTTCCGGCATCATTTCTAAAATTACTTTATGTGAAGGTGGTCTTTCTAGCCTCTGACAAATTTTATAGACACAATCTCCTATGATTGATGAATTTACATCTCTTATGCCATACCTCTCAAAAATTTCATCGGGAGACATTCTTTCCATCTGAGAATTAATATTAAATGCAATTTCTAATACAACTGGCTTTAATCTTACTTCATAATCTTGTTGTAATTTTTCAATATCTTCTTTGAGTTTGCTAATTTTTTGTTCATCAGATATGCTATTTTTTTCTAATTCTAATTCACGTAATTTTTTAACCGTTTTGTTACTATGGTAATCAAACCTAATGATTAGCTCTTTTATCACTACTGCCTAAGTTGAGAGTTTAGGATATAAGGTCTATGCAATAATGAATATAATGCAAGTAAATGAAATTTTCAAATCAATTCAGGGTGAAGGGCCAAATTCTGGGAAGCCTGCAATTTTTTTAAGAACTGCTCAATGTAACCTGAAATGTACTTGGTGTGATACAAAATACACATGGGATTGGGAAAATTATGATTTTACAAAAGAAGTTAAAGAGATGACAATTGATGAGATTAAAAAATCAATCACCGCTCTTAAAATTAAACATCTAGTAATTACTGGCGGTGAGCCATTACTTCAACAAGATGACTTGGCTAATTTGTTAACTTTCCTAAAACCTGATTTTTATGTAGAAATTGAAACTAATTGTACACTTATTCCAAATAAAACATTGGCAGATCTTGTTGATCAATGGAATGTTTCTCCAAAAACAGAGAATTCTGGAAATCCGTTAGAATTATATGAAAATAATGAATGTTATCACTTTTTTGCAAATCAAGAAAATTGTTTTTTTAAATATGTTGTAGAAAATGAAACTGATATACCAGAAATCAAAAAATTTGTTACAAAATATAAGATTCCTGAAAATAGAGTGCAATTGATGACGCAAGCTTCAACAAAAGAGGAAATACACGCACGGGAAAAATCTATCTCTGAATTGGCAAAACTACACAATTTTGCATTCTCTCCACGATTACATGTGGCAATGTGGGGTTCTCAACGTGGAAAATAATTATAACCCGAAAAAATTAAGATTCTGAACATGACAAAAATAAAAACAGGAGATCTGGTATTATTTTTCTATAACGATTCTAAAAAATGGCTTTTGAAAATCTCAAAAAAAGAACAATTTCATTCTCATATTGGAGTCATTAAACATGCAGATGCAATTGGAAGAGAATTTGGCAGTAGACTAGTAACAAACAAGGACAAATACGTCTATTTGTTAAAACCTACAATTCATGATCATGTGATGAAAATGCAACATGGTACACAAATTGTTTATCCAAAAGATTTGGGGTACATTGCAGCCAGAACTGGACTCCAATCTGGTCAAAAAATTGTTGAGATTGGAACTGGAAGTGGCTCATTGACTACCTTTCTTGCAAGCATTGTAAAGCCACGTGGTCATGTTTACACATTTGATGTTGAACCAAAATTTATGGAAATTGCTGAAAAAAATATCAAAAAAGCTGGAATGTCAAAATATGTGACAATGCATAACCTAAATCTAAAAAAATCAAAAAAACTACCTATTGATGAAGCTGATTTGGCAGTAATTGATCTTGGTGACCCTTGGGAAGTGTTACCCCAAGTTAGAAAAATGCTAAAAAGTAGTGGCAGTGTGATAGCAATTTGTCCTACCATGAATCAACTTGAAAAACTGTCAACTGCTTTTGTGGAAAATGAATTCAGTGACATTGAATGCACCGAACATATACTTCGTCATATTGAAGCAAGAGATGGAAAAACTAGACATTCATACCGAGGAATTGGTCATACAACATATCTTGCTATGGCAAGAAAAGTTTACTTTAATAAGAAAAGATTAAAGAAAAAGTGAATTAATTGACTGCTAAATCTCTCACAACTCAACTTGTAAGAAAATTCATTACTCAACGTAAAGAAAACTCTCGTAAAGGCGATAATGGAAAAGTTCTGGTCGTTGGTGGAAGTTACATGTATCATGGTGCTCCTGCACTCTCATCACTTGCTGCTATACGTTCTGGAAGTGACTTGGTATACACATGTGTTCCAAAAATTAATGCATTTGCTACTCGTTCACTATCTCCTGATTTGATAGTTATTCCTATGGCCGATTCTAAATTGACACGTGGAACTGTCAATAAATTGTTAGGACAAATTCCTGTTGATATTAATTCAGCAACAATTGGAATGGGCTTGGCAATTCAAGATATTGAGGCATTAAAATTATTTGTAAAATCTTTACTTTCCCGTGATGTACGATTATCATTAGATGCTAGTTCTTTAGTTAGAGAAATTTTACCAATCATTGAAGGACAAAATGTAGTGATAACTCCTCATGAAGGTGAGTTCAAAAGAATTTTTGGAGACTCGCCAGGGAATAAAAAAGCACAGAGACTAGCATCATGTGAAAAATATGCAAAAAAATATTCTATCACTATTCTGTTAAAAGGTCAAGATGATATAATTACAAATGGAAAAACATCCTTTGTACATTCCACATCTACTCCTTGTATGACCGTTGGTGGAACAGGTGATGTACTGTCTGGTCTAACAGCTGGATTCCTTTCTAGAAATAAAAATACATTGGAGTCAGCAAGCGCTGCAACATTTGTTAATGGTATGGCAGGAAAATTACTTCAAAAAGAAATTGGAAATCATATTCTTGCAAGTGATCTTTTGGATGTTCTACCAAAAGTTCTAAAACCATTTGATAAATTGAAAAAATGAAATTTAAAAAAACATTACAATTTGTAGACAAAAACATGGATTCTCTTCTCAAGGATCTACAAACGTTGATCCATCAACCAAGTGTCTCTGCAAAAAATGAAGGAATTGAGGAATGTAGTAAACTTGTATCAAAAATATTAAAAAAATCTGGTATAAAATCTGAAATTTTACAATTAGGGAATGGCGCAGCTCCTCTTGTATATGGTGAAGTGAAATCAAAAAATAATCCAAATACAACTTTGTTGTTTTACAATCATTATGATGTTCAGCCAGTTGAGCCATTAGAATTATGGAATGATCCACCCTTCAGCGGCAGAATAATTGGAAATAGGATTTTTGGACGTGGTGCATCCGATGACAAAGGTGAACTTATCACCAGAATCAAGGCTGTGGAATCTTATTTGAAAATGTATGGTGATGTGCCATGTAACATAAAATTTGTAATTGAGGGAGAAGAAGAAAATGGAAGTGAAAACATTGCACGCTACTTAAAAAAATACAAAAAGAAATTTTCATGTGATGGTGTTGTATGGGAGTTTGGTTACGTTGATCAAAAAAATAGACCAATCATTGGGTTAGGAATGAAAGGCTTGCTATACGTAGAACTTGTTGCAAAAGAATCCATACGTGATGTCCATTCCAGTTTTGCAGTAATAATTAAAAATCCTGCGTGGAGGTTAGTGCAGGCATTAAATACAATGCGTGATAGTAATGGAAAAATACTGATCAAAGGTTGGTATGATGACATCACGCCTTTATCAAAAAATGACATAAAACTAATCCAAAAAGAACCATTTGACGCTAAAGGATTCAAAAAAGAATATGGTGTCAAAAGTTTTGTTGGAAACAAAAACGCTCTAGATGCAAAGAAAGCATTAGTGTCAGGTGTGACATGTAACATTGCAGGGATAGAATCTGGTTACACTGGCGACGGTGCAAAGACTGTTCTCCCAGGTAGTGCAAAAGTCAAAATTGACTTTAGATTGGTTCCAAACATGGATCCAAAAAAAATGATAAAATTACTAACAAAACATCTACGTGTAAATGGTTTTGACGATATATCGATCAATGTTTTAAACGCAGAAGCAGCTGCAAGAACAAATCCAAATGAAAAAATTGTTACTACTGTTTGTCAAAGTACAAAAAAAATCTTTGGCGACTATGTTTTGAACATTTCTAATGCAGGAACTGGACCAATGCATGCATTTACAAACATTTTGTCAGTTCCTTGTATTTCTGTAGGGGCTTCATACATTTTTTGTAGAATGCATTCTCCAAATGAATTTGCAAAAATCGATCTACTAAAAAAAACTACTAAGAACATTTGTTTGCTATTAGAAAACTTTTCACGATCATAATTTGTAAAATCTACTTGAATTAATTACACAACGTATGTAAAAACAAGTAACTTGTACAATATAACACGGAAAAGATCTGGCAGAAGGTTATGGCTATGTCTAAAGCTAAGAGAAGCGCAGCAGCTAAAAAAGCAGCACGCACTCGCAAAAGAAGAGCAGCAGCCGCAGCAAAGTCTGCAGCTGCTAAGAAAGCTTCAGCAGCACGCAAACGTAAGAGAGCAGCCGCAAAGAAAGGCGGCGCAAAACGTAAGGCAGCCCCAAAACGTAA
>CAZEES010000012.1:9622-26339 GCA_964511265.1 uncultured Candidatus Nitrosopelagicus sp. | reverse complement strand
AAAGGCGGCGCAAAACGTAAGGCAGCCCCAAAACGTAAAGCAGCCGGAAAGAAAAAAGGCGGCGCAAAACGTAAGGCAGCCCCAAAGAAAAAAGGCGGCGCAAAACGTAAGGCAGCTCCAAAACGTAAAGCAGCAAAGCGAAAAGCAGCTCCAAAACGACGTCGTCGTTAAACTGATCGTAATCTGTCAGTAACGTTGACCGCGTGTAACACGCTGATGCGTTCTCGGCAATTGACGATCTACGTTTTTTTAGATATCTACTAACTGAAAGTATTCACAAATTTTTAGTAATGACTTTTATTGTCTGTTTTTTGAGTTATCATATGAGTATGTACATGCCAGGTGCAACTGCTGTAGGTATTACATTTGATCAAGGTGTAGTATTTGCAAGTGAAAAAAGAATTGCATACGGAAATTTCCTTGTTAGTAAATCCACAAAGAAAACTTTTCCAATAACTCCTAAAGTTGGAGCAACATGTGCAGGTCTAGTTGCTGACATGCAATTATTATCTTTACAAATCTCGGCGTTAGCAAAAATTAGAAAGATGGATTTGAAACGTGATGTTCCACCAAACACAATTGCAAAAATGATGTCAAACATGATGTATGAGCGACGTTACTTTCCTTTGTTAACTCAAGTAATTGTTGGTGGAATGACTGACAAACCTGTAATCTATACACTTGATCCTTTAGGTTCTGTCTTACCTGATGACTATGCTGCTGTTGGCACTGGTGCTGAAATGGCATTGGGAGTATTAGATCCTCAATTCAAAGAAAATATGAATGAAAAAGATGCCGTAGACTTGGCCGTCAAAGCAGTCCGTTCAGCAACAATGAGAGATTCTTTCAGTGGTGATGGAATTGATGTTTTAGTTGTTAACAAAGATGGAATTACTGAATTTACTGAAGACGTAAAGTAATCTATAGAGTTTTAGAAATTTCCCACGCTTTGTCAGAAATATAATGTAAATTTTTCAACACTTCTCCTTTCTCCATATTATCTAATTCATCACTATCTACCTCTGATTTTCCCACTGCGAGGAATTTATTCTGTGATTCCTCGACAATACATACAATGTCATTTTTTGCAAATTCTGAAAATTTTTTGATTCCAGGCCTCATGAGATTTGCACCTTTGCACATGAATTTTACAGCTCCCATATCCACTTGAACATACGGAAATTTTTCTAATGTTGAAATTTCACTGAGAAACGGAAGATGTTCATCTTTAATTTTTAAAATTTTAATCTCATTACCTGTGATCAATTGTATCCCATCATCAATCTCATAGACCTTGAGATTCTTCACTTTGGGTATGTCCATTTTCCATTTTTCTGACACAATTTTCAGTAGCTGTGCTGTTTCACTTTTTGAAATTAAATTTGTCTTCAAGCCTTTGTGATCTCTTTTCTAATGTCTATCAAGTCTCTTAATATTGCACTAGCAGTTTCAATTCCTCCTGCTCCTCTGCCAATAATTGTCTGAGTGCCTGAATGTTCGGATGTGAATGAAATGGCATTTAATGTTCCATTTACACATAATGGGTCGTCAACTTTTATCTCTACAGGTGATACCGTCAATTCTTTGTCACATGAGGCAATTAATTTCACTGCACACTCTCTTTTTTGTGCATTTTTGATGTCATTTGTGTTAACTTTACGAATTCCTTTTTTAATTATGTCTGGCATTGTAACTTTCATACCCATTATCCAGTTTGCTAGGATGACAAGTTTAGCAGCTGCATCTAATCCATCCAGATCAAGGGATTCATCAGCTTCGACATATCCTTTAGTTTTCGCATCTTTTAATGCATCATCGAACGACATTCCGTCTGCCATGTTTGTAAGTATGTAATTAGTTGTACCATTAAGAATTCCTTGAAATGATAATATTCTTTCACCACTCAAACTATTTTTTGCATAATCTAAGATTGGGGTGCCTCCTCCAACTGTTCCACTAAATCTGAGCATTACTTGATTATATGTTGCTAATTCCATTAATGAAGGAAATGCAAGTGCTAATGGTCCTTTGTTTACTGATATGACATGCATTTTTCTTTTCATTGCAGAAATGATATGACTCATTCCGGGTTCTGCGTCCTTGTAATTACTTGCAGTAGTCTCAATTAAAACATCAGCATCAACATTCTCAATAACTTCTTTACCTGAAATTTGTTTAATTGACTTGTCATATCCTCTAACCGTTCCTGACTGTTTTTTTATTTTGTTTAGTTTTTTCAAATCTAACCCTGCTTCATTATATGCACATCCTTTGCTATCAAAAACCCCGACAATTCTTGGCTTCAGTCCAAATTTTGAATAAAGATCATGTGTGCGTGATTCTAAAAGTTGTGAAAAGCTTTGTGCTACAACTCCAAATCCACATAGTATTATTCTCATAGTATCGTAAAATCAGATGGATTATTTAATCTGTGTCTAATTTGAGAGATAATGAGTTTATACAATATCTGAGTTTAGTTGGATCTGGCCCATCATCAAAAACATGTCCCAAATGTGTTCCACAGTTCTTACAGTTAACCTCAACTCTAACCATTCCAAAACTTCTGTCTTCTATGTATTCTATGTTATCGTCGTTTTCAGGTTTAAAAAAACTAGGCCAACCTGTACCTGAATCAAATTTTGTATTTGATGAGAATAATTCGATGCCACATCCTCTGCATTTGTAAACTCCTTCTTCTTTACAATCCCAATACGTCCCTGTAAACGCACGTTCTGTTCCTTTCATTCTACAAATTTCGTATTCATCCGAACTAAGTTCATTTTTCCATTCTTCGTCTGTCTTGATAACTTTTTCAGTCATTATTTATTCCTCTTGGCTTCTGTTCTTTTTTCTGACTCAAATCTTTCTAACTCGTATTTATTCATGTCAACAAATTTCATTATCTTGCTTAACACTGGATGTTTTTTATTAATTGCTTGATACATTTTCTGTGCCACAATCCTGTAATCCTGATGTCCTTGTGGTACAGTACGTAATTCAATCATATGCACTGCTTCTCTCAAGTTCATCTTCATCATATACGGATAGTTGTATGCAAAATTAACAACATATTGTGCTTCCTCGGGAAATTTTTTTCTAATCTTGTTGAATACAAAATCTGTTCTGTTCATACATTCTTTGAATTCTTTTTGAATTCCAAGATCCTTTATTTCTTGAGGAATATCAAACCCGTGAAATGTTGTAAGCAATTGTCTTTCTAATGTTAATGCCCTATGTCTATGAAAGTCTCTAAACATTCCAAAATTTGTGACTAAATCAAACGTATATTCTGTCATTTCAAACGCCCTCGATGGTCTATGTCTTCTATTTTTCCTAATGCTTGACATTTCAGAAATAATTTTCTTTTTCTTGTTTGCATTTATCTTTTTTACTTGTTGTAAAATTTTCTCAAATGAAATGCCAGGTGATTGTTCATAAATTATTGCAGATATTACGCTGTTGATTGCTCTTTCTTCATTTTCAATTTCTACTAATTTCACTACTTTTCCTCTATTTGGTGTGCCTGAAATAGAAGATTTTACTACATTCTGTGCAGATTTTTTTATCTGATTTAGATAATTCTGTAAGATTCTACCGTATTTGTCATCTGATCTTCTTACAAACGATTTGATAGTAGTGTCAAGTTCATTTTTTATTTGAGATGCTAACTTATTTTCTTCTTTTAATTTGGATGCAAATAATATTGATAACAAGTATTCGAATGCCCTACCATTTCCAGTAATTCCAACATTTGTTAGTGTTGATGCAGGAAGTAAACTCCTTAATGCATCAAGTGCTTTTGCTTTTGTTGCGGCATTGTATATCCTAATTGAAGATTTAACAATCGCATCATCATTAATGGCATTAAATTTCTTTTCTTTTCCATCTCTATCTCTAAATTTGTAATTGTTAATTGAATCTCTTTCTCTAATCAGTTTTAACATAGGTGCTATGTTGTTTGAATATACTTCAAAATCTAAATTACATGCATCAATATATTCATCAGCATACCTTGATTTCATTATTGTTGGTTCATAGAGAAATTTGTATTTTCCTTTAATTTTTTTATCCCATGATACATACCTTGATGATTTTTCTAAATATGAAAATCCAATTCTTCTATCTTCGATCTTTTTAACTGCGATATTTGAAAGTCCTTCCACTGCAATCTGTGCAATGCCCAACTCTGCAACTGAATCATCACCGTACTCTAACAAAACTCTGTCGTAAAATTCTTCCCCTCGGTTTTTATTTTTTAGAAATTCATCTAAGAAAATCTTCCTCATACTTTTGTCTGTTCTACTATATCGTGACATCAGTGCACCACGATCAACCTGTCTCGGTGTAATTACTGCAAAGACATTTTTATCTGAATTTGAAAAATGTTTCTCTAAAATTCTTTTTTCGTTGGTAGAAAATTCTGGCAATAATATTATTTTTTGTAATTGGTTTTATCTTTATCTTCTACCAATCTGAATTAGATCGGGTGACTTTGTTGGAAGATCAGTTCCATTCTGTTGGCCCTTTGCTTGCCATCTTGCTAAAACTTCACGGAATGCTTTTTCCATGTTTTCATCTTCAATATACATCAAAGTTGTAACCCATCTTCCTTTGACGCTTTTCTCATTTCCAACTGGTCCGCCAAGTGACTTCATCCAAAATTTAGACGGAAGGACTTTCAATGAATCATTATCAGGTTCCTCCTTTAATTTTTCCCAATATTCGGACACAAATTTTAGAATTTGACCTAATTCGTCTTTGTCAATCATATTGATTTGTCATTAAATTCTAATAATAAAATTACTCTTAGTCGTGAGTTTGTAATTTAGTTAATTTCTTTGTACTAAAATTGTCAACCTTGTTAACACTTGGTTGGTTATATCGATCTGTCAATCTCAGTCATGAACAACTGTGAAGTTGAGATTATTGGTAAGCCCGTAAAAGACATGTACGGTGCACCAATGGGCAAAATTTTAGGTACCTCCACAGATGTTGATGGTTCTATACAGACAGTCGGCATTAATTGTGGTTCTGAAGGACTAAAACAGATTGCTTTTGATCAACTCGTAGTTCAATCTGAAGTAGTAATTTTCATCCCTAAGTGGAGATTGGATTCACAACGTCTACTAAAACAAAAAGAACTTGTAATCCGACGTCTTAACGCATTGATGGAAATTGTCTCTGACAACGACAGCATGAAGTCTGATGCAGAAATAATTCATGAAAAGTACAACACTAAATTAATGACACTCCAACGTACTGAATATGAAATTAATTCTGAGTTAGATAATAGAGTCGTCGAAATTGAAGAACAGGAAAAATCTGTCAAAGTTCTTTTGTTTGATGCAAAAGTTCAATTCAAAAGCAACGAAATTTCTCAGGAGACCTTCGATCTTGTACAAAAAGAAACAGACGAAATGCTTCAGCACATGAAACATGAGAAAGATGAGATTGCTAAAGTTAAATCCAGACTCGCAAATCTCTCACTCGAAGATATGATTCCAAAGGTGTCACAATCTTCGGTGATGCCAGGAACCTATCTAAAAGAACCTTCTGAATGTGAGCCAACTGAAACTCGCTTACCGGAGCCACCTTGTTGTGAGCCTTCCCCAGAAGAGTCATCTGAAACTCAGGTGATGACAATTCCTCCACAAGATAATGCTCCAACAGCACCTGAATCTGACTGGATTAAAAGAATGAATTCACAATAATTCGTTTAACTTTTTAAAATCATAATATAACAAGTATCATTGCACACAGAGAAATTTGAGATTGGGTTAGGCAATAATGATTCTTCAGTAAGGGAATCTGCGAAGAAAAACTATCTGTTATTTTGGGATGAATGTGCAAAATCATTATCTTGGTTTCAACCCTGGAGTGAAACTCTACAATGGACTCCTCCTTTCGCAAGATGGTTTGTTGGTGGAAAACTCAATGCATCATATAATGCTCTAGATGTACACCAAAAATCAAAATTTGATAAAACTGCCATTTTATGGGAAGGTGAAGATGGATCCGATAGAAAAATCACGTATGGAGAAATGTTTGAACAAGTCCAAAAACTTGCTAATGTTTTGAAATCGTTAGGCGTCAAAAAGGGAGATCGTGTGACAATCTATCTGCCTATGATTCCTGAACTGCCAATTTCCATGCTTGCCTGTGCACGAATTGGAGCAGTTCATACGGTTGTGTTTTCTGGATTCAGTGCAAAATCTCTCTCAGATCGAGTAGAAGATTCACAATCGAAAATTATAATCACTGCTGATGGTGGATACCGGAAAGGGAAAATCATCAATCTAAAAGAAATTGTTGATGAATCTGCATCTGACATTCAATTTGTAAAAAATGTAATAGTCTACCAAAGAACTGGTCAGGAGATTCAGATTAACGAAAAAGATTTGATGTGGTCTGATGTAATGAATACTTCTTCAGATGTATGTGATGCAGAAGAACTTGACAGTAATGATTCGCTGTATATCTTGTACACTTCTGGAACTACTGGAAAACCAAAAGGCGTGTTACATGGAATTGGTGGTTATCTCACTCATGTTTATTCAACATTCAAGTGGGCATTTGACATAAAAGACAACGATGTTTATTTTTGTACTGCAGACATTGGATGGGTTACTGGTCATAGTTATGTCGTTTATGGTCCATTGTTACATGGCGCAACACAAGTAATGTATGAAGGCGCACCTGATTATCCAAACTCTTCTAGAATGTGGGACATAATTCAAAAATACGGCGTCACAATTTTCTATACGACTCCCACTGCACTTCGCATGTTAATGAAATTTGGTGATGACATTCCAAACTCATTTGATCTTTCAACTTTACGTTTGCTTGGAACTGTTGGTGAACCAATAAACCCACAAGTTTGGAAATGGTATTTTGATGTAATTGGAAAAAAGAAATGTCCAATCATTGATACGTGGTGGCAAACCGAAACAGGTGGCATGTTAATCAGTCCTCTTCCTGGCATTGAAACCATTCCATTAAAACCCGGTTCTGCAACATTACCTGTTCCCGGTTTAGATATTTCTGTTGTTGATGAATCTGGAAATGAAGTAGAAGCAGAAACAAAGGGCTCGCTAATAATTAAAACTCCTTGGCCTGGAATGCTTCTTGGATTATGGAAAGATGCAGAAAAATACAAAGATGTCTATTGGTCAAAATTTGAATCTCTATACTATCCTGGAGATTATGCAATCAAGGACTCTGATGGATATTTGTGGCTTTTAGGTCGTTCTGATGATGTCTTAAAAGTTGCGGGTCATAGAATTGGAACTGCAGAATTAGAGAGTAGTATTGTTTCTCATAATGATGTTGCAGAATCTGCAGTATGTGGAATTCCCGATGATGTTAAAGGTGAATCAATTATTGCGTTTGTTGTATTAAAAGAAAGTATAAAATCATCTGAAGAACAGCTTCGTTCTGAGTTACGTGACACTATTAGAACTCAAATCGGTCCAATAGCAACTCCCAGTCAATTTTACATTGTAAATAAGCTACCAAAAACGCGAAGTGGTAAAATCATGAGACGATTACTCAAGTCAATCGCAAATAATGAAACCATTGGTGATGTTAGTACACTTGAAGATGGTGCTGCAGTAAGTGAGATTCAATCCGCATTTAATGAACTACAAAAAAATATTCAAAATCAAAAATAATTTCTAGTAATCATCCAGGGTAGTTTCTCCATCTTCGTCTTCATCTAAAGCAACATTAGTTTGAAATGCTGCCCATACTGTTGCTACTGCCTCAGATGTAACTTGAATCTCTTGTTCCTTACAGAACTTGATAAAATTCCTACATTCCCCATAGACATCAACGTCTTCTTCAGAACTCATGAATTTTCAAAATAAACTGGATAGTTAATCTTTTTCCTGATCTATTAATTCTGCTTCTTTACTCATTTCTGGAATCACTTCTCGAAGATTCTCTATTACGCTTTTGATCTTTAGAACTGCGACCGATGCATCCATTTTTTCCTGATCGTAATTGTGACAGAAATTATCAATTCTCTCTAGCATTCCTTCTAGACGCTTGATGTTTAGAAGCAAATTATGTTTTACTTGTTCGTTATCTGTCATATTTCACACTAAATCTTATTTGATTTATAGTTAGATATTGGCCGTTCAGCAAGTCCATCAACACGAGATGGAATTGTTTGGTATTCAATATATTCCCAAACTGACCAACTGCTCAGTGCGGTATATTCTGTTAATTAAAAGAACTGATCTATTTCTGATTTTCTTGTGTGTGTAGTTTTTAGTTTAGTTTTTATTTTTGTATTATTCAGTTTAATTGAGGGGGATAATAACTTTAGAATCCCAGTGTTTGACGAACACACCAGTGTTTGGACCGGCTTCGATTATCCTTCTCAATTTTATATCTAAACTTTATGTAAACCACTGTTCTAGTGTCTGGCTTTTCTTCTCAAGACTCTTTTTTAATCGATTTAGCGATGTTTCTACTCTGTCTCTTGAAAAATCTCTTTCATCTGACAAGTAATCTAAAATCCCATCATAGTTTACCTCTCCAAATTCGATTTTATCAATCTTGGCAACATTTGGCTCTAAGAAAATTTTTCTTATCTGATCAAATGGAATCATTTGTAATTGTTCTTGAATCTGAGGGATATCTTCTAGTCTTTTATGCTCTTTAATCATCTTAATTGCTGTCTTTGGTCCAACTCGCTCAAATCCATCTGGATTAAAGTCTGTACCAATCAAAATTCCGACATCAACAAGCTCTTCTCTGTTTAATCCCATACTATCCAAGTTCTTTTGGTATTCAATTATCTCGGGCAACACCTCGATGTATGAATTTCTATTTGGAAGTTTCCTTCTGCCACTGTTTGTAAAATTTCTAACTAATCTCTTAGCGCCAAATAAAATGGAATCAAAGTCTTGACTTGCAGATGCATATGCATGTCCTGTCATTGTTAGACTTGCAGCTGTTGCTTCTCCTTCAGATGGTGCTTGTATGTGTGGTATGCCAAATAAATCTAGTAATTTCTTTGAATCTTCTACCATTCCATCTCTCATCGATGTAGTTTGCTGTGCATATTTTCTTGCGTCTTCCATATTTCCTGAAGAAATTGCCTTTTCGTATTTTACAGTAGCTTCTTTTTTGATCTGTTTTCTTTTTTCAATCTCTGCTGATTTTAGAGAAGGTGGCTTTCCATCAAATACATAAACAGGTTTAATTCCCATTGAAAGAAAGTTTATGTTTCTAAACAAGAGACCTGTGATATGACTTGTAACTCTTCCTTGAGAGTCTGTCAGATGAAGTCCCTCTGGACCTCTTATTATTGCTAAAAATTGATAAATTGCATTATACGCATCAATTGCTACAACTTTGTTAGTAAATGATTCAAGCTGTGTTTTTTCTCTAACAAGAAGTGGTTTTAGATCTAATCCCATACCATTATTGAATAATTGCTAGTTTTTTTGTTTACTGATTCGATTATTATAGTAGAAATTCTTACTTTGCATGTCGGGATAGCCAAGCCTGGTCCAAGGCGGACGCCTCGAAATCTCAAAACAGGATAGCGTCTGTGCATCGCACGCGGGGGTTCAAATCCCTCTCCCGGCGTCTCTTTTTTAAATAACAATGAACTTATTCAATATATGACTCCTGTTTCTGTAAAAAAAATTCTAGTTCCTTTAGATAATTCTAAAAACTCCTTTAGAGGGCTGTCTACTGCAATCTATTTTGCAAAAATGTGTAATGCCAAAATCATTGGATTGCATTCTGTTTATGCTCCTCCAAAAGGTGATTTTGACACTTCTGGTCGTTTTAACAAAGATTACCACAAACAAGTAAAAACCATGATGGGAATTGTACAGAAACAATGTGAAAAGGCTGGGGTTGAATTTGATGAAAAAATTCTATATGGAAATCCTGGTTATGAAATTGCAAAATTCTCAAACTCCTCCAGAAATAAGATAGATTTAGTTGTCATTGGCTCAAGAGGACGAAGTTCTGCAAAAGAAATTTTCTTTGGAAGTACTTCACAATTTGTCTTACACAAATCAAAACCTCCTGTATTGGTGATTAAATAACCCACTAGTAAAGAAGAGAGGACAAAAAAGGCCCATCTCAATTTTTGCCAAAAAACGGCATTTCTCACTAATGGAAATCTACTACGTGAAAATCATTAATAAATATGATCGAGGAATTGTTCTAGTATTATTTTTCTGCTTTGATTGCTTCTTTCTTCATCCACAGAGTTTTATTCTTATGATCAATGAGTGATATCCCCATATTTGCAATCTGGTCTCGAATTTTGTCTGCATCATCAAATTGTTTCTCTTCTCTAAGACTTTCTCTCTTGTTGATCATATCAAATACAGATTTTATTTCATCATCTGAAACTGTTTGAACTTTTAATCCCAACACATTAAGCATGTACTCTAAAACTGGGAGTGCTTGTTCCGATATATCTCTAGTAATTTTTTCTTCTGCCGCTAAACTGTTGAGTATTTTTATCATATTAAAAAATACAGACAATCCTAATGACGTATTAAAATCATCATTTAATGCATCATCAAATTTTTCTCTCGATTCATTTAGTAGTGATGAAACATCTTCTGAATTTTCTACCTCTTCTGCTAACCTCAATTCATAATAACATGTTTCAATTTGTCGTAATCTGATTAAATTCTCTTTTAATAGTTCTTCAGTATAATCAATTGGTTTTGAATAATGTCCTGATAAGCAGAACAATCTTGCTACATTCGCGCCCCATGAATCAAGTACATGACTAATTGTTTTTACATTGCCCACTGATTTTGACATTTTCTCTCCATTAATGGTAATCATCCCTGCATGCATCCAGATTTTTGCAAATTGTTCATTGGTAAATGATTCTGATTGTGCAATCTCATTTTCGTGATGTGGGAAAATTAAATCACGCCCTCCTCCATGTATCTCAAAATTTTTGCCCAGATATTTGATACTCATTGCTGAACATTCTATGTGCCATCCCGGTCTTCCTTTCCCCCATGGGCTTTCCCAACATGGTTGGTCATCAGAAAACTTCCATAATGCAAAGTCGAGTGGACTCTCTTTTGATTCATCAACTTGAATTCTTGCGCCACTTTCTAGATCTTCTGTTTTCTTTTTTGATAGTTTGCCATAGTCTGAAAATTTTGATACACGAAAATACACCCCATTTTTTGATATATATGCAGATTCTTCTTCTACTAATTTTTGGATTAAATCTATCATATCTCCAATATGTTCTGTAGCTTGAGGATAATTCGTCGCTCTTTTGATGTTTAATCTATCTGAATCCTCAAAATACATCTGAATGTACTTGGTTGAAACGCCTTTTGCAGATTCACCTTGCTCCTTTGCTCTATTGATAATCTTATCATCGACATCTGTAAAATTTTGAATAAATTCTACTGTTATGTTATTTGCTTCAAGAAATCTTCTAAGCGTATCAAAAACTATGATGGTTCTTGCATGTCCTATATGGGATTGGTCGTAAACTGTTACTCCACAGAGATAAATCCTTACTTTTTCTGAGAATTCTAATTCTTTCTTTGTATTTGTTAGTGTATCGAGAATTCTAATTTGACTCATCTGTCTTTCTAAAGTATCTCAGCTGTTATTCGTTTGTGTCTGCTTTTTTTGTACAGTTGGTAGATTTTCTGCACTTTTTCTTCACTAATCTCTGATACTTTGATTACCTCCTCAATAGGCAATTTCAACTCTAAAATACAATATAGTATTACGTCAATCTCTCCATACTCTACGCCAATCTCATGTTCTGCTTCATGATTTGGCCACAAATGCGGACTACTTTTCTTTGAAATAATTTCTTCATCAATCTCTAGATACTTTGCAATTTCTCTTACTTGTGTTTTGTATAGTGAGACAATTGGCAGTAAAT
Organism: uncultured Candidatus Nitrosopelagicus sp.; assembly: GCA_964511265.1. Taxonomy (GTDB): domain Archaea; phylum Thermoproteota; class Nitrososphaeria; order Nitrososphaerales; family Nitrosopumilaceae; genus Nitrosopelagicus. The sequence goes on along the minus strand of CAZEES010000012.1, from coordinate 14,431 downwards.
CTGCTGCCCCATCTCCGAATTTTGTAAAATATCCTATGTTGAATTCACTTTTGTCACTCGAGCCCAATACCATCAAATTTTTTAAATTTGCATAATAATACAATATATTCATTCTAATTCTTGCTCTCAGATTACCTAACGCTCTGTCTTCTGGTTCTAAAACCATGTTGAATTCTTTATGAATTGAATTGATATCTAGTAATTTGTAATCTAAACCTAATTTGTCTACAATCTTAATTGCATCACTAGTTTCTGATTCTGGTGACACTTTTGAATCTGGCATTATAATTGCCAGTGTTTTGTCTTTTATTGCATTATTGCATAGATACGCAATAACCGCAGAATCAATGCCGCCGCTTAAACCAAGGATTACGCCTTTTGCATTATTTTCTTCAATTTTTTGCTTCAGACCATTTTGAATCCTAATTGATATTGAATTGTAATCCTGATTTTTTATTTTTTGTAGAATATCTTGATTCACAGATTCCTCTTGAAATAATCTCATAAAAAGTCTATCAGACTATGCATCGACGTATATGCCGTCATCTCTTACATCTACTTCGTATTTTTTGAGTTTGACACCTTTTAGATAGTCGGTTAATTCTCCTGTTTTGATGTTGTAGTGCCAAAAATGTAGTGGACATTCTACTATGTCGCCTTCAATCTTTCCTTCAGGAGCTATTGAGCCATCTTGATGTTGACATATTCCATCCAATGCGTGATATCCATCTTGATTAAAAATGGCAATTTTTTTCCCATCTAATTCAAACTCTTTACTCTTTCCAGTTTGAATTTCTCCCTTATCCGCAACTTTAGTCCATGCCATCTGATAATTTTGAAATAATGTTCTTTATTTAGTTATTTTGTTACCAACTTTCTGCGTATTTCTTTTGTTCTTTTGTCCAACTATCAATTTTTACATTCATAGCTTTTAGTGCATCTACTGCAATTTGTCGGTCAATCTCTTTTGGTACCACCATGGTTTTTTTACCCATTTTCTTATGATTTTTCAAAATATACAATAATGATAAAATTTGGTTTGAAAATGATTGTGCCATGACTTCTGGAGGATGACCTTCCGCGGCTACTAGATTTGCTAATCTACCTTTACCAATTAGGTAAATCTTTTTTCCATTTCTTAAAATACATTCATCTAGAGATGGTCTTACTTCTTTAACTGATTTTGATTTTTCTAATAGGAATTTTGTATCAATCTCTACATCGAAATGTCCTACATTTCCAACCACTGCACCGTCTTTCATTGCAAGTAGATGTTCTTTTCTAATAACGCTAGTCATTCCTGTTGCTGTAATGAAAATCTGTCCAATTTTTGCTGCTTGTGACATTGGCATTACATCATATCCATCCATATGTGCTTCAAGTGCTTTTACAGGATCAACTTCTGTAACTATAACTTTTCCTCCCATACCTCTAGATCTTTCTGCAACTCCTCTGCCTACCCATCCATATCCTACAACTACAATCTTCTTTGATGTAAACAAAAGACCCATTGCTCTAAGATAGCCGTCAATTGTACTTTGTCCTGTTCCATATCTATTATCAAACATATGTTTTGTATCTGCATCGTTAACAATGATTACAGGATATCTCAGTTTATTCTGTTTCTCCATTGCTCTAACTCTTGTAACTCCTGCGGTAGTCTCTTCTGTAGAACCTAAAACCTTTAGTGAATTGAATCTCTTGTCAAAATGAACTTTGACATTCATGTCTGCTCCATCATCACAAATTAAACTTGGTTTGTGTTTTAGTACTTGGTCGATACACCAGTCATATTCTTTTGTTGTCTGATCATTCCATGCGTAAATGTGAATTCCTTGTGTAGCAAGAAATGCTGCAATATGATCTTGTGTTGTTAATGGATTTCCCCCGCACACTGCGACATTTGCACCTAATTCCTTTGCACCCATTACTAAAACTGATGTCTCCTTTGTAATGTGAAGACAAAATGCTATTGTGACTCCCTTAAGGGGCTTTGATTTTTTTAATCTAGTTAATGTATTGTCTAAAATTTGCATATGTGTACGAGCCCATTCATATGAGATCTTTCCTTGCTTTGCTAATTTTGGATTCTTGACTTTACTCACATTTCACAAAATTCCCAATCTCTTTAAAAACCATACCTTAATAGTTAAAAAAATCCAATTCATCACAAATGAATAAAAAAGCAATAATCACAAGTGCACTTCCCTACTCTAATGGTGAAATTCATCTTGGTCATGTCGCATCAACATATCTTCCTGCAGATGTAACAACACGTTTCTTAAAACAAAATGGGGTTGAAGCATATTACATCTGTGCATCTGATGATTTTGGAACTCCTATTCTTATACAATCTGAAAAATTAGGACAAACTCCTCAAGAATATGTTGAACATTGGAATAAGCGTGATTATGAAGATTTTACTGCATTTGACATTGCATTCGACTTTTTTTATAAAACCAGTTCTGATGAAAACGTCTCTTTTGTCCAAGGAGTATTTGAAAAACTCCAGAAAAATAACCACATCTATGAGAAAGAAATCATACAATTTTTCTGTGAAAATGATCAAAAATTCCTTCCTGATAGATTTGTAAAAGGAACTTGCCCTTATTGTAACGCTGAAGATCAATATTCTGATTTATGTGAAAAATGTGGACGTGTCCCTGAGGAGATTGATAATCCTCACTGCTCAATTTGCGGTCAAACCCCTGTTAAAAAATCTACAAATCACTATTTCTTTAAATTAAAAAATTTTTCAGAATCCCTTCTAGATTATCTGACTACCTCTCCACATTTGCAAAAGGACGTTAAAAAATATGTTGAAAATTGGATTAAAGAGGGACTGGTTGATTGGGATATCACACGTGATATTTCTTGGGGCGTACCAATCCCAATTCAAGGATTGAAAGATACTGTATTCTATGGCTGGTTTGATAACCACCTTGCTTACATTTCGTCTACACTAAAATTTCTAAATGACAAAAACATTGATGGAAAAACTTTCTGGAATGATGCAGACATCTATCATTTCATTGGAAAAGATATTGTTTATCATCATTACTTGTTTCTACCTGCAATGAGATTAGGAATTGATAAAGAATACAAGTTACCTGATTACATACCAACTCGAGGCCATCTTACACTCGAGGGTAAAAAAATTTCAAAGAGTAGAAATTGGTACATTGGACTAAAAGATTTTCTAGATGTATTCCCTGCAGACTATCTCAGGTTCTATTTAATTTCGATAAATCCATACTCTCAAGATGATCTAAATTTTGATTGGGACCAGTTTTCAACTAAGATTAACTCTGAATTGATTGGAAACTTGGGAAATCTCATAAATCGTGCATTAGGATTTACTATCAAATCTTTTGATGGTGTATTGCCTGAACCTGAAGCATTTGATGATAAAGATACTGAATCTGAGAAAAAAATCAAATCCCTTGCTGAAGATGTTGGAAAATTAATGCAAGAAAATCATCTTGATCGTGCATTAAAACAGTTAATGGAATTCTCTGCTTATTTCAATCAGTATTTTCAACATAAAGAACCTTGGAAGAAAGAATCTGGAACTAATGCCTGTATCTATTTGTCCGTAAATGCAGTACGCTCTTTGGCAATTTGCTTGCATTCATTTCTACCAAAATCCTCTCAGAAAATATGGAATCAATTGGGATTGTCTGGAAATGTCTCTGATATGAACTGGAGTGAAATGTCGAACCTCTCTCTAAAACCTGGACATAAAATTGGAATTGTTGAACCATTGTTTTCAAAAATAGAGTCTTCAGTAATAGAAAAAGAAAAGGCAAAATTAGGAAACTGAAATGACTAGAAAAATATTCCCAAAAATATCCACTAGAGGATTCTATGATCTAAAAAGTGGCATAACCCTCAAAAACACTTCTTATGATACATATCCAAAGAAAATCTTTGAAGAAATCTCTCACAAATCTGAAATTGTAATAATGATACATGGCCTGAGAAATAACAAATCTGGGGCTCTTGCAAAATATGTAATTGCGGAAAAACGTCTGAAATCATTGAATTACAAGCATAATGTTGTTGGATACAGCTATGATTCAAACACTGCAGGAGTACAATACCAATCAACTGCACTTTCTGCATTGAAAGTTGGAGTATTAATTGCAAAAAAGAATGGACGAAATCTCTCAAAATTCATAAAAGATCTAAAATCAAAAAATCCTTTGATAAAAATTCGATTAATGGGTCATTCACTTGGAGCCCAAGTCATACTATCTACTGTCCAATCTCTGGCAAAAAATCCAAAAAACAAAGGAATAATCGAATCAGTACATTTCTTTGGTGCTTCAATACCTGCAAACTCATTAGCCGTTAGAATACATGGAAACGAATTCCAAAAAATTGTAAATAGTCGAATTACAAATTATTTCAGTCCTTATGACGATGTCTTAAAAGCAGCTCATGATGAAAAATGGGTTGAATCTCCTATTGGGTATAAGGGTGCATTAGGAAAGACTTGCTCAAAATATAATCAAAAAATGGTTCGCCCACAAAACCATCGATTTGTTAGCTATGCAAAAACGATCAAATCATTTCCATAAATTAAAAAGAGAATTTGCAAGTTTTAACACATTGCTTTTTCTTCTAAAATGAAATATTTTGCGAGTTTGAGATACGTCTCACGCTCAAAGTCGGATATCTCTTCATCACTACTATAGATCCTCTCAAACCATGAAATTATGTTCTCGATGTCTTTTGTAGTGAAAACTGTCATTTCTGGCATAATGACGTATAATCTAACTTGTATTTCATAATTTTAGTAAAAAA
>CAZEES010000012.1:0-9522 GCA_964511265.1 uncultured Candidatus Nitrosopelagicus sp. | reverse complement strand
CATTATTTCTCAAAAATCCTCTCCCTAATTTGTGGTACGCGTTTGTAAGCCATATCTCTTACTTTCATTTGATCTTGTGGAGTAGGATTTCCACCTTTCATTTGTGCAAGTGCAGCTACTCCAAGTCCCAAAATCTGTCCCATGATTAATCCAAAAACAAATTCTTTTGGGTCATTAATTTTTAATATTTCATTGCTAGTTTCAATTTCTTTATAATACGCCTCTACATTCATGAGGGCCATCTCAATTGTTTGGTCTACCATTTTTTGTAATTGCTCTTCGGCACTCATACATTTCTCATTATTTTTGGATAAATAAGTAATTGCATCAAGATATCTTTTAATTAAACAATTCAATCATCTGATTGTTGTTCAAATATTTTACAGTACAAACTGCTAATGAGGTATTGCCTCTTGTCATACAAAAATATGAAAATATTAAAAAACAAAAAAATGAAGTGGTTAAAGCAGAACAGCAGCTTCAAATTACATTGTCTGACACAAACACATTTGAACAGTATGTCGTCTTAAAACAAAAACTAAATGAGGAATTATCAAAATTTTATAAAACTATTCAAGAACTAGAAGAAACTGGAGTTGTTATGAAAGGATTAGATCAAGGTCTCCTAGATTTCCCTTCAAAAAGATTTGATCAAGAAGTATGGCTCTGTTGGAAAGAAGGTGAAACAGAGATAAAATTTTGGCATGAAAAAGATTCTGGATTCAATGGAAGAAAACCAATAACTGTCAGTGATGAGTCGTTAGTCTAATGCTAAGTTATTGGCTACGGGCAATTAGAATACGATTTCTTCTTGCATCCGTGATAGCAGTTTCTTTAGGTCTGTCTGTAACTTGGTGGCATTCTGGCACTATAGACATATTTCAGGCTGCACTTACAATGGCTGGTGTTATAGCATTACACGCAAGCGTTGACCTTCTAAATGATTATTGGGATTTTAAGCGTGGGATAGATACAAAGACTAAACGAACTCCAATGAGTGGTGGTACGGGTGTACTTCCAGAAGGACTGTTAAAACCAAAAAGCGTTTACAATGCTGGAATTTTATTTTTAGTAATAGGCGGTCTGATAGGTGGCTACTTTGTCGTCTTGCATGGTGTTGTGATTGGCGTAATCCTTGCATTTGCGATAATGTCAATCTATTTCTACTCTACCAAAATTGTCAACTGGGGTCTGGCTGAAGTCTTTGTTGCGGTAAAAGGAACCTTGATTGTAATGGGAACATACTACATACAAAACTCTGAACTCACTGACGTTGTTGTACTCAGTGGGATAGTTGTGGGGGCTCTGTCGTCACTGGTTTTGTTTGTTGCATCATTTCCTGATCACGATGCCGACAAGGAAAAAGGTCGGCGAACGCTAGTAATTCTGTTCGGGCGCCAAAAGGCAACATCAATTTTCTACATCTTTCTAATCATATCATATGGAATAATTATTGGATGTGTTGCAATGTCGATAATTCCAGTTTTTTGTTTAATCTCGCTTGCAGCAATACCTGTGGCAATAACTTCCATAAGAAAACTAAAGTCGTCAATTTCTGACGAAGATAAGATCATTCCAGCAATGAAGTCGACACTGACGTTCAGTAGAATTGCAGGGGCTTTATTTGTTGTAGGGTTTTTGATTCAGTGAACAACATACATAGAAATACAGTTTGGTTTGACCCTGATCTATGATTAGTGGTTTTGCAACATCTGAAGAAACAAAAAATTTCTCTGAAAAATTTCTTACTGAAAATTACAATTCAGTTCAAAATTTACATCTGTCAAATGTGGGCATTGGAACCTATCTTGGTGAACCAGATTCTAAAACTGATGAAATGGTAACTGAAGCAGTAAAAAAATCAATTTTATCTGGTGTAAATGTAATTGACACTGCAATAAATTATCGTGCACAAAAATCTGAGCGAAGTATTGGAAAGGCATTATCTGAATTAATTAGTGAAAATCTGATAAAAAGAGAACAAGTATTCATCTGCACAAAAAATGGTTATGTGACTAATGATGGAGATATTCAAGAAGATTTTATGCAGTATGTGATGAGGGAATTTGGCCAATCTGGAATTGTCAAGGAAGGTGATATTTCATCTGGATATCATTGCATGACTATTCCATACTTGGAGGATCAACTTGAAAGGAGTTTGAACAATCTTGGTTTGGAGTGTATTGATTTGATGTATCTTCATAATGCTGTAGAAGGTCACCCTGAAATGTCTAAATCTGATTTTCTGGAAAACTTGAAAAAAGTTTTTGAATTTTATGAAAGCAAAAGAAAAGAAGGAAAAATTAGATTCTATGGGATGGCGACTTGGGAATGTTTTAGAGCAACTTCTGATAATACAATGTTCTTATCATTAGAAGATGTTGTAACAATTGCACGAGATATAGGTGGTAATGATCATGGTTTTAGATTCATACAACTTCCTTTTAATTTGCATTTTGATCAAGCGATGATGCTAAAAAATCAAACAGTAAATGATAAACAAAAATCAATCTTAGACTCGGCTCTAGAATTGGGAATAGGTGTATTTACAAGTGTTCCTTTAATGCAAGGTAAATTATTGGAATGGGCAAAATCAAAACCTCTTTTTGCACAATCATCTCCTTCCGTTGGTCTGTTACAATTCATCCGTTCAACTCCTGGTGTTCTCTCTCCACTGATTGGGCAGAAATCTGATCAACACGTAGATGAAAATTTACAAGTGATGAAAAAAAGTCCCATGAAACAATCCGAGTATGATGAATTTGTTAAAAAACTGACTTCTTAGTTACACACAACAGAGCATATTCTTCAATTTTTCAATCTGAATTGCATAATCACAATTTTTACACACAATCCAGTTCTTTACATTCATTAAAATTTTCAGGCAATTATATTCTGTCATGAATAACTTTTGTTCTCCACAATTAGGACATACAGCAAAAAGTTTTTTCATGCATTGGATTCATTTTTTTCCATATAAGATAATCTTATGATTTATCAGTTCTATCTGTTTAGTTAGATAGAAATACGCCTATAATTGGAAAAAATCATGAAGGTTACGGATCCTGTTTGTGGTCTTGAATTTGATGAAGATCTTTCCGTTACTCATGAATATAATTCCAAAAAATACCACTTTTGCTGTGATGGCTGCAAGAAGATCTTTATTAAAAAACCAAAAAAATGGTCAAAAAAATCTAGATGATAGGAAATTTTCCACACATTTTACAAAATTTTGAATCTAATTTTATCTCATAATTACAATCTGGGCATTTTTTATCTGAATTTGAGTTTATGACTGAATTTGATTTCCTGAAGCATTCATAGTAGTGTAGTGATTCTTTACTCCTGATGTAAACGCCATCTTCTTCCAAAATTTTTGTTCTTTTCTGTGAAAATATGTCCTCTGTAATTATTGTATTGAACAAATCTGTGAGGTTTGCAGTTCCTGATCCATCTTGCATAGGAGACTTTTCTCTCCAAATGACATTCTTTGGAAGATCCTTTTCAAACGTCTCTCTAAGAATCCATTTTCCAAATTTTTTATCACCTTTCAAATTAATCTTTTTTGATATTGGAATTTCATCAGAAAATTTTATGACTTGTTCATCTAAAAATGGCGTCTCAACTGTCATGTCTAGTGATCTGGCAATATCTTTTGAGGGAAAGTGCATAATTCTCTTAATTCTTTTTAATTCTTCATCGAGTTCTTGATCTGTTTTCTTTAAAAGAAAATTATAGCCTGCAAACACTTCGTCAGCTCCATCTCCTGTAATTACTGAATCAACTCCTTTCTTCTTTAACGAACTTAGGTAAATGTATGGTACAATAGAATTACGTATCTCTATATCGTTAAAATTTCCTAAAATCTTAATTGTTTCATTAATGGAATCCAACACTTCTTCCATGCTTACTTGCATTAATGAAAGAGATAATCCAATATGTTTGGCAATGATTTGTGTATAAGTAAGATCTGTTCCCAAAAAATCCTTTGTAATGATGGTTATTGCTTGTGGTTTTTGATCTTTTAACAGATGTGCAAGTATACTGCTGTCTAGTCCTCCAGACAATGCAATCCACTTTGATTCACATTTTGCAACTGAATTCTGCAAAATCAGTCTACATTGATCTATTGATGACTGCATGATTTAGTTAAAATGGGATTTCAAATAAAATTTGTTAATTCATTCCTAGATAGTTTCAGCTAATTTCAGCGGAATTTATAAGGTAATTACATTAAGAACCCTCATGTTACTGCCTGCAGAAATTGAATCTAAAACATTAATTCCTGCTCTCCGTGCAATCCTTGCAAAAAATTTATCTGAGAATCATGATGTCCGCGAAGATGAGATCTCAAAAATGTTGGGAGTAACACAAGCTGCAATTAGTAATTACATCCGTGGAACCCGCGGTGATCCTGAATTAATTAAAAAACTAACTGCTGAAAAACAAGTTTCTGAAATGATTAATGAGATATCTTCTGATCTTGCATCAGACATGGCATATTCTCCTTCCAGCCTATCAAAATTTATCGGTCTTTGTAATTATATCAAAACCAGTCTTTTAATCTGTGACATTCACCATAATCTAGAATCTGACATTGATGAGGCAATTTGTAAGGAATGTGAAAATATGCTTCTAAAAGGTCCTGGTAGTGTATACTAATCTTTTAGTATAGTGATTTGTATATTTGAGGTCATCTGTCCATCTTCATCTGAAATCACACTGTCTAATCTAATATCTTGAATTGATGAATTTCCTTTTAACATATTTTCTGTAACAATATTTGCCACTGCAACTGCATTTGGAATAAATTCTCCATCAGCCTTTAACACAATTCTATTGTTAGATGATATTTTTGTTATAACATCTAATGCACTTTTCATCACTGGCTCGTCTCTAACCAAAAAACTATCCTCATCTGCTTTATTTCCTGATTGTTTGATCTCTTGTAATTCCATCTTAACTATAACTTCGCTGAACTTCTTTTAAATTTTATAGACGATTGATCTATTCTTTGAAATCAAATAATGGTATATTTTGATAATCTCCGTTAGGTAAAACACGTCTTATTGTAATTGGTATTACTCGTTCTTCTAATTCCTTCATTGAAATGTCAAGTGAGGTTGCAGCACTTACTGGTATATCTATGAATGGTGGTGCACCTAATGATAATTGTAATGCTCGTGCGCCCATAATCCTTGCTTTCTCAAACCTTGTTAATGTTGGGGGACCCATCAATATTTTGCCATCTGCACTTAGTTCCATTGCATCGTGTTGCACATCAACATCAATAATATCGCGTTGTCTGATTGCTTCACATTCTTTATCTAACTGATCTAATTCTTTTTCTGTTAATTCTAATTTGCCTTCTTTGATTTTCCTATAATTCTCAATTGCCTTTTCCATAGTTGCATGAACACTAACTTCTGCATCAGGATCAATCTCCTCGGTCTCAGGTGTTATAATTTCTTCTAATTTTGCCTCTGCTATCAATGGAGCTGGCTCTTCTTCTTTCTCTTCAACTGCAATCGGTGTTTCTTCAGGCTCAGACAAGTAAACTAATTGAAAAATGCCAATATATAATCCAAACATTTCCTTGCTGATATGGATGGTGGATCTGTCTCAAAATCGTATGTAATTTTAGAAATAACTGGTAAATTCAAAATCAAATGTGAATTAAAACGTCATCTTTCTCCATCCTTAGTTGGAACAATTAATCGATCATTACCTGTAACTGGAACTATTCACATGCTTGGTACTAGTGGTGTGTATGTAGAATCTCATATTGAATCTGGAGGAGAACGAACTAGAAAGGAATTCAAAAAAGGCGATATTGCATTTTTATCTGTAGGTCATGCGTTTTGTTTCTTCCATAAGGATACCAAAGTTGGGAAAGATCTAATTCCAATTGGAAAAATCTTAGATGGTTCTGAAGAATTATTGAAAGCGGAATCTGGAGATGAAGTTTCTATTTATTGTGATATTGGTTGATAAATGTAGTGTCCGCTGAATCCGCCAACTTTTTTCACAGTTCCTTGTGTTAATGCTTTTTTAAGAAATGCATTTGCAGTTGAAATCTTTACATTTGCTTGTCTTGCTAAATCCTGAATTGTAATTGCTTTTGATGATTTGATAATCTTATTTGCTTCGTCCTCATTGATGAATACGGCAACCTCTCTCTTCTCGCTGTGGTCCTTTTTGTCTTTCTTTGTCTTATCTTTTCCGCCTTGTGATTTCTCACTTGATGAGACTGATTTGTTCTTACTTCCCATAATTGATGAACTTTAATTCCTATTTATAAACGAACAAAAAAATTCTTCTTTTCAACTTTATTAACAGTTGAATCATTACTAATACAATGGGTATTGTTTCAAAAGGTTCTGCATGTAATGTAGATGGATGTGATAATGATGCCGTTCGTTCTCTTAATACAAAAAAAGTTGAGGATGCAGGACTACGTCTTGACTCTGCTGGCAAAAAATCTGCTTTATGTAAAGAACATTACAAAGAGTGGAAGAAAGCCACAAAAGATGACCGTTCTTTAGAACGTGCTAGGTATGAACGAGGATAATCTTACGGCTTACAATCTGTTAAACTGTACAATTTTTCTTTAATTTGATTTAACTCTTCATCTGTTTGCGCCTCACTTGCAGCCTCTTTTAGAGTTAGCAACATGTTCGTATTGAATGAGTTTAGTGAGACCGTATCTCCAACCAAATTTTGCTCAATGCATGCCTCAATATCCTTCATTAGAGAATCATTATTCTGGGTTTCAATGGAAATGGGACTTTCTATAGAAATATCTGATTCACTAAAAAAATACGCAGAAGACGAAAATCCAATAATTGCTACTACAATCACTATGATTGGAAATGTTTTTCCCATGAATAATTTTGTAAAATAAGGTCTTTTAATTTTTTACATACCGAATCATTTACATTGAAAACTATTCTGTTCCTATACATGGGTAAAAGAAAAGCCGGAAAACATATGCGATTTGCTGATCAAAAGGCTGCACGAAGAAAAGCCAATAAAAAATAATTAGTCGATATTAATATCTGATTTTTTTAGAATTTCGGCAAATTTCTCTGGAACTTTTATGGCTGATTCTTGAAGTGTTTTGTAATACTTGCCTAGATTTTTGTAAATTCTCTTTGGTTGGCGTGGCTCTTCATTTGATAGTGCATACAATGCTAAAATTGGAAATGCGATTGTTGCATCTGTATATACCGTGATTAAATCTTCATGCGAGTCTTGTACCTTTCCCCAACTCTTTCCTTCTTGTAATGTTGCACCTGAAAGTCCTCCTGTATCTGGTCGTGCATCTGTAATTTGTACAATGTAATCCTGTCCTCCATGTTCTTTTCTTAGAATTTGGTCTAGTAATGGTCCTGTCTGCTGTGCTGTGTTCTTTGGAACACCTCCGCCCAATTCTAAAACTCCCGATTTTTTTGAATTATAAACTATTGCGGCTTGTTCAATTATCTCCCTAACAAAATCTAAGTTGAATGGCTGATCTTTTAATCTATGAACAGCCAAATTCAATGCAAGAGACGAATCTTTGAGAGTTGACACATACACTGGAACATCTAAATCATAAGCAGTCGTAAGAAAACTTTTCTCAGGAAACTTTGATTTCTCTTTACTAATCTTTCCCAAAACATTGCAAAATTCCGCTGTTGTAAATGGTTCTTGTGATAATTTATCTTTGAAGATATTTTGAATAATATTGTCCTGTAGTTCTAATGTCTCGTAAAATTTTACATAAACATCTCTAATTCGCACAATTTCTTTTTCATATAAAATATTGTCATCCACTTGAAAATGTCCTTGTTTTACAGGTAATCCCCATGCAAAATGATCTTCGTGGTATACATTTGCTCCAGTTGCTACTATCCAATCCACAAATCCTTTTTCAAGTAAAGTTTTGATGATTCCTCCAAATCCTACAGGTGTCAACGCTCCTGCTACAGTTAAACAGATTGTTGCATCTTCTGCAATCATTTTTTGGTAAAGTTTTGCTGCTTCTCCTAATTGCCTTGCATTGAATCCTGAATTCGCATAAATCTCTACTAATTCTTTCACTGTTGTCTTAGAATCGAGTTTGATATGTGGTATGTCCTTTCCTTCAAAGTGATGATGATTCACACAAAAATTTGTATTGTAAGTAAAATAAGCTTTTAGGATCTAATATTACGTGAACCGTCATCATCTTCCTCTTGACCGGCATATTGTTTCACCACTTTTATCACATCCTCAATTATGTCACATAGGTGCACATCAATTTCTGTACTAAACATCAATAGTCCATCCTTTCCACATGCCATGGTAACTCTGTTTACTTTTTCATATCGGGTCATGGCATATTCTGGTTCACCAATCTCTGACGAAAATTGTTTTCTAGTTTTCCATCTCATAATTGCTTGCGTCATTGATTTTTTTGTTTGGTCCTTATCAAAATGTCTTTGAATTCCGCCCTGCATTTTTTCATACACATCTCCACTATACGAATTGTATACTCCCACGTAACGGATCTTCTCATTTGACTCTAACAATTCATTACAAAGTTTTCCATAATCCATAACAAAAAAGTTTCATCACTAAATACGTTATAAGGTTATTCATTTGTTTTAATACGGTGAACCATAATTAACGATATGAAATTTGTTGATGTTCCTGATTCACAACGAATTCAATGTGAGCCTGACGCTCGTATTGTAATTTTCACAGATGGAAAAATTATGCAAGAAGATGTAGAGATTAAACAAATTGAATTGTTACAGTATAAGATAAAAAACGATGAAAATTTGGGTCAATATTCAATTATTACTGCATTGGTTGATACCGATCAAGGCACAATAGAAATTCTATATGATGAGGGATATCGTGGTGATGACGCACTAAATGAATCTGCAAATATGTTAATACAAAATTTGGGATTGTCTGGACTAATACTTCGTAGTTTAATATCTCTCAAAAACCAACTTGAAAAAAATTGAAAAGTAAAAACTATCATTACAAATTATCTGCTGACGATCACAAACCCAAATGTGCATTATGTGATGATGATTGTTCTTATTATTGTAACATGAATGATCTCTATTATTGTGAAAAACACATAGTTGGACATGATGAAAATGAAATCTGACCGTTTAATACCCCGTGGTTTAGGTGTTATTCAATGGATGATGATTTTAGAAATGAATGTGTAGAAAAGATTGCAACTAAAATCATATCTGAAAACATATCTCCTGAAAATCCCTCTCATGATGTAATAGAGTATCTGCAAAAATATGCTGTCTCCTTGGGAATAGACATTTCAAATACTGAGGAGTTGGTAAATGAATCCTTCTTCTATCTTGACTTGAAGAATGCACGCGACGTAGATCCTTTGACAAAAGGAGATCAGTTTGGCGCAGGATTCAGCTAACTGTTCAAAGATTTGAATTTCTTGATTGCCTCTTTTGCCAAGTCTTCTAATTTATCCTGGTCGAATTCTGTAGGATCATCATTTACAAAATG
>CAZEES010000011.1:0-36803 GCA_964511265.1 uncultured Candidatus Nitrosopelagicus sp. | reverse complement strand
TAGAAAATAACGATGACTGATGGCAACACTAACTGACACTATACGAAAAATTGTAGCTAAGGCTGAACCTTATGTACCTCAAGTTCCTAAGCCAAAAAAGAAGATCCCTTTACAACAAAAAATACTTTGGACTTCGGGTTGTTTAGTAATTTATCTAGTAATGGGCCAAACTCCTTTGTTTGGTGCAACTGCGCCTGAATTTGATTTTCTAGCCTTTGCAAGAGTAATCTTTGCATCTGCACAAGGTTCACTTGTTGAATTAGGAATTGGACCAATCGTTACTGGTGGTTTATTGATGCAATTGCTACGTGGCTCTGACATCTTGAAATTTGACTTCAAAAATCCTGCGGAACGTGGTGTATTTCAGACTGCAACTAAGCTCGTAACTTACATTGTAATTGTAGCAGAATCAGTTGTATATGCAATTGCTGTTTATGGGCCTGGAATTTCTGAGCCGTCTATACTTTACATAATGATAGGGCAGTTGATGGGTGCGTCAATAATTGTCATGTTCTTAGATGAAACTATACAAAAAGGATGGGGGTTAGGTAGTGGAATTAGTATTTTCATCATGGCGGGAGTTTCTCAGCAAATTCTTTGGAGTCTGTTTAGTCCTATGCCTGCAGGTGATGGAGGTGCAGTTGGTGTATTCCCGTTTATTGGTCAAATGGTCGCGTATGGTGATGTAGCTGATGCATTATTCCGGTCTAATCAACTGCCGAGTATCTTTGGTCTCTTCTTAACTGCAGGAATTCTGGCAATATTGGTTTACACTCAGGGAATGAAGGTCGAAATCCCAATTGTTTCTACAAAATACAGGGGATTTGCAGCTACATATCCAATTAAGATGATGTATGTCTCAAACATTCCTGTAATATTGGCTTCTGCATTAACTGCTAATGCGGTATTTATTGGTCAAATGTTCTGGTCACAGTTTAACCCGCGAAATAATAATCCATTTCTGAATATTTTGGCACAATTTGACCCGACTCAACCGTCGTCTCCAATTGGCGGATTCATGTATTACATCACTCCTCCACGAGGTTTAGACATTGTAGCATTAGATCCTCTAAGAGCAGTAGGTTATGTCATATTTATGATTGCAATTGTAATTGTCTTTGGAAAATTATGGGTAGAGTTGGGAGGATTGTCTCCAAAGAAAGCAGCTCAAAATCTTTTAGATGCTGATGTTCAAGTACCTGGCTTTAGACGTTCGAACAAACCTATTGAAACATTACTTAACAGATACATTCCATCCGTTACAATAATTGGTTCTGCAGTTCTTGGATTAATTGCAGGTGTTTCAGATGTGTTAGGAGTATTTGGTACCGGAATTGGAATTTTGCTCACTGTAGATATTCTAATTAATTACTATAATCAATTAGTAAAAGAACAGGTGGAAGTTGTTATGCCACGGTTGGGTGCTTTACTTGGTAGATCGTAAAAAAGTTGTTATAGTTGGAATCCCCGGAGTTGGAAAAACTTCTCTAGTTACGCGTATTGTAGAATTAATAAACTCAGAAAAGCATTGTGCTAGTGTTCACAGTTATGGCACTGTGATGATGGATGAAGCTGAAACCACTCAAATTTCTGATAGAGATAATCTTAGACATCTGCCTGTATCTAAACAAAAAGAATTACAAAAACAGGCTGCAAAAAAGATTTCTGAACTAACAGACGATGTTGTATTTGTTGATACACATGCATTCATCTCAACTGCTGAAGGATTTTATCCAGGCCTTCCATATCATGTGATCCAAATTCTTGAACCGACACATCTCATTGCAATATCTGCACGTCCAGAAGAGATCTATAATCGTAGGATGAAGGATGATACTAGAAATCGAGATAAAATTTCAATAGAAGCCATAAAAAAGGAACTTGCGGTTCAAGATGCAATGCTAGCAAGTTGTTCTGTTTTATCTGGCTCTCCATTGAAAGTCATATTGAATAATGAAGGAAAGATTGATGAAGCAGCACAAAACGTAATAGATGCAATAGGTGTCGGTGTTTAAATGGAATTCAATCTTATACTCAATTTCATTGATGCAGTATTCCTCCAAATGGATTTCTTTGGAATGAGAGAAGGTCCTTTGGGCACTGATGACCCAATAATAAAAGGTGTAATTCTATCAATGTTGGTAGTTGCTGGCTTTGGAATTGCATTGAATTTGATTAATTCGTCAATCAGAAAAAAAATGGTTGATCAAGTCAAACAGAGACGAATTACAAAAGAGGTTAGAGCATGGCAAAAAGAAAGAATGGCTGCGTTTAGATCAAAGGATCAAGGAAGAATTGCAAATGCAAACAAGAAATCTGCATACATGAATAAAATGAACATGGAAATGATGCAAATGAACATTCGACCCATGATGATCACAATTATTCCATTAATGCTAATCTTCTACTTTGTACTTCCACAATTATTCTCATATACTGTTGCACTATCCCCAATCCCACTAAATGTTATTCCTGGTGATTGGTTTGAGTTAACATGTACTGCCCTTAAGGTTGAAGAAGGTGCATACTGTCAAGAAGAAAATGCATTATACTTGTGGGCTTGGTATTTCTTATCATCAATTGCATTTAGTGGGCTCATAATGAAACTAACTAAAACACAAATGGATTTAGGATAATTGTCAAAATCCATTGTAGTGTCTGGTCCTCCTGCTATTGGAAAAACTACTGTAGCAAAAGGACTTGCAAAAGAATTTAATCTAAATTATTTAAGTGGTGGTGATATTCTGAAAGAACTTGCTAGTGAAGAAGGCTTTTCTTCTAGTGGCGATGATTGGTGGGATACTGAAGATGGAATGAAATTTCTTAATCAAAGAAAAGAAAATCCAGAATTTGACAAAAAAGTTGATAAAAAATTAATACAATTATTTGAAAAAGGTGATATTGTTATCACTAGTTATACGCTTCCTTGGTTAATTGATAGTGGAATAAAATTATGGTTAAGTGGAACTGTAGAGAACAGTGCTAAACGCATGCAGAGTCGTGATAATATGGATGAATCATCTGCACTTGAAGTTGTCAATAAAAGATTTAACGAAAATAAACTAATCTACAAAAATCTATATAATTTTGAATTTGGAGATGATCTTTCAGTTTTTAATAAAATCATTCAGACAGATGGATTAGATGCAGAACAAGTACTAGAAATTGCAAAATCATCTGTGAGGGAGCTACTTTGACTCTAAAACAACTTGAAAATCTTGTAAAGATAGATGAAGATGTGACTAACCCTGAATATGGGACATACTATGACCAAAGAACGGTTAAACAACTTTTGGAGTATGGTTTAATCCTAGTTGACAAACCTCCAGGACCTACAAGTCATGAAGTAGTTGCATGGGCAAAAAGAATTTTGGAAATTCCTAAGGCTGGTCATAGCGGGACCCTTGATCCACAAGTCTCAGGTGTTTTGCCACTTGGTTTGGGCGAAGGTACCAAAGCATTAGGAGTATTACTGTTAGGTCCAAAAGAATATCATGCTTTAGGTAGATTACATTCCTTACCTTCTAAGGAAAAACTAGAACAAATTCTTGAATTATTCCGTGGTGAAATATTTCAAAAACCACCACAACGTTCTGCAGTAGTAAGACAGACAAGAACTAGAACTATCTATGAATTGGAATTATTAGAACAAAAAGAGCGGTTAGTACTGTTACGTGTATTATGTGAGGCAGGAACTTACATTAGAAAATTGTATTATGATATGGGGGAACTCTTAGGCCCTGGAGGGTCAATGATAGAATTACGCCGTTCACGTGTTCATCAATTCGATGAAGAAAATCTTGTAACTATGCATGAATTGGCAGATGCATATGCAACATGGACTGAAAGTAAAGATGACTCAAAACTGTTAAAAATTATTAGACCCATAGAAGAAACTCTTAGTGAAATAAAATCTGTTGTGATTCGTGATTCTGCAATAGACTCTATGTGTCATGGCGCACAGTTGGCAATACCTGGGGTTTTACAAATATCTCCTTATCTGGAAAAAGGTGACTTGGTTGGAATCTATTCTCAGAAAGGTGAAATTGTTGCTTTAGCAGAATCTGTTTTGTCTGAAAATGAAATTAAAGATCAAACAAAAGGATATGCATTTCAGACTAAACGAATTATAATGAAACCAAATACTTATCCAAAAAACTGGCGTACCAGTACACCGAAAAAAGAATAAAATTGTTTCCACGAAGTTTACTTTTTGCAATAATTGTAGGTGTTATCGCTGGACCAATATTTGGAATTATTCTATTTGAATATGGAATTGAAGAACAACTGACATATGTTAATGGTACCTCTCTATCCATTGTAACAGAAAAAACTAATTTTGACTTGGGAGAAGTAATCTCAATTAAAATTGTCAATTCAGGCACAGATGAACTAAAATTTCCTGATAGATCATATGGATTAGTAATAAAACAATTAGATAGCATCCCTATTTTCTCACCGGTTGCATCTCAGGTGATCTCAAAACTTGATTCTCATGAGGAAGTATCTTTTGTTTGGGATCAAATAAAAAATAACGGCGACCCCATATTAGAGGGTACATACAAAATCACATCAAAAGCTATTACACTAGATGGAAGCATTATAGAAAAAATTGTCATAATACATGTTTTCAAATAAACAACCTAATGCATTTTTATAATCACTATCAAATTATTATTTAGCGAAAGCTAATGCCGAGGTCGCCTAGCCTGGTAGGGCGCGTGCCTGGAAATCTAAAAACCATAAAGCACGTTCTCGCAAGGGATCGAGAGTTCAAATCTCTCTCTCGGCGCCATCTTTAATTTAAAACTCAGCTATCTATTGTAAAGTATATTGAAAAAATTTGATATTGCAATTATAGGTGGAGGAATTTTAGGCACAACAATTTCTTATTGGATCTCAAATCTTTATGACTCTAGTGTATGTGTAATAGAAAAAGAATCTGCCGTTGCAAAACACACTAGCGGAAGAAATACTGGTGTAGTTCACACTCCATTTTATCTAAATCCTGAAAAGAAAAAAATTTTTGCTAAATCTGCTCATATGTCCCATGAATTATGGAAAACCCTTGCAAAAACTACAATGTCACCATGGAATGAGGTTGGAACTATAGAAATTGCTCTAGATGAAGCACAACATCAAACATTAGAAAAATATCAAAAATGGGGAATACAAAATGGTGTGTCTGAAGATAATCTTTCATTACTTGATTCTAATGAATTAAAGAAAAAGGAAAAAAATGTTGAATGTTATTCTGGATTATTATGCAAAAGTGATGTATCTACTGATTATTCAAAACTCACGCAAGAAATTCAAAAAATATCAAGTCAAAATTCAACTGAATTTCTTTTTCAAAAAAATGTTAAATCATTTCTAATAAATAATGATTTAATTCAAATAAATTTTACAGATAATTCTTCAATTGAATGTGATTATCTCATTAATTGTTCTGGTGGAAATTCACTTGATATTGCAAAGCAATTTGATTTGTTCGAATCACACTCTGATCTTCATTTTAGAGGTGAATACTGGATAGCTGATAGTAATTATGCTGATATTGTAAAAACAAACATTTACTCTGTTGCAAGGCATCCTGAATTTCCCTTCCTTGATCCACATTGGATTAAACGCGCTAATGGAACCACTGAAATTGGTCCTAACGCTGTGCCTGTACCCACGCCTGAAACCTATGATGGATTTGTAACTGATATTCCATCTACAATTTCAAAATTAGGTGATATCTTGACAGGTGGTGCAAAAAAATTATTTCTAAATCCAGATTTTTTATCATTAATTACACATGAATTTAGAAGCTCAATTTCAAAAGATGCGATGGTCCAACGTGTAATGAATTTCATCCCATCGCTAAATCCAGATTATTTTACAAAAAAAGGAACTGCAGGAATACGTACTCCTGTTATTTCTCCTGATGGAAGTTTTATTCATGATGTATTAGAACGTGAAGGTCATAACTCATTTCATATTGTAAATTATAATTCTCCAGGTGCAACTGGCGCACCCGCATATTCAGCTCTGGTTGTTAAAAAATTACAAGATAAAGGAATTCTGAAAAATCCGAATTCACAAAAGAATTCATTATGGAATTTCAATTCTATAATAGAACAAATTTAATATTCCCTCAAAATGGTAATCATATGCTGCCTGATAGATGCTCTGTAAAACAAAATGGGCATGATTGTGTAAACCCCCCTGAATATGTTGTAGAAATTGTCCATGATTCTGAATCTTATATGGTTGGAATTACATGTGAAAAGCACAAAAATATTGTATCTGTTAAAATTGGCGAACTTCAAAAAATAGGAAAAATCCCGGAAGGAACACTTGAATTCCAAAAACTCAAAGCAGTGGGAACTGATTGTGTTAAAGGAAATCCAGATGATACATTGATCCAGTTGGATTAAACTGAATAAAGTAACTTTTTCCCTTCTAATCCTAAAATTAGATTTCTTGCCGTAATATCTGACATTTTTTGTCTTGTTTCTTTAGTTGAGCTTCCAACATGTGGCGCTAAAACAACATTTTCTATTTTTAATAATGGATTATTTTTTTTGACTGGTTCTAATTCATATACATCCATTCCAGCACCTTGAATTTGTTTTGTTTTCAAAGCAGTCACTAGTTGTTTTTCATTAACAATCTTTCCTCTAGATGTGTTTATCAAAAAAGCAGTCTTCTTCATTTTTTTAAAAATTTTTGAATTCATTAAATGATGTGTATCATGATTGTATGGAACATGAAGTGAAATTATATCACTATTCTTATAGAGTATATTTTCTGAGACATATTTTGCTTTTAACATATTCTCTATACTTTTTGATACTGGTTTTCTGCTATGATAAATTACATTCATGCCTAAACCATTCGCCTTTTTTGCAACTTCTCTCCCAATTCTTCCCATTCCTATAATCCCGATAGTCTTCCCTGAAACTTCGGTTCCTGTATAATCATAGGCACCAAAAATTTGCTTCCATTTTTTACCACGAATAATTCTATCTCCTTCGGAAATTCTTCTTAGCACATCTAGGATTAATCCAATTGTTAGCTCTGCTGTTGCATTTGTCAAAACTTCTGGCGTATACCCAATTTTGATTTTTTGTGATTTTGCAACTTTAATATCAATGTGATCAAAACCTACACTGAATGTACTAATTACTTTAAGATTTTTTGCATTATTGATGACTTGCTTATCTATTGTATCGTATGGATGACAAACCAATCCATCCATATCTCTGATTTCATTCATTAGAGTTTTTTTTGGAATTGGGATTTTTCCTGAGTGTAAATGTACATTACATTTTCTTTCTAATTCATCTAATGCAGATCTGTGTAGACGTCTTGTAACTAATACATTGAAACGTTTTTTCATTGAATGTATAGTTAAACCATTTATAATATTTAATCATACAAGAAATATTGTCTTCTTCTGATGATCTTCTAAATTGTTCTGAATGTGAAAAGCCAATTGAACAATGTATCTGCGTTTGTCCCTATTGTGGAGAACGTGACAAATGCGAATGTGCATTATTTGATGCAGCGACGGGTGCATGACATGGTCACTGACTTTACATGGATGATTGGTGGGCCACAAGGAAGTGGTGTTGAAACTGCGGCAAACATCTTCTCTCAAGTTTTTTCAAAGATGGGATATCAAATATTTGGAAAACGTGAATATTATTCAAACATTAAAGGTGAACACAGCTATTTTGCAGTAAGAATTTCTGATAAAAAGATTCGTTCTAGTGTCAAAGGAACAAACATGTTGATTGCATTTGATGCTGAAACTATTTTTCGTCATGCTGATGATGTTTTAGAGAATGGTATCATAATCTATGATTCAACTTTGGAAAATATGAAAACATCTAATGTCATTACATTTGAAAATGATTTTAAAGAAAGACTAGAAACTTTACTAAAATCTAAAAATAAAGAGAATACTGTTAAAGGAATGTTGGAATTGGCATCTGAAAATAGTGTCAAAGTATACTCTGTTTCTTTTCGTGGTCTCTTAACTGAATTATCTGAAAAATTAGAAAACCCACGGATTAAAAACATGAGCCGTATGTTTAATGTTCTAGGTGTTTCACTTTCTCTTGGACTGTTAATGATTCCATTCGAAAAACTAACAGAATCTGTTAATTCAATTTTTTCAAAGAAAAAATCTATGGCTGACATGAATGTGTCTGCTGCAAATTTTGCTTATAATCATGCTGCTGCAAATTTTGAAAATAATAACTACAAGTTTGAAACAAAACAAATTGAAGAAAATACAATTTTAGTTCAAGGATATTATGGCACATCAATTGGAAAAATCATTGCCGGATGTAGATTCCAATCATATTATCCAATAACTCCTGCAACTGATGAAAGTAATTTTCTTGAAACCAATGAGATACTTGAGATAAATGAAGATCGTCCTGGTTCAACACTTGTAGTACAAACTGAAGATGAAATTTCTGCAATAGGTATGGCAATTGGTTCTTCTTTGACCGGAACGCGTTCTTCTACGTGTACTTCTGGACCTGGATTTGCATTGATGACTGAATGTTTGAGTTGGGCAGGAATTAATGAAGTTCCAGTTGTTATCACATTTTATCAAAGAAGTGGACCCTCTACTGGTTTACCTACACGTCATGGGCAAGATGATTTATTGTGTGCAATAAATTCTGGTGTCGGTGAATTTCCTAGAATTGTTTATGCATCTGGTAATGTCTCGGATAGTTTCTATGATACAACTCAGATGTTTAATTATGCTGATGTCTTTCAAGTTCCTGTTATACACATGTTAGACAAATTCATTGCTAGTTCTGTTACTACATGTGAAAGATTTGATGAAACAAAAGTCACTATTGATAGGGGAAAATTATTAGAACAAGTCTCCTCTGATGATTACAAGAGATTTGCTCATACTGAAGACGGAATATCTCCAAGATCAAAATTGGGTCTAGAAGACGGAATATTTTGGAACACTGGTGATGAAAGTGACATATATGGTCACATATCTGAGGATCCGATAAATCGTGTACAAATGATGGATAAAAGACAGTCCCGTCTAGATAACATACTTGAAAACATTCCTGAATCTGAACAAATTGTAAAACACTCTGAAGGTGATTTCTGTATTGTTTCTTGGGGATCAACTCAAGGTCCAATTCTTGATGCAATTGAGATGTTAAAAAATGATGGATTCAACATTGGTTTTGTTGAAATAAAACTCTTGCATCCATTTCCAAATGAACTCTTAAAAAAATCCCTTTCTAATTCTAAAACTATTATTGATATAGAGGCTAATTACAATGGTCAACTTGGATCATTAATTAGACAAAATTTACAAAAGGATCCTGATTATTATGTTTTAAAATTTACAGGAAGACCAATGACTTGTACCGAATTATACGACACATTAAAAAAAATTGTTAACGACAATGCAGAAAAAAAGGAGGTTCTAACATATGGCGCTTAAGATAGGCGATTTCAAAACTGATGTTCATAATGATTGGTGTCCTGGATGTGGTGATTTTGGAATCGTTAATGCAATCCAAATGGCATTGGCAGAGATGGAAATTCCACGTCATCAATCTACAATATTCTCTGGAATTGGTTGTTCGGGCAAAACCTCACATTTCATTAATGTTTTTGGAGTGCATACTCTACATGGGCGTGTTCTAACTTTTGCACAAGGTGCTAAAATTGCAAATCCAAACTTGGAAATCATTGCAGTAGGTGGAGATGGTGATGGACTTGGAATTGGTGCAGGACATTTTGTTGCTGCTGGAAGACGTAATGTGGATATGACATACATAATCTTTGATAATGCAGTTTATGGACTTACAAAAGGCCAAGCATCTCCAACATTGAAACTAGGTGAAAAAACCAAATCTCTTCCTACTCCAAATACAAATTATAATGTAAATCCGATTGGATTAGCAATTGCAAGTGGATTCACATTTGCAGCTAGAGGCTATTCATATGATATTCGTCAACTAAAAGATCTAATTATTGCTGCAGTCAAACATAAGGGACTTGCATTTCTTGATGTCTTACAGCCTTGTCCAACATATAATGATATCAATACTAGAGATTGGTTTAGTGGCGAAGATAGAATTGATGAAATAACAAAAAAACCTATGCCTCGTATTTACAAATTAGAAGATACAGATTATGATCCTGTTGTGCATTATAGTAATGAGACTGAATTGAATCAGAAAAAAACCCAAGCACTTGTAAAATCACTTGAATGGGATTCTAAAATACCAACTGGAATATTTTATAAAAATGAACTAATTACTCCATATACTAGAAGATTAACCGATAAAATTCCAAATTATGTTGAAAATCCTTCAGCATTACAAAATATCTCAAAAAACAACATTCCAATTACAAAAATTAATAAAATTCTTGATGCGTACGATGTATGATTAATTGACAAATGATTATTAGATAGTTTTTTCTTTTTTACTGTTATTGAATATCATCGATGTAAACAGAATATTTCGAAAATCTATTATTAACGAATTTTTTGTTCCAGAATTAACAAAACTTGATTTTAAAAAATCAAATGTAAGACATCCTGAAATTACTACAGATGGCTTAATGCAATCCAACCTACTCCATATCTTTTTTGATGTGGAAACAGGTAATGATTATCCTGATGGTGATGAATGGTTCATCGCAGAATTTCTGTTTCCATATCAAATGAAATTACCAGATAATCTAAAGGGAACTGATTATTTTACCACTATCTCTGTTGAAGAGGGAAAAACTTTCTGGCATCATCGTGAATTAATTCGATACAAATATGGAAAATCAAAAAAATTAGATGAATCCCTTGATTTTATAGAATCCAAATACAAAGAATTACACGGATTAGTTGAACCTCTTGAAAAAGAGATTAAGTAATTAACTTCCAACCATTTTCTGAATTCACAAACGTCTTCTCATTAGTAAACACTGTATTCAATCTCCATCTTGCGGCTACTTGGTCAAAATTGTAAATCACTTTTTTAACTCCTTTAGGAATTTTATCTGAATCTAAATGATATGGGAGTAATTCAACAACAAAATCAATTTTTTCAACTTCCATCTTAAACCATTGACTTTGATCCGATTGAATTATGAAAATAATATCTGGCTCTCCTGAAAAATTCAACTCAATTTTAATTGCTTTTCCATCTCCTCTTCTTCGTTTCATCTCTTTGAAGACACTCTTTAGCCGATCCCATTCTTTGAAATCAAACCATTTGAAAAATTCCTCATTAAATGAATATGGAAATAATATCTCTAGATAACTTACAAATTTGTCTTCGTATGTATTTTCAATTTCATCATCATCCGTTTGAAATCTTTTATCCAAAATACTTGTAATCACATTTATCTCCCATGGAGAAATTCCATAGTGTTTCATAAACAATGGTTGTACTTGGTTTGTCACGTAGTCTATTCTTATGATTAATAATTAAAGCTTCAAAGAGTATGCAAATATTTCCAAAGATACATTGCTCCCACGGTTCCAATCATAAATAACATAGGCTTCCATGCAAAAACTGGAATATCTGGAGTAACTAATTTTATTTTGTATTCATCTAACACTTTGTGAACATATTTGCTAATTCTTTTATTCAGAATATCATATTTTATTCCATTTTTCTTTAGAATTGTCTCAATCTCATAGATAACTGCGGTACGTTGACTGAATAAATGCTGTAAATAATCTCTTGAGATCTCAACTTCACCTTGAATTGAAATACTGTCTTTTGTATTGCTGAATAATCTTACATGCATCTCCCATGGTTTTTTTAATTTCAATGACAACCCATCTCCAATCTGAAGTGGTTGTTTATGCTCAAATTTCACTGCCGTAAATCCCTCTTCAAAAAGAACCCTCCTCATTTTTTCTGCACTTTCTTTAACGATTAAATGTAATTCCTCTACTCCTGTTTTTTTATCAACATGAATCTTATTGTCTCCGTCATCTCCAAGTGAAACAGTTTTTGGATATTTAGTTACATATTCCATTTAATCCCTTTGAAGAAATCTCATATTTAATACTAGCATATTCAATCTGAAAAACTACGAATGTACACACATTGTTCATATGGTATTATCATCTCTTCTGGAATTATTCTTCTATCCGTAATCTTACATTCTGAATCTCTCACAATTGCTATTGGATGTAGATCATCTCCCTCTCCCATTTTGTGGTTTGCTATTGATGCCAAATTGTCTGCAGTTGCTTGAAATGTAACCTTTAGTGGATTTCCATCCAAGTCTTTCTCTCCACGTAAATCTCTTGTAGGCTCTATTCCCGCGCAAGCAATTGTAACTCCTGTTGTACCAATTCTCGCTGGCATTAATCTACTATCTACTACAATTATTCCTACATGCAAATCCAATTCAAGAAAAATTTTTCTTTTTAATTCTTCGGCAAACTTGTAAGGCTCGTTAGGATAAAGAACTATTTTTGTTTCTTTAGAATTAGATCTATCAATCCCTGCATTAGGTGCTAGTATGCCATTAGTAGTAGACATTACAAATCCTGCAACTCCTCCCAAAATTTTGTCTGATTCTCTTAAAACAATCTCCATAAATTTTTCATTGGAATTGAATTTTTTTGCAATTCTTCTTGCTTCATCGCAAACTTTTGAATTTTCGATTTCTAAAATTCGCCCTTGAGAATTCGAGATAAATTTACTTGAAATAACTAACACATCTCCATCTTTAATTACAAAGTTGTTGTATTGTAGAATCTTTTTCAGTTCCTCAAAAAAGCAAAATTTCCCATCTTTTTTCTCACTCCTAAGTGGAATTACTGTCAAATTCATACCTATTTCCCATATTATTCTCTAATTATTGTTCTGAAAAGCTTTTAATCTTAATCGATGGCATTGTCGTTCATGAACATAACTGAAAAAATATTGGCACATGCTTCTGGTGAAACTAGTGTATCTCCAGATGATGTTATTTTTGCTAAAGTCGATAAAGTAATGGTTCATGATGTCTCTGGGCCCGGAGTCTTGAAAGTTTTTGACAAATTACAAAAACAAGGGATTGATACATCAAAATTACATGATTCATCAAAAGTTTGGATTGCTGAAGATCACTTTGTCCCCTCTGCTGAAAAAATCTCTGCAGAAAATATTGTAAAATTGTCAAATTTTTCGAAAAAATATGATATCAAAAAACATTTCAAGTATGGAATGGGTCAATATGGGATATGTCATACTCTCTCACATGAGGAAGCGTTGGTTAATCCCGGAGAAGTTTATGTCGGCGGTGATTCACATACCAACACTACTGGTGCACTAGGTGCTTTTGCTTGTGGTCTAGGCCATACTGATGTTGCGTATGTATTACTAAATGGAGAAATTTGGTTCAAAGTTCCTGAAACATATTATTTCAAACTTAATGGTAAATTGCCTTCTCATGTAATGGCTAAGGATCTCATTTTGAAAATTATTGGTGATATTGGTACTGATGGTGGTGCATACAATACTATGCAATTTGGAGGAACAGGGA
Source organism: uncultured Candidatus Nitrosopelagicus sp. (assembly GCA_964511265.1). Classification (GTDB taxonomy): domain Archaea; phylum Thermoproteota; class Nitrososphaeria; order Nitrososphaerales; family Nitrosopumilaceae; genus Nitrosopelagicus. The sequence goes on along the minus strand of CAZEES010000011.1, from coordinate 23,270 downwards.
TTGATGAAATGTCAATTGAAAGTAGGTTGACATTAACTAATATGACAACTGAAGCTGGTGCAAAAAATGGAATAATCGAATCTGATGAAAAAACAGTTCAATATCTAAACGAAAGAGGTGCAACTAATGCATCAGTATTCCGTGGAGATGTAGATGCAGAATATTCTAAAATCTTTGAATATGAAGCATCTGAATTAGAACCAACAGTAGCAAAACCATTTTCTCCTGAAAATATTACGGTTGCAAGAGAATTGTCTTCCACTGAATTAGATAAATCATACATTGGCTCTTGCACTGGCGCAAAATATGAAGATCTTTTAGCTGCCGCAAAAATTCTAAAAGGACGACAAGTAAAAATACGAACTGAAGTATTACCTGCTGCAATCTCTATATACAAAAAAGCGGTCAAGAATGGATTAATAGAAATATTTCTAGATGCTGGCGCAACTGTAGGTCCCCCAACATGTGGTGCATGTTGTGGCGCACACATGGGTGTCTTAGCAAAAGATGAAATTTGTGTTAGTACCACAAATAGGAATTTCCCAGGACGTATGGGACATGTTGATTCTCAAACTTATCTTGCTTCTCCACAAGTTGCTGCTGCATCTGCTGTAACTGGAAAACTTACTGATCCGAGGGATTTGAATTGATTGGTAATGTCATAAAATACCAACAGGATAACATCGATACTGATGTCATAATACCTGGAACATATTTGAAAATCCATGATTATGATGAATTGGCAACACATGCGATGGAGGGAATTGATCCTGACTTTCCATCAAAAGTTAAAGATGGTGATTTCATTGTTGCAGGAAAAAATTTTGGATGTGGCTCTTCAAGAGAACATGCACCTATTGCATTATCAACATGTGGAATCAAAGCAGTAATTGCTACCTCTTTTGCAAGAATATTCTATAGAAATTCTGTTGATGGTGCATTTTTGTTACCAATTGAGATAGATGATGAAACTTATCAAAAAATATCTAATGCTGATCAATTAGAAATTAACATTGAAAAAAATGAGATAAAAAATATTACAAAAAATGAAACATACACTATGAAGCCTTTCTCAGAAATAATTGCAAAAATTATTACTGCTGGAGGACTTTTCAAATATAAAAAGTGAATATAATCAATGACAGAAACACTATTTGAGAAAATATGGAATTCTCATGTTGTAGTTGAAAGAGAAAATGAACCTTCTCTGATCTATATTGATCGTCATCTAGTCCATGAGGTAACTTCCCCACAAGCATTTGATGGGTTAAGACTTAACCAGAGAACGGTTCGACGTCCAGATCTGACCATTGCAACAATTGATCACAATGTTCCTACAACTGATAGAAGTCTGCCAATGATTGACGAAACTTCATCTACACAAATTAAAACTCTAGAAAAAAATTGTAAGGATTTTGGAATAAAGCTATTTGGAATTAATGATCCTAACCAAGGAATTGTACATGTAATAGGTCCTCAATTAGGAATTACTCTACCTGGTAGCACAATAGTTTGTGGTGATAGTCACACCTCCACGCAAGGTGCATTTGGTGCCTTTGCATTTGGTATTGGAACAAGTGAAGTTGAACACACTCTTGCAACTCAAACACTTTGGCTTGAAAAACCAAAAACATTTGAAATTCTAGCTCACGGTAAGCGAAAAAACCCTTTTGCCGTTACTTCTAAGGACATAATTCTAAGTATTATCAAAAGGATTGGAACTAATGGTGGCACTGGTCATGTATTGGAATATCGCGGTGAAGCAATAACTGATCTATCCATGGAACAACGAATGACAATTTGTAATATGTCAATTGAGGCTGGTTCTAGAGCTGGTTTAATTGCTCCCGATGAAAAATCATTTGATTATATCAATAATCGGCAATATACGCCCAAAAATTATGATGAACTAGTTGATTACTGGAAAAAAAACCTAGTAACTGATAGTAATTCCAAATTTGATAAAAGTTTTACAATTGATGTAGAAAAAATTGAACCTCAAGTAAGTTGGGGAACAAACCCTTCAATGGTATCTGATGTCACAGGTACAGTTCCTACTCCTGAAGAATTTGGTCAGAATAATGAAGTACAAATTGAAAGTGCAAAAAAAGCGTTATCCTACATGGCGTTAGAACCTGAAACTCCAATTGTTGACATCTCGATAGATAGAGTCTTTATTGGTTCTTGTACTAATTCTCGCTTGGAAGATTTGATAGATGCAGCAAAAATTGTCAAAGGTAAAACAGTAAATCCTAATGTTAATGCAATGGTTGTACCAGGCTCACAAATGGTTAAACATGAGGCTGAAAAATTAGGATTGGATAAAATTTTCAAAGATGCTAACTTTGAGTGGAGAGAATCAGGTTGCAGTATGTGTCTGGGAATGAACCCTGATATTCTAAAGCCTGGTGAACGTTGTGCCAGTACGTCTAATAGAAATTTTGAGGGAAGACAAGGCTCCGGCGGGAGAACTCATCTTGTTAGTCCTGTTATGGCCGCATCTTCTGCAATTGCTGGACATTTTGTTGATGTGAGGGAATGGTGTTAAGACTTGAAACCTTTTTCTAAAATTATTAGCATAATCACTCCTTTTGATAAAGCAAATGTTGATACAGATCAAATAATTCCAAAACAATTCCTTAAATTAATTACAAAATCAGGCTTTGGAAAATTCCTTTTTTATGATTGGAGATTTGATCATGACGGACAACAAAAAAGTGATTTTGTATTAAATGACTCGAAATATCAAGGCTCTCAAATATTAGTCACAAATGAAAATTTTGGATGTGGTTCTTCAAGAGAACATGCAGTCTGGGCATTGAAAGATTTTGGATTTAATGTAATCATCTCTCCCTCATTTGCAGATATCTTCTATAGTAATTGCTTCAAAAATGGAGTCTTACCTATCATTTTGGATATCAAAAAAATTGAAAAATTACTAGAAATCAAAGACAAAGTTGAACTTGATTTGAATTCACAAAAAATCACTTTTGGTGACGAATTCATAACTTTTGAAATTGATTCACATAGAAAAATTAGATTGCTAGAGGGATTAGATGACATTGATCTTACCCTTAAAGAAAATGAAAAAATTGGAAATTTTGAAAAAAATTCTTCTATAGTATCAATATTCCAATAAATACAAAAAATTCTACTAGTTTGACTATCTGTATGATTTCTGTTTTCTTCTTCTTGCACCAGGGCCGCCAAACTTCTTTGGTTCTTTTCTTCTTGCATCTCCACTGATCAAATATTTATCATAATCTCCAATCTTTTCTCTTAATTGCTGACGTGTTGATTTGTTGAATGGATGGTCTTTTGGTTCTTTTTTAGATTTTGTCCAACCAATTAAAGCTCTTGACATTGCAGTAGCAGATGCATATGCTTGTCCCATAAAACCTCCACCTCTAACTCTTATTGAAATATCAACTTTATCTCTAATCTCATCTCCAATAATCTCTAATGGTGCTAGAATAACTTCTCTTGAAGCTTCGGGCTCAATCATTTCAAGTGGAATGTTGTTTATTCTTATTTTTCCTACACCCTTTGTGATGTATACGTGCGCACTAGATGTTTTTCTTGATGCATAGTAAATCTCAGTTTTAGGAATCAAAAGTTTGTTCCTCCGATGTATCTACTTATCTCTGCCATTGTTGTATAACTTGATGAATCTTTTCTAATCTTTGCTTTTTCAAATTGAATTTTTTCTAGACCTTTTACCTCCTTTGGAACTCCAATGTAAGTTCTTAATCGTGATAAATCAGTTTTTCCAGATGGTTTATCTTCATACGGAAGCATTCCTCTAATCATTCTTGCAATTACGGTATCTGGTCTTCTAGGATGTTTAGGTCCATGTTTGTAATTGATAATGCTGTTAATTTTTAAAAAGTCTCTATACTCTCCAACAATGCTTGATTTTTTTCCACTCATCATAATTCTATCACAATTAACTACTGAAACTCTATTTCCTTTTCTTAATAATTTTGCAACATTTGATGCAAGTCTTCCTGCAATCAAATTTGTACCATCAACAACTGTTGGTTTACTCAAGTCAATGACTTGTCGTTGTTCGGTTTGAGATTTTCTGTTATTCCATTTAGCCAATTATTTTAACTCCTTTACCTGTTGGAAATTTTTCTATCATTTCTGAAAACTTTAACACTTCTCCACCTGATTCTTTAATTTTTTTTGCAGCAGAGTTTGAAATTGAAAACGATGAAACTGAAACTTTGTGTGAAAGATTTCCTGTTCCTAAAACTTTACCCGTGATAACTATGGCATTTCCATCTTCTGTTGTTTCATCAATCTTATTGAGATTTACGGTCTTTTGATTTGATCTTGATTTTTGAACGAAATCTGCAACTTTTGCCCAAATAGGCGCATCATTATCTCTTGATGCCTTTTTCAAGATTTTCAATGCATTCACTTTAGCTTGTGTTACCATAAGTCAAATCGCCAATTTACCCAAATATAATATGTTGTCTTACTTGATCTCAGACATGATTGTCTTAAATTCAGACAATCTGTTTGATAATTGTTCTACACTTGATAATATGATGTGTTTTGGATCCAGTGCTCCTGTTGATTCTACTGTTAGAACTCTCTCATCATCTTTTTCAGATTCAGTTAATGTTGCAATATTTGCTGAATTCCACTTTGCATGTTCTGTTCCTTTACCCAATCTTGCATATGCTTCAATCTTTAATGATTGACCTGGTGCAAGAGTAACTATTGGAATATCATTTGATGTGGGGATAATATTGTCATCTTGTGATTTTAAATCTCCTGACAGAATTGTTCTTGTTTCATCTGAAACACCTGAATCTAATGTGAGCATTATCTTGTCACTCTCATTTCCGTCCTTAGATGCTTCCAAATCGGTCTTTAAAGGAATCAAGCCCACTCTATGAGCAACACCTTCGTCTGCTAACACTGATGAATTTTCTAAAACATCTACACTCTCAACGGCATAAATTGGAACTCCATTTAGGCAAATCCTTCTTAATGCATTTGCATATTGAAGTGGAACGCCCTTAATCTTTACTGAGACTTTCTGTTCATTTTCATTAATAATTTCTAGAGACAAATCTTAATCAAAAAACATATTGTACTAATAAAAATGTAGTACTTTTTTCATCAGAGATAAATACGAATGTACTTTGATCCCTATATTATGGATAAAGTCACTGTTGTCAAGTATAGTTTTGATAATGAAAAATTTGAAATATTGGTCAAGCCTGATCCTGCATTCGATTACAAATTAGGCAAAATTTCTGAGATATCTAAAATACTTGTATCTGATGAAATATACACTGATTCTGGAAAAGGTAAACGCGCATCTAGCGAATTACTTCTCAAAGCATTCAAAACTGATGATGCAACAAAAATAGCCGAAATTATGATGCAAAAAGGAGAACTAAATCTTACTACTGAACAAAGAAAAAAAATGACTTCAGACAAACGCAAACAGATTGTCACTTTTATTGCTAAGACATATGTTGATCCTAAAACACATTTTCCACACCCTCCGCTAAGAATTGAACAAGCAATGACCGATGCACGTGTTTCAGTGGATCCATTCAAAAACCCAGATGAACAAATTAAAGATATTGTTGAAAAACTACGACCTGTTATCCCATTAAAAACTGAAAACCTAACTCTTGAAATTTCTGTCCCTGCGCAATTTGTGGCACAATCTTATACTGTACTAAAATCAACTGGCAGTCTAAAAAAAGAAGATTGGCAACCAAACGGCTCATTAAAAGCAATACTTGAAATACCCGCTGCCGCAAGACCAAGCGTGATCGACAGATTAGGCGCAATTACAAAAGGTACTGCTAACGTTGAGGTACAAAAATGAGTAATGATAGAAAGCGTCATGTAATTCCTGGCGAAACAATCACTTCCGGTCCTTATAGAGCTGAGCAAAATACTATTCAAGTTGGGGATAGTATTGTATCAACTATTATTGGTTTATCTGATGTGCATGATGGCAGTGTTAGAGTAATTCCTCTTACCGGTGGTTACATGCCAAAAGATGATGATTTAGTAATTGGAAAAATTACATCTCATTCTTCATTATCTTGGACTGCAGACATTAATTCTTGTTACGTTGGGATGCTTCCTGCTAGTGATGTTTTCGGTAGAGACTATTCTTCAAGCTCTGATGATATGACTGCTAAATTAGCTAAAGGTGATTTAATTGCTGCAAGAATCGTAAATGCTGATAAAACTCGTGATCCACTTATTACAATTAGTGGTCGTGAATTAGGTAAGATTGATTCGGGCGAATTAGTAAAAATTTCTCCAAATAAAGTACCACGATTAATTGGTAAACGTGGTTCAATGATACAAATGATTGAATCATCAACTAACAGTCAAGTTACTATTGGTCAAAATGGATTACTTGTTGTTTCTTCTGATGATCCAAATGGATTATTAAAGGCGATACAAGCAATTGAATTGATCGAAGAACAAGCACATGTTGCAAATTTAACTGATCAAGTAAAAGAAATGTTGGAATCAAAAAGTGAATAAAAATGGGTGGAAGAGACACAGATATTGTATTATTAGATGAAAACGGGATTCGTTGTGACGGAAGAAAAGTCAACGAAACCAGAAAAGTTACCATCAAAGCAGGAGTCCTAAAAAACGCTAATGGTTCCGCATACATTGAATTTGGAGATAATAAAATTCTCGTAGGTGTATATGGTCCTAGAGATGTGCATCCAAAACATATGTCTGATACTGACACAGGAATTTTACGTTGTAGATATCATATGGCTCCATTTTCTGTAGGAGAACGAAAAAACCCTGCACCATCAAGAAGGGAAGTTGAAATTAGTAAAGTCATCAAAGAAGCATTAGAACCTGCAGTTATGCTAAAAGAATTTCCTAGAACGGCAGTTGATGTTTACATGGAAGTATTACAAGCAGATGGTGGTACTAGATGTGCTGCATTAACAGGCGCATCTGTTGCATTAGCTGATGCTGGAATTCCTATGCGTGACTTGGTAGCAGGATGTGCTGCAGGTAAGGCTGCAGATGCTGTGATACTTGATGTGAATAATGAAGAAGACCAAGCCGGACAAGCTGATCTCCCAATTGGATATATGCCAAATTTAAAAAAGATTACATTATTACAATTAGATGGAGTATTGACTCCTGAAGAGTATAAGCAGTGTATTGAAATTGGAATTGATGGTTGTAATCAAGTCTATGAAATACAGAAAAAAGCACTACAAGACAAATTCTTTTCAAATGGTGAGAAACAATGAGTGATGGATTAATTATTGATCAATTAAAGAAGACTCAGATTCTTGAATTACTTCAAGAAGGAAAACGTGTTGATGGTCGTCAATTTGATGAAGCACGTCAATTAACTATAGACATTGGTGTAATTCCAAAGGCTGAAGGTTCGGCACGTGCAAGATTAGGTGACACTGAGGTTGTTGCTGGTGTAAAAGTTCAACCTGAACGTCCATTTCCAGATACTGGAGATAAAGGGATGTTAATTTGTACGGCAGAAATTTTACCAATTGCACATCCAACTGCAGAAACTGGCCCTCCACAACCAAATGTTGTTGAATTGGCAAGAGTTACAGATAGAGGAATAAGAGAAAGTGGAATGTTGGATATGAAACAACTTGTTTTAGAAAAAGACAAATCTGTAATTGGTGTATTTTGTGATAATGCTGTAACTGATCATGATGGTAATCTGTTTGATGCATGTTCGTATGCATCAACTGCTGCAATCAACTCATGTAAAATTCCTAAATATGAAATGCAAGATGAAAAACCTGTTAAAATTGAAGGTGAATTTACCGAACCTCCTCTTACAACTTTACCTGTATCTGTAACAATGGCAAAAATAGGTGATTTCATTGTAGTTGATCCTACTATTGAAGAATGGGGTATAATGGATGCACGAATTACAATTACATCTAATTCTGACGGAAATGTGGTTGCACTTCAAAAAGGAGGTTCAGATGGATTTACTCAAGAAGAATTAATCAAATGTGCTGAAATGTCCATCAAAGTAGGAAGTAAAATACGAGAGATTATAAAACAATCAAAATAATGTGATAATTAGAATGGCAAAAAAACAAACTACCCTAAAAGGACTTGGTCCACGATATGGAATTAAAATCCGTAAACAATTCACACAAGTTCATCATTTAATGAAGAGCAAAAGAAAATGTCCTGAATGCGGAGGTTCTATAATCCGTGAAGCAGTTGGAATCTGGACTTGCAAAAAATGCGGAATTAAAATTGCTGGAACTGCATATGACGTTAAGCTTTAACGCAAAAATTCAATTCTCTTCAGATAAAGAAAATTCTTCAATATACCATTCAATTAATACTGATAATGAATTTTATCCGGAAAATCCTACAAAAACAAAAATTTCCCTCAATGATGAAATTATCATAGAACTGGAGTCAAATCATCTGCCTCATTTACGTGCAAATCTGAATTCTACATTACGTTTGTTGCAGGCTTCTTATGATACCATAAACTCTGTAAAGGTATAATAAAACAACAATAAATCCTAAATTATGTCTGCAGGACAACAAATGCCTCCTTGGTTACAAGAACAAATTGCAAAAATGCAACAATCTCAACAAAATCTACAATCAATTCTTATGCAAAAACAACAAGTTGAAATGGAAAATGTAGAATCTGATAGAGCTTTAGAAGAATTAAAAAAAGCATCTGACGATGACCAAGTTTTCAAATATGCTGGTTCAATCCTAATAAAATCTGATAAGAAATCATTGATAGATGAATTAGAAGAAAAAAAGGAATTATCTAAAACAAAATCTACTGTCTTGGCAAAACAAGAAGAAAGACTAAAGACTAGCCTTCAAGAGCAAGAACAAAAAATCCAGGAAATGTTAAAGAACCCAAATCCTCCCAACACTGATAAGCCATCCTCATAACACCTTAACAAATTTTAACATAGAAACTATAGCATAATTGTGAAAATTGAACAATTACGAATAATTGTTGATGAACGAGAAAAAAAGAGTGGAATTCCAAAGCTTTTGTCTTCAATTGGGGTAAAAACTGAAATCAAAACACTTCCAATAGGGGATTACATTGTTGCTCCAGAAACTGTAGTTGAGAGAAAAAGTATAAGCGATTTACTTTCTTCTATATTTGATGGTCGTTTATTTGATCAATGTAGTAGACTAACTGAACACTACAAACATCCTATTTTACTGGTAGAAGGAAATGTAGATGAAATTGAAGAATTAACTGACAACCCTCTAATATTTTATGGAGCATTGGCTACTGTTGCATTGGAATTTAAAATTCCAATTATCCCAACTCCAAGTGCAACACACACTGCCAAATTATTAGTATCACTTTCTACTAGAAAAGAACTTACAAAAGGTCCTTTTCTTAAAAAAATTAAAAAATCCAACAATATAGAAAAACAACAACTTTCTGTTCTATGCAGTTTGCCTGGAGTTGGTGAAAAATCCGCAATACGATTACTAGAAAAATTTGGAACTCCTCTTGATGCGTTATGCGCTCCTATTACTGAGCTTGCAAAAACTCCTGGATTGGGTGAATCAAAGGCAAAAAAAATCAAAAAAATGCTACAAAATAAGAACAAAAATCATAAGAAATCTGGGCAAAAAACATTACATGAATCCTAGATGGATTTTTTAATTAATTTTCTATTTAATTTGTTGCCACATATAGGACATTCATTTTCTTTTGAAAATTCTTTTCCACACATTGAACAATAACTAATCCATTTTCCCACCGTGCTGATACCTTGAGTCATGAGTGATGATGTCCTGATTTTCAATTGTTTAGCAACATTTGTAACCGCAAAATCATCTGTGATTAACTCAATTTTATTCTCTAATGCTAATGCAATGATTGATACATCTTGTTCAGAAATGGTTACACTATCTCCAGTCCTCTCTGCTGCCTCTCTTATAATATTAATAGAATCTTCAGTTGGATCTCTTATCTGGAGTCTACCTGTTTGCTGTAGTATTTCAAGTGCCCCCTGTTTTGTCTTAATATGTTGTATTTCGTCATATACCATATTAGTTGTCATAAAAGAATCATTAGATACAAACGGTATTCCTGCATAAAATGCAGTAGCATCTAAAACTCTAAAAACCAAGTTTATTCATTTGTCTTAGACCCTTTTTCTTTAATCGAACAAAAACAGCTTGCTTCTTAAATTTCTTGATAGTAATTTTTTGGTCGAATTCTGATGATTTTATCATCTGTGCATCCATTACTATGTTGCAATCATGTGAACAGTTTATCTCAATTTTTTCATCTGGTACAACAATTGATGGCAGTCTATGTACTGGTGCAACTGGTGTTATGATCAACACATCTAAACTTTCATGTAACAATGGACCTCCAATTGAAAAAGAATGACCTGTAGAACCACTTGGTGTTGAAATTATCACTCCGTCCATCTTCTGCTTTACCGTATCACTTTGAAATTTAATTTCAAATTCTGCAGTTTTTGTTAAATTTTTACGATTAACATAAATCTCATTTAATGCAGGTGCAAATTCTTCCCCATTACATGATGCAACAACTCTAGTTCTCTTATCCAACCAAATTTGGTTTTTTGTAATTGCAGTAATCGCATCATCAAAATCATCCAATGTAATCTCTGATAAAATTCCTCTATTTCCTCCAACGTTAATTGTTAAAATTGGAGTTTCATTTCGTAGGTTCCTGAATGCTCTCAATGTTGTTCCGTCTCCTCCTAAAGTAACTACCAAATCTAATTTTATTTTAGATAATTCTTCAAGTGATTCTACTTTTTCAGCTCCTAAAACCGAAACTGGTGAAATTGTATAGATGCTAATCTTTTTTGCTATCAATTTCTTTGAAATCATCTCTGCAGCATCTTCGGAAATTTTTGAGCCAAATTTGGTTACAATTGCTACTTTGTTTAGTTTCAAGCAGTCTCTACAACCTATATCGTATTTAAAAATGATCGTGCCTTATTCATGAACAATTGCCAAATCCTAAACACATTTCTCTTAATGATTTTATTTGATAATGACTCGCAAATTTATCTTGTAATATTCCAAAATTTGCAGAGTCTTATGCAGAGATAATACACTAAAAACTATTTTTTGTATATTTTATATTAATAATGCCCTATCCATTAATCGATATGTTGAATAATTCGAAAAAATTATTTTCAAACGCAAAAAAAGTAATTCCTTCTGGAGTCAACAGCCCCGTACGTTATTTTGAACCATATCCATTCTTTGTAAAACGTTCACGTGGTTCATCTTTATGGGATGAAGATGGAAATAGATTTGTTGATTTCTGTAATGGCTATGGTGCATTGTTGTTGGGCCATACAAGAAAAGAAATAATCAATGCAGTATCTCACCAAATGAAGAAAGGTACTCTATACACTACACCCACTTCCTTAGAAATTGAATTATCAAAATTAATCATTAATAATTTTCCATCAATTCAAAAAGTACGAACTACTAACACTGGTGGAGAAGCCACAATGACTGCAATTCGACTTGCCAGAGGCTTTACAAAAAAGAAAAAAATCATCAAGTTTGAAGGATGTTATCATGGTGCTTATGAAACTGTTTTAGTAAAAGCAGGTTCTGGCTCTGCACATAATGGAATATCCATATCCGATGGTGGTTTAGATGAAGTTTCTCGTAATACATTGGTAGTTCCTTACAATGATATAGATGAACTTGAAAAAATTTTATCTAAAAATAAAGATGTAGCAGGATTAATTGTTGAACCTGTATTGGCAAACATGGGGTTAGTCCTTCCTGAAAAAAACTTTTTAAAAGATTTAAGAAAAATTACTACGCAATTTGATATCCCATTAATATTTGATGAAGTAGTAAACGGATTTAGAATTTCTGAAGGCGGCGCTCAACAGAAATTTAGAATTAAACCTGACATTACAACTCTTGGTAAGGCGCTGGGAAACGGATTTACTATTTCTGCGGTAGGTGGTAAAAATGAAATAATGAATCTTCTATCTCCTAATGGTAAAGTTTACCAGGCAAGCACCTTCGCTGGTAATCCAATTTCTGTTGCAGCAGCAATTAGCTCAATTAAAACAATTAATAAAACTAAAAATAAATTGTATCCAAAACTAGAACGTTATTGTAAAATGATGGTTGGTGAAATAGATGACCTTGCAACTGATTATAAAATACCCCATACAATTAACTCAATTTCCTCGATGTTTCAAATATTCTTTACAAATCAAAAGGTTATTGATTACAAAACCTCAAAAAAATCAAGTACAAAAAAATTCCATAAATTATTTACACATTTACTTAAAAATGACATATTCATTGCTCCATCTCAATATGAAACTGTATTCTTATCTGATGCACACAGTGATCAAGATATTACAAAAGCATTAGGTGCTTACGGCCTAGCATTAAAAGCGGTGAAAAATTGAATTACAAATTAGGTACACGTGGTAGTCGATTATCTCTTTCACAAACAAACTGGGTTTTGGATGAACTCAAAAAAACTGATTCATCATTATCGTTTGAAATTGAAAAAATCATGACACAAGGTGATACTGATACAAGACCATTATTCACAATGGAACAAAAAGGAATCTTTGAAAAAGAAATTGATCGTGCCGTGTCTGAAAAAAGAGTGGATTTTGCTGTTCATAGCATGAAGGATGTTCCCTCAACTTTAGACTCATCACTTACTATTGCATGTGTCCCAAAACGTGAATCTGTTAATGATGTCTTGATTACTAATGATGGATTCTCGCTAGATTCTATTCCATCAGGTTTTACAATTGGAAGTAGTAGTCTTAGACGTGCAGTTCAAATTTCGAGAAAACGTCCTGATGTTACTGTAAAACCAATTAGAGGAAACATTGAAACAAGAATAAACAAAGTGACTGAAAAAAAAATTGATGGAATAGTTCTTGCAAAAGCTGGAATTTCTAGATTAGGTGTAGAGACGAAATATTCTGTATTATCTAAAGACGAATTTCTTCCTTCACCCGGTCAAGGTGCTTTAGCTATAATTTGTAGAAGTGATGATTCTAAAACAATTGAAATGTTAAAAAAAATAGAGGATAACAATTCTCGAATAGAAACGGAGGCTGAACGTTCATTGTCTGAGCATATTGATTCTGGCTGTCGTTTTCCTGTTGGCGCATATGCTTCTATCAAGTCAGGTTCATTAATTCTGAAAGTAGGCGTTTATTCGATGGATGGAAAAAAATCAATTCTTATAGAAGAAAATGGCGCCATTGATAATCCATTTGAATTAGGTAAAAAAATTGGCAACGAGTTAAAATTACAAGGAGTATCAGAGATTGCTTCTAATTGGAGAGAAACACTAGAAGAGTGGAATAAGCAATGACTGGAAAAGTGTATTTAGTTGGTGCGGGACCTGGGGATCCAAAATTAATCACTCTACGTGCAGTTGAATTATTGAAAGTAGCAGACATTGTCCTATATGATAGATTAGTTAGTAAAAAAATAATCTCGATGATACCTAAACGCACTAAAACAATTTACGTTGGTCGTGCAGTTGGTGATGACACAAAACATCAGGATGGAACAAATGAATTAATGGTAAAATATGCAAAATTAAACAAAAATGTTGTTAGGCTGAAAGGCGGTGATCCAATCATCTTTGGACGAGGTGGAGAAGAAGCTGAATTTCTTAAATCATTTAAAATTAAATATGAAATAGTCCCTGGAATAACTTCTGGTATAGGCTCTTCAACTTATGCTGGAATACCACTAACACATAGAAAATATGCATCATCTGTAGTGTTTGTTACTGGTCATGAAGACCCTGAGAAAAATGTTGAAATTGTAAAATGGAAAAAACTTGCAAAATCAGTTGACACTATTGTAATTATGATGGGACTTTCGAGAATTCGAATTATATCAAAGCAACTAATTGAGGGCGGAATGCCAAAATCAACTCCTGTTGCAGTCATTCAAAATGGAACTACTTCAAAACAAAAAATGATTGTTGGTACTTTGACTAGTATTGCAACCAAAGTAAAAAAGGAAAAAATCTCTCCTCCTGCGAATATAATTATAGGTGAGGTTGTTAATCTGCATAAAACTTTAGGATGGAAAAAATGAGTCAAGAAAAAACCATTGCCATCACTCGTTCAAAAGATGATTCTGAAGAATTCATTGAATTAATTACAAAACATGATGCAATTCCAATTACACTGCCAACCATTGAGCTTGTTAGTAAGGGTGAGAAAATTGTTGATGAATTCTTAAATTCTGTAAAAACTGAAAATCCAGATTTTTCTGTTTTTATGAGTTCTAAAGCTGTAAAATTATTAATTGAAAGTTCTAAAAAAACATCAAAATTTGATGAATTACGACTTGCAATTGCAAATACTATTGTAATTGCTGTTGGTCCTAAAACTAAAGATGCATTAGAAAATGAAAACATCAAAGTTTCATACATGCCAACAAGATACTCTTCTGTTGGTGTTGGAGAGGTTTTTACAAAATTAGATGCTGTTGGGAAAAAAGTAATTGTTCCTAGAAGTGGTGCCTCGACGCCCTTTCTTAAAGATCTTCTTGAAAAAATTGGACTAGAAATTATTGAATTATATCTCTATGATGTATGTGCATTTAGCGATACTTCTCAATGGAATGAATTTAGAACTCTTTTTTCACAAAATTCTGTAGATGGAATAATATTCACAAGTGCATCTTCTGTCAGAGCATTTTTTGAAATAATGACAAAAGATTTTGAACATTCTCAGCTTTTAGAAAACTTGAATAATACAAAAATAATTGCAATTGGTCCATTCACTGCTGATGAACTAAAAAAATTCAACATTCAAAATATTATTGCTGATGTTCATACTGTAGCCGGATCTGTGGATGCTATTGTAAATGAATTATCGTTAGCTTAACCTATTTAGGCTAGGCTAAATTTACTCGGATTTTTATAATAACGTCGTTGTATTTTGTTAATGGCAACAGAAAATCTTGATATGGATTATTCCAAATATGATTTCAAAGACTCAACTGAAATGTATGTCCACTTGAGCAAAAAAGGTCTTTCAAAAGATACTGTAATTGGAATTAGCAAAATGAAAGATGAACCACAGTGGATGTTGGATTTTAGATTACGATCTTATGACGCATTCATGAAAAGACCTATGCCAAACTGGGGGGCAGATCTTAGCCATATTGATTTTCAAAATATTTACTATTATGCAAAAGCTTCAGAAAAAACTGAAAAAAACTGGGATGATGTCCCAGAAGATGTAAAAAATACATTTGATAAACTTGGCATTCCTGAGGCAGAAAAAAAATTTCTTGCTGGTGTAGGTGCTCAGTATGAATCCGAAGTAGTTTATCATAATCTAAGAGAAGACTTGGCAAAACAAGGTGTCTTATTCTTAGATACCGACAGTGCTCTAAAAGAACATCCTGAAATATTCAAAAAATACTTTGGAAAAATGATTCCTCCTGAAGACAACAAATTTGCCGCATTAAACAGCGCAGTTTGGAGTGGTGGTTCATTCATCTACATCCCTCCTGGAGTTAAAGTTGACATGCCATTACAAGCTTACTTTAGAATTAACGCAGAAAATATTGGTCAATTTGAAAGAACATTAATTATTGCTGATGAAGGATCTGAAGTTCATTACATTGAAGGATGCACTGCACCAGTTTACTCATCTGAATCATTACATTCTGCTGTAGTAGAACTTGTTGCACACAAAGATGCAAAATTAAGATACACTACAATCCAAAATTGGAGTAACGACGTATACAATCTTGTTACTAAACGTGCTTATGCATATGAAGGTGCATCAGTTGAATGGATTGATGGTAACATTGGAAGTAAAATTACAATGAAATATCCTGGAATCTATTTGATGGGTCAAAAAGCATACGGTGAAACACTTTCAATTGCTTTTGCAGGAAAAGGCCAACATCAAGATACTGGTGCAAAAATGGTTCATCTAGCACCTAACACGACATCTAAAGTTACTTCAAAATCTGTTAGTCGTTCTACTGGTCGCTCAACATATAGAGGGTTACTTAATGTTGCAAAAGGTGCAACCAATGTAAAATCCACTGTAAGATGTGACGCATTACTATTAGATGAAACATCAAAAACTGACACTTACCCATACATGGAAATCAATCAAGAAGATGCAACTATAACTCATGAAGCTACAGTTGGAAAAATTGGAGATGATCAAATTTTCTATCTGATGACTCGAGGATTCACTGAAGAAGAGGCATTAACTCTAATTGTTAATGGCTTTATGGAGCCATTTACAAAAGAACTTCCTATGGAATATGCAGTAGAATTAAACCGACTCATCAAATTAGAGATGGATAATTCAGTAGGTTAGAATCAATCTATTATGATAAATCATGGAACAAACACTATCCTCAATTCAGAATTCTCTAGTTGAAGAAATTTCGTCATCGAAAAATGAACCTGACTGGCTTAAAGAATATAGAAAAAATTCACTTAACATCTATAATGAATTACCTGCTGAGGTATCTCCACTTTATGGTAAATACACTGATGCAAAACGTATGGATCCAACTAAGGTATCATTATCTACAACTTCTAATTCTAAATTGCCTGACTTTTTATCAAAACGTGTTGAAGAAGTAAAAAAAGAAAATGGACTGATACAAGTAGGAACAAACGTCATATCTGTTAATCTATCTGATGAACTAAAATCAAAAGGAGTCATTGTATCATCAATTGATGATGCATTAAAACAACATCAAGAATTAATAGAAAAAACAATCAAATCCTCTAATTCTAATGAAGATAAATATACTGCACTAAACAATGCTGCATTTAATTCTGGGCTCTTTGTATACGTCCCAAAAAATCAAATTGTAGATGAACCAATACATCTTTTCTCTTGTTTATCTGATGATGGATTATCTACAATTTCTAGAAATATTATAATTGTTGAAGATAATGCCAAAGCGAATCTTGTCCAGGAATTATACTCTCCACAAAATGGAAAACAACAAGCATACCTTGAATTATTGAATACAACAATTGGCACAAATAGCAGTCTTGATGTTACATCCCTTCAGATGATGGATCAATCTTCAATCAACTTTTCCACAAGAAGTTCACATTTGGCACAAGATTCAAAAATTAATTGGTATCTTGGACTCTTTGGTGCAATGTTATCTAGGTATAGAATTGATTATCATCTTAATGGAACAGGTGCTGTTGCAACAGATTCTGAAGTTGTGTTTGGAAACAATGAACAATCATTTGATCTAAATACAATTGTAAATCACAATGAAAAATCTACCGAAGGTAAAGTTGTTGAAAAATCTATCTTGAAAAATAAATCCAAATCTTTGTTTAAAGGAATGATCAAAATCAACGAAAATGCTGCACATTCTAATTCATTTCTATCAGGTCGTTCTATTTTATTAGATAAAGATGCAAAATCTGATGCAATACCCGGACTTGAGATCCTTACGAATGATGTAAAAGCAACCCATTCTGCATCCGTTGCACAAATGGATGAAGAACAACTCTTCTATTTGGGAACACGTTGTCTAAGTAAACCTGAGGCCGAACGAATTATTGTAGAAGGCTTTTTGGAACCTATGTCACGTTCAATGTCTTACCAAGTACGTGCTTGGATTGCATATCTAATTGAATCAAAATGGGACGGAAAAGAATTATCAATTAACAACGATGAACAATTGAAGGCACTAGTTGAGGTTGAAGAAACTCGCTACAATGAAAATGCCGAAATTGAACAACATTACAAATATCGGTAAAACCAAATGACTGATTGGATAAAGGCATGCAGTATTGACAGTTTAGGTCAAGGTGAAATGTTCAGTTTTGATCATAATGAGAAAAAATTACTCTTAACAAACATGAATGGAAAAATATTTGCAACTGATAGAATTTGCACTCATGCAGAAGCCGATTTATCTAATGGAATATTAACAGAAAATGGACTAACTTGCCCATTACATCTATCCGTATTCAATATGGATGATGGTACTCCTCAAAACCTTCCTGCTGAAAACCCATTACAAACTTACAGAACAAAAATAGAAGATAATAGTATCTTAATTGAGGTGTGAACATGCAATCCATCGCTGAAACTTTTGAGGATTTACGAAAAGATTTCCCTGTTCTAAACAGACGTGTAAGGGATGATAAAAAATTAGTGTACTTTGATAATGCCGCTACTACTCAAAAACCTAACCAAGTAATTGATGCCATTACTGATTATTATCAAAATCATAATTCTAACATTCATCGTGCTGTTCATGCTCTTGCTGAAGAATCTACTGAAGCTTTTGAAAATACTAGAGATATGGTAGCAAAATTCCTAAACATTGAGGATTCTAGAGAAATTGTATTTGTTAGAGGAACCACTGAAGCTATAAATTTAGTTGCATATGCTTGGGGCCGTGATAATGTAAAAGAAGGTGACATTATTGTTACTACTGAATATGAACATCATTCTAACATTGTGCCTTGGCAATTACTTACTCAAGAAAAAAAGGCACAATTGAAGTACATTGACATTAATGAAAATGGCGAATTGATGATTGAACAATTAGATGATTATCTCTCAACTGGCAAAGTTAAACTTGTAGCATTTAGTCATATGTCAAATGTCTTGGGAACAATTTCCCCTGTTAAAGAAATTGTTTCAAAATGTAAAAATGCTGGAGTTAAAGTTTTGATTGATGGTGCACAATCTGTACCACATATGAAAATTAATCTAAATGAAATTGATTGTGATTTCTATGCTTTCTCTGGACATAAAATGTTGGGTCCAACTGGCGTCGGTGTATTATGGGCCAAAAAAGAAATCCTTGAAAAAATGAGTCCATTCCTTGCAGGTGGTGATATGATTCGTGAAGTTCACAAATATGAGACAACTTGGAATGATTTGCCATACAAATTTGAGGCTGGCACTCCAAATATTGCAGATGTAATTGGATTTGCAAAAGCAATTGAATATCTCGAAAAGATTGGAATGGAGAATATTAGAAAACATGAATTAGAATTAACAAAATATGCTCTTGAAGAGATGAAAAAAGTTCCAGGAATTACCTTGTATGGTACAAAAGAACCTGAAAAAAGAGGTGGCGTTGTCTCTTTTAATTTTAATGACGTACATCCTCATGATGTTGGAACTATAATTGATAAAGATGGTGTCGCTATACGTTCTGGTCATCATTGTGCACAAGTATTAATGGAAAAACTAAATGTTGCCGCTACTAACCGTGCAAGTTTTTACATCTATAACACAAAAGAAGAGATTGATGTATTAATCGCCTCATTACAAAATGTTGCAAAGGTGTTCAAATTATGAGTGGTGATCCAATTTATACTGAAATGATTATTGAGTATTCTAGAAATCCCTCAAACTATGGAAAAATCGATGATGCACATATTCATAGACATGACAGTAATCCATTATGTGGTGACAGTATCGATCTTTATCTTAACATTGATGAGAATAAAATCAGCGATGTGAAATTTGATGGAAAAGGTTGTGCAATCTGTATGGCATGTTCTTCTGTTTTAACTGAACTAATAAAAGGAAAAAGTCTTGATGATGTTAAAAAATTTGAAAAAGATGAATTATTATCTGAACTTGGTTTAGAGCATCTAATCAAAACAAGTCCTGTTCGAATTAAATGTGCATTGTTGTCTCTTAAAACCCTGAAATATGGAATTTATTCATATTTTGTTGATAAGATGAAAGATTCTGACTCTGCAGGAAACTTAAATGAAGAGGCAGCTAATCTTTACTAGTATGAATAATTCTAACATACTTCAAATTAGAAAAATAATATTTGAGAATTTTAATGAAATAGATCTTCGATTTAACAATGATGAAATTTTTGAATTATTGAAAAAAAAT
This sequence comes from uncultured Candidatus Nitrosopelagicus sp., assembly GCA_964511265.1. Lineage (GTDB taxonomy): Archaea > Thermoproteota > Nitrososphaeria > Nitrososphaerales > Nitrosopumilaceae > Nitrosopelagicus. Next base: position 3,351 of record CAZEES010000011.1, on the reverse strand, counting down.
GAAAATTTTGATCAATCTCAAACAATTGATGACTTGGAAAGTGATTTCAAAAAAATTGAGACTGATGGATTAGTTCGTTGTATTGCACAAAACTTTACCACTCTATGGTTCAAAATATTCAACGATGTTGAAAAAATTACTTGTAATTCTTGTAATACTGAAATTCATCTAGGTAAAGAGGAACCTAGAATTTGTCCAAATTCAGATTGTAATTCTACTCTGTAGTATGTCTCTCTGCAGCATCTTCTAGGCATTTTATCATAGGTAATTTTTGTCCTGTCAGATATCTTACCAATGCTCCGCCTGCAGTACTGATATGATTTACTTTTTCAGTTAAATTATACTGTTTGAGTGCAGATGTCAAATGTCCACCACTAATTATTGAAGTTGCCATGGATTGCGATATTGCTTCTAACATAGATTTAGTTCCAAACTGGAAATTCTCTTTTTCGAAGAATCCTGCAGGCCCACTCATGAATACAGTTCCTGCACTTGAAATAATTCTTGAATAGTGCTCCAAAGTCTTTGTTCCAATATCGAATATCTCATCATCTTTTGCTAAATCTCTTACATCTATCTCAACTCTTTCTCCATCTTTATTCACTGCAATATCCACTGGTGTTGAGAATACATCCGGATGTTCACCAATCAACGAATGGGCTTCTGCAACCATCTCATCTTCATCTTTAATATTCAATGGGAATTTTATTCTTCCTTGTGCTCGTAAAAAGACATTAGCAATAACTCCTGTAAGCAATATGTGATCTGCACGTTCTTTTTTGATTAGTAATTTTATAGCTTTTAGTCTATCATCAACTTTTGATCCTCCTAGCACCACTGTAAATGGAGACTTTGCAACTGTAAGTATATTATCTAATTGTTTAACTTCTCTCTCCAACAAGCGACCTGCACAAGTTGGTAACACTTGAGCAAATCCTACTAATGATGGATGTGTTCTATGTGCACTTGGAAAAGAATCCAAGATAAATAAATCAAATAAATCCTTTAATCTCTGTACCATAATCGTTCTTGCACTTTCTTCTAATGAAAATTCATAATTCTCTTCAGCACATAATCTCAAATTATCAAGCAGGATTATCTCATCATCCACCATTTTTTTAATTTCTTCTTGTGCCAATGATCCAATAACATCTGCAACATACCTTACTTTTTTATTTGAAAATTTTTCTAATTGTTTTGCATGTTCTTCCATTCCTACAAAATCTCCTCTACCCACTCTTCCTTGATGAGATATAACAACAACTTTTGCTCCATCTAGTGCATTTATTGTCTCGACTACTTCCTCAATTCTTTTTGTTCCTAAAATTTTTCCTGTATCTGGATGAATTGGACAGTTCATGTCTACACGAAGTAACACAGTTTTTCCTTTAACATCAAAATTATCTAATGTTAGTATGCCCACAACACACAAATCATTTCTCCTGTTAAAATTCGTTTATCCGATCACATCCTTAATGATGGTAAATGACATATTGTTGTCAATTATTGAATAAATGAGATATAATTGCAAAATATTCTGTTTGGCATTAGATCGAGACCCTTCCTCATACTCCTAGCCATATTTCTTGTCTGCACTTTTATTGCAATGTCTGAATCAACTTTGGATTCTGAGAAACAATTCATGAATAATATTCAAAAATCTGCTGGAAATCCATCTATTGATTATGGTGTATGGCTTCTAACAGAATCTGGCAATGTGTTCGTACTCCTTCCATTTAGCATAATACTTCTAATCATTAGAAAAACGCGAAGAATTGGGATGATCTTGATCATCTTGCTTGTAATTTCTACAATTCTTACTGGATACATGAAATGTGGAGTTGATAGAGACCGGCCATTCCTTGATTGGCTTGGAAGTGAACTCCCAGTTGATGTTGAACCTGATAGCTTTTCATTATTCTGTGAAGGAAGAAGCTGGACTGCTGGATTTCCTTCTGGGCATGCTGCCCGCTCTGCCATGTTTGCATTTGTTATGGTGTATGTACTATCTGAAAAATTTCCTAGAGGCTGTCATCTAATTTGGCTTTATCCAATATTGATGTCATTTAGCCGAATTTATGTTCTACAACATTATCCTCTGGATGTAATCGGCGGATCAATTTTAGGAATACTTCTAGCCGGATATGTATCAAAAAGGCTAAAACTAGATGAAATATTTCTAGGCCGAAAAATCTAGTTTCTCTAAAACTCTAGAACTGACGAAAACTATCGCATAACGATGATGATCTATGCCTTTAGTTTGATGATCCTTGTCCTCGTGATACGTCCAGTAACGTACGTCTCTCTCTTGATCAGTTTTTCTTAGTGCATATGTCACAGTTGTAGTTACTGTATATCCAATCCGTTTTGCTGTTGTTTTGTCTTCTTTTGGCATCAAAACTTTGAAGCCTTTGGTTTCTTTGTCAAATCCAATCATGACCATTTCATGTGCAACATCACTTGCTTGTTTCTCATCTTTTACATCAAATGTCTGAGAAATAGGGATCTTTGACGGATGAAATTCCATACTTTACGATCACATGTACCTAAAAAAATTTTTTGAAATCCAATCATGTCAATTTTCTTTACAGAAAAGTCAAAACCTCACATTCTGAATGACTTAAGCAATGATAATTCTTGATTAAGTCATGGCAGGATTGAGAACTAAACTCAAACATTTAACTTCACAAAAATCTGAAATTAGCAAGATCAGACGAAAAGGCGAAAATGAATATAAAAAAATAAAATCTATGTCTAAAAAATATTCATCATCTTTAAAATCAACTCAGAAGCGAATTCAGACATTCAAACAAAGTGCTGATGACATTAATGAAACGCTAAGCCAAAAGCTTGCCCAAATGGAAAGTATTCAACGACTCAAATCTGCTGCTCAAGAAAGATTAAACCTTGAAATTCAAAATAAAGAACAAATTGAAAGTGAAATTGACTTTGCTGATAATTCTGAGGAAAAACAGAGTCTGGAATACAGACTAAATTCAATACTCATTGCTATAGGTGAAATCAAAAATGAAATTAAACAGAGAGCCTCTATGGAGAAAAAATTCTCTCAGACCCTCTCTGAAATTGAGAAAAAAAAGAATTCTGTTACAAAAACCATTAAGAAGAATATAGAGTCAAAACCTGAACTCACAAAACTAGCAAAAACTACCCAAGAAAAACTGGATTCTGCATCAAAAAAGTTTGAATCTGCAAAGAAACGTGAAATATCAATTACCTCTCAATTATCAAAAATAAAATCTGTGATTCCTAAAGCTAAACCAAAAACAAGAAAAGTAAAAGCTAAACCAAAAACAAGAAAAGTAAAAGCTAAACCAAAAACAAGAAAAGTAA
>CAZEES010000010.1:0-37198 GCA_964511265.1 uncultured Candidatus Nitrosopelagicus sp. | reverse complement strand
AGTGAATAGATAATTCATATTTTGGTTTACTAGAAAATGCTTCAATTACATTTGTTAGTGGCATGCAACTTGGTACTGGATACCAATCATCAACAGTTACTTGACCTTCTGTTTGTTCTTCAATTCTTTGTATACAATCAGGTACTGTAATTCTATATTTTTCACGTTCTCCTTTACCCATTCTTCCAGTTAGTGATACTGGTTGGAAGTTTACTGCATGTACAACATCCAGGTTCTTTTGTGCATATCTGATAATTCCACCTAGTTCGTGATCGTTAATTGATTTGATTACAGTTGGAACGAATACAACAGTTGTTCCAGTTTTTCTACAAGTGTCTAGTGCATATGGAATTTCCCAATGGTTCTTTGGATTTGTTCTTGCAGTAACACCATCAAAGCTGAGATACAAGTTGTTACATCCAGCCATTCTTACTTCGCGTCCTGCTTCTGGATCCATGGCATGTCGTATTCCATTTGTATTCATTTGAATGTGTTCAACACCTTCTTCTTTCATAATTTTAATTAATTCAGAGATATCTTCTCTAAGCATTGGTTCGCCACCAGTAATTTGCATAGAGTTTCCTGGGATTGGTCTTTCTGATCTTAAAGTCTTCATCATTCCTCTCACTTGATCATGATTTGGTTCATACATGTAGGCACCTTCCAAACCTTTCTTGACATAGAAGAAACAATACCAACATGTAAGATCACATCTGTTTGTAACAATCATGTTTGCCAATCCACTGTGTGACAAGTGATTTGTACATAATCCACAATTATTTGGACAAGAACACTTGTCTTCCATAATTACATTTGGAGCATGTGCACCTTTTCCATCAACCCAGTATGTACTGAATTTTTTATACATATCATAAGAACCAAAATACAATTCCTCTGTTTCTCCATGTGTTGGACAAACTTTGGACATGAAGACTTTACCTTCTCTTTCAAAAACTTCAGCATCTAAAATCATGTTACAGTCAGGACAGATACTTTGAGTAAATCTAATGGTAGATTTCTTACCCTGTGTCTTTGATGACTGATTGGATATCTGAATTAGAGCCATTTACTAATTTTCTCTGGAATTAGTATATAATCCAATTCCTACTAACCACCAGATGATACAGGTAACGATCAATTAACCAATTTAAATAGCGAATTTAGTAATTCAGTTCGTGAGCATTTCTGATAAAACAAAAAAGTCACTAGAGAAGATTGGCTTGACAAGCTACGAAATTCGAGCTTATACAACTCTGATCAAAGATGGAGAAAGAAATGCATCAGAAATAAGTCAAAATTCCGGAGTTCCTTATTCAAAGATTTACGAAATTTTAGGGACATTAGAAGAAAAAGGATGGATCGGTTCTGATGATTCAAGACCAACAAAATATTTTGCAAAAGCTCCATCAAATGCACTAGAGACAACAAAACAAAATGCAGACACTATATTTTCAGAAAATAAAAATGTCATTTTATCAGAGTTAATTCCTCTTTATGAAAAAAGTGGAACAAGTGAGAAACCAGATATTTGGTTCATTTCCGGTGCCATGAATATTGTATCAAAGATAATGGAGATGGTAGAACATTGCAGAGAAGAAGTTCTGATTGCAGTGCCACAAGCAGGAGAGATGATTGTAAAACAAGCACTTCCAAAACTTAGACAATTGCATGACAAAGGAATCAAGGTTACAATATTAACTTCTGATAACTTGGAAAAAGAATCAATCAAGGCAATTTCTAGAGTGGCAGAGGTGAAAGTTACAGGAGGATTATTTGGAGGAGGTATTATTTCAGACAAGAGATATGTTGTGATTTTGCTAGGTCCTGAGATTAGCAGTTCTACTTCTTCTGAGATTGTTGCAATTTGGGCGGATCATGCAGGATTAGCAGGATTTGCTAGAGAATACTTTGAATATTTACTCAGAGATGCCAAAAAGGCCTGATTACACCAGGATGGAATTATTGAAAATTTATTAGATTAAAGAAAATACATGTTTTCATGGATGCACTGGATGAGGAAGTTCTGTTTGTAGGAACCGCAGAAGCTGAACATACTGAAATGTATCTAAAAGCAATTTGGCATATTAGAGAAAAAGGTGATGATGTTAAAATTAGTACGATTGCCAAAAGACTGAATGTTAGACAACCAAGTGTTGTACAGATGCTCAAGAAATTATCAGAAAGAGACCTGGTCACATATAACAAAGCAGGAGTCTCTCTGAAAGAGAGTGGTGAGAAAGTTGCATCATCCATGATTAGAAATAGTCGCTTGTTAGAAGTTTTGATGGAGAGTTCACTAAAAATAGAGATTGATGAAGAGATGGTATGTGGTATTGAACATCACATGAATAAACAATTCACAGATGCGTTATGTATAATGCTCAAATGTCCAGCTAAAAGCCCAAGAGGTCGTGACATTCCAATGGGAGAATGTTGTAAGACGACAAGAGGTACAGAAGAGTAAAAGAAGATATACTCTAAAAATTTGGTGAGAATATGGCTTGTTTTTGTGGATGTGAAGAATTTGTCAAAAACTCAAATGGAAAGATAATGGGTTGTGTTAATTGTAATCACGGTAGACAAAACCATAGTGATGAGTGGCGTGAATCTGCCAGGAAAAATGTTGAACAATCACAGAAACGCGATACTGACTTTGGATAATTTATTCACCAATAATTTTTACTAGAACTCTTTTGTTCCGTTTACCATCAAATTCACCATAAAAAATAGTCTCCCAAGGTCCAAAATCTAATTTACCATTAGTAATAGCAACTACAACTTCTCTTCCCATTACTTGTCTTTTCAGATGTGCATCAGCATTATCTTCTCCAGTATCATTATGACGGTAATCTTCAATTGGTTCATGAGGAGCTAATTCCTCTAGCCATTTTTCATAATCATGGTGTAGACCACTTTCGTTGTCATTAATGAAGACGCTAGCAGTGATATGCATTGCATTAACTAAGCATAATCCTTCTTTGACACCACTTTGTGAAACCAACTTTTCCACATCTGGAGTAATGTTAACAAATGCTCTTCGTGATTTTGTCTTAAATGTCAAATATTCAGTTAAAGACTTCATAAGTGATGTAGAAGACTATGTCATAAAAATTCTAAGTTGCAGACTCAGAACTCAAGATCCTAATCATCAAGTCATAGGATAGCGTACATCACTGTCTGCAGTAGAAATTGTAAATAATCATACTTGAACCTTTCAATAAGCTTGATAAGTGAGATAGATTTATTGAAAAAAAATGGTAACAATTGACGCTCCTTCATCATTAGAAAGTTTTCGAAGATTCATCATAGCTAGCACATGCAGTTCATTTGCACCAAGAAGTTATCTTGAAGACCCAGAAGTTTTTGCAGAGAGAGAAGAGGGCTTAGGTTCGATTTATGTGGAAGCAGCAGATAAAGTGACACTAAAAAAAATCAGAGAGATAACATTTGTCAATGCTAAAGATGTTTTAGGAGTTATTTATTCATCAAAGAGCGGAAATACCAGTCTGAAATGGAGACAGACAAGAAAGAATGCAGGTAAGGTAACTGGAGAGGCATCTTCAAACTCTTTAGTAAATTTGGCGGAAGGTGGAGTCATCACTTTAGAATGGGTCGAAAACTATGTCAAAAAGAAACAAGAAGAATCAAACTAGTTATCTTTTAGAGATTTTATAAAAAATTATGATAACAAAAACTCTTGATGAGAATACAATTTCATTAATGGCTGAAGATTCTGATGATTTGTTAACGATTAGGAGAATTTTAAAGAATGATGACAAAATTGTAGGCGAGACAACTCGGGTAATCAAACAAGAAAAAGAATATTCACGACCAGATAAAGGGGAGAGAGTTAGAGTGAGGCTTGCAATCAAAGTAGAAAAGATATCACTAGATAATGTTTTAGATAGAATTAGAGTGGGAGGAACAATTCTAGAATCAAATAATGAATCAGTTCCACATGGTACTCATCACTCTTTTACCATAAAAATTGATGAAGGATTCAACCTAGTAAAGAAAAAATGGAATGGTGTCGAAAAAAAACTAGCCAAATCAAAGGGAAAGAAGACGAAATTTATTCTAATTGCAATAGATACGGGAGATTGTGGAATCGGTAGACTAAAAGGAACTCACTTGCATCTTTTACCAAATCTATATTCAGGGTCAAGTGGAAAGAGATACAAATCAAATTTTAAGATTGAAAAGTTTTTTGATGATATTATTGGAGCGATTAGTTCAGTTGTAGAGAAAGATAATCTGGTGATTGTTTTTGGTCCTGGTGAGACAAAAAAGAAGTTTTACAATTATGTATCAAAAAAGCCATTAGCTGATAAATGTCAATTCAAGGTAATAGAAGGAATTGATTCTGGTGGAGAAGATGGGATTCATGTTTTTACAAAATCAGATGCAATGAAAGAAGTTATGGCAGATACCAAACTTGCCAAAGTTTCACAAATAATTGATGAGGTGATGTTTTTAGCTAATAAGAAAAGTAAAAAATTCTCAATGGGGATTGAGGAGACAAAAAAAGCAAATGAAGCAGGCGCCATAGAATCTCTAGTCTTTTCAGAAAAAGCAATACAAGATTCAGATGAACAAGAAATTGTGGATTTTCTAAATGATGTTGAATCAAAAGGTGGTGAAATTTTTAGTGTGGATAGTACAATTGATGCAGGATTAAGAGTTTCAGGTCTAGGCGGAATTATTTCGTTACTTAGATTTCCATTAGAATTCTAAAGAGTGGAATCTATCAACCAATCAAGATATGGCTTATTCATAGAATTTACATTAATTTCAGCAATTTCGGGTACATCATACGGATGTAATTTTTTTATTTCATTTTTTAGAGTTTTTTCATTTTTCTTTGTAGTTTTGAAAAATGCCAGATATTCAGAATCGTTTTGTATTTTGCCTTTCCATGAATAGACAGAATCAATTTTTGTGATGTTTACGCATGCAACAAGTTTTTTCTTAACTAGTTGATTTGCAATTTTTTTTGTGATGGTCTTGTTTGGGAATGTAGAGACAATTATCACTGGTTTCATAGGAAACGATAAATTGCCGATACTAAAAAAATTAGCTATAACTTGGAACTAAATTTCTTAACAGACAATGCAATTATTTACGTACTCGTAGCATGGGTTGTAATTTTTGGAGCAGCTAAGGCTCTCAAATTGGAGAACCATGGATTTACAATCAAGCCTTATAGTCTAACTTACAAAAATTACAAAGTTCAGGATGCATTAATTCGAGTATTAGGAAGAACTAGACGAGGAATTCGCGTATTTGCAGATGTTAGTGTGATTGCAGGATTTTTGATGATGGGATTTGCATTTTGGTTTTTATTTTCAAACATTACTAACTTCTTTGTTCAACCAACAGAATTTGCAGAATTAACCGTTCTAATTCCAGGTGTTACACTAACATCAGGTTCTGCCATTATGTACTTTTTACTATCAATTCCAATTGTATTAGTAGTTCATGAAGGTGCACATGGGATTGTTGGAGTTATGGAAAAAATTGGTATCAAGACAGGCGGATTTGCAATATTCATAGCAATGTTTGCAGGATTCGTAGAACCAGATGAAGAGCAATTTAGTAAGGCAAAAAAGATTTCAAGGCTTCGTTTGATTGGAGCAGGTCCAACATCAAATGTAATTTTCGCTTTTGCGTTAGGAGCAATATTATTTACAAATCCAATGTTTGCAATGATTGTCCCAGAACCATTTTTGAGTTCATTTTATGAAGAAGCAGAAGATGGAGTTTTGGTACTTTCATTAATTGATGGCGGAGGAGCACAACAAGCAGGTATTCAAGAAAATGATGTAATCATAAAGATTAACGATGTTAACATAGCGTCGGCAGTTGATCTGCAAAAAAATCCATTAGAACCGGGAGACGTGGTTGATGTTACAATACTTCGAGATGGAAGTCAAATTGTTTTTCCAGTTACAATAATGGCATCACCTGATGATCCTGAGAGAGGATTAATAGGAATAATGAGAAATGATCAACCACCTACACCAATTTACAACATTATTGATTGGGGTTTGGATACTCCTATGGGCTTTCAATTCTCCATGTTCTTACTCTGGTTATGGATGATTTCTTTCTTTATTGGAATAATCAACATGTTACCACTTCCAATCCTAGATGGAGGAAAATTCATTCATACAATAATTGATGGAAAGATTTCTGAAAAAGCGGTAAATGGAACAATGATAGCAATTTACGCATTCACATTCATCACATTTGGTCTTAATATCGGATTATCATATTTCAAGTCAGGTTGGTTTACAATCTAAAGAATCAGATATTAAACTGAGAGATAATCCTCAAACAATGCAATGTCAAAAATGTGAAAATACTGCTGTTTATACCAGAAAATATAGTGGAGAAAGCCTCTGCTCTGAATGCTTTTCAAACTCAATCTTGAGAAAAGCAGCAAAGACCATCTCAAAATACAAGATGATTAAAAATAATGAACTAGTTGTTGTTGGAGTCTCAGGTGGAAAAGACTCGTTAGTATTATTGAGCATTCTAAAGAAAATGTCAGAAACTCATAATTTCAAAATAATTGCAGTAACAATTGATGAGGGAATTCCAGGATATCGAGATGAGGCATTAGAGATTGTGAAAAACTTTTGTTCCAAATTAGACGTAGAATTTAGGACATATTCATACAAAGAATTGTATGAGGTTACATTATCAGAATCACTAGAATTAAGAGAAGATGAGAAGACAACATCATGTTCAATTTGTGGTATCTTTAGACGAAGAGCATTAGACCATGCAGCAAAAGAATTGAATGCAGATGTTATAGCTACAGGTCATAATTTGGATGACTCATTACAGACATTTTTGATAAATACGTTATCTGGAGATTCTAACAAAATTGGCTGGATGAGCCCAGGTAGCGATTCAAAGCAGACTAGAAAGATAAAGCCACTTGCAGAAATTTATGAATCAGAGATTGTGTTTTACGCATTTACAAATGATTTACCATTTCAGACTGAGCCATGTCCACACATGAATGAAGGAATAAGAACAGAAATTCGAGAATTTCTAAACTCTTTAGAAGACCAACATAGTGGAATCAAAAATAACATGTATCATTCAATAATCAAAATCTCAGAAGTAATGAAAGATGCAAGTTCCAAAGAAAAGCGAATTTGTGTAAATTGTGGAAATGAGTGCTCAGGAAAGATTTGTGCCGTGTGTAATATGATTACAGATTTGAAGAAACAACGATCCTAATTCAAATATAACATTCTATTTTATCTAAAACGTAGTAGGTAGGATCAGGGTGCCAGCCGTGCCCTATTCTGAAACCGGCTATATGCAGAGATCAGCAACTGCTGGGTAAATCTCTAGGCAGGTAACTCCCGCTTGGTGTGCGGAAATGAATTCACGCCGAGGCGGGTGGTTGCAGGACAAGGATAATCCGAAGGGATTTTTCCTAAGACCGAACCATCGAAAGGGATGAGGTCCGGGAGGGAGCAATCCTAAGGTGGAGCATCCACGCTTCCTCGTCTACGTGGGGGATCTTGTATGCCTCGAAATGGGACTATCAGCCTAGACTGGAGCCAGCAGAACTACTACACTCTTCTTTATTGAAATGTATAATCAACTGCATTTTCAATCCATACAAAAATCTGTTAATATCTAACTTCAAAATTTTCAAATTCACCAGTTGACTCTTCATCTAATAGTTCAAATTTATCAACTCGAGAATTTGCAGGTCCAGTTTTACACCAATCTGCAAGATTGTCTATGTCTTGATTTTCACCTTCTGCAACAATCTCAACTCTACCATCATCAAGGTTGCGAACCCAACCATTCACGTTATTTTTAATTGCCATCACTCTGGTAGATTGTCTGAAAAATACACCTTGTACTCGACCAGTAACAAAAATATGAATTCTTTTTTGAATCATTCTAAAAGATAGACTGGGATTCTACTATTTGATAGATTGTTTTCTTTCCTTAATTCTTGCTCTACCAGTCTTTCTTGCAGCGATGCTTCCAACTTTAGCACCTGGAGGTGCGTCACGAGAAACTGTAGATGATTGTCCAACGTGTTGATGTCTACCTCCACCATGTGGATGTACATATGCTGCTTGAGCAACACCTCTGACAATTGGATATTTCTTACCTTTTGATTTGAAACGCATCATTTTAACTCCAGCACGCATTAATGGTCTGTCTTCAACTCCACCACCTGCTAGTGTTCCAATCATTGCTCTATTTTTTGGATTAAGTTTTTTGAATTTACCAGAAGCCAATTTCAAAACTACGCCATCATCAGCATGGGTAAATACTGTTGCGTCAGCACCTGCTGATTTCATCAAAGCACCGCCATCTCCAAATTGCTGTTCAACATTACAAACAATTGTTCCGTCAGGGATATTTTGAATACTAATTACATTACCGTCAATTATTTCAGAATTTAGACCAAAATTGATTTTTTGACCAACTCTAGTACCTAGAGGTGCAGGAATAAATGAAATTGAACCATCTTCAAATCTTACCTTTGATAGAGGCACATCACGACCTGATTCGTGAACTAGATCAATAATTTCCCCTAAATGCTCCTCTTCTAATGAAAAACTCGGATATTTGGCAGGTTTTAGCTTTTGAGTAGTAGCAGATCTAAACTGCATTCCTCCACGTCCACGTCTACGAACACCTGGTCTTTTACCCATAGTAATCGATTGTGCCTAGGATCATGATTTTAAGCTTGTGATTAGTTTTGTTTAGATCGGTAGAATAATACGCTAAATATATAAAAAAAGAAAGACGAGTGTATAGATATGAGTGAAAATGGTCTTTCCCTAAAAGTTCTAGAAGCATATACTAGAGATGTAGGAAGAGGAGTAGCGAGGATCGATTATGATTCAATGGATACTCTAAATGCATCAACTGGGGATGTAATTGAATTAAAAGGAAAGAGACGTACAGTTGCAAAATGTTTACCTCTATACCCTTCTGACGAAGGTAAAGGAATTATCAGAATTGATGGATTAGGAAGAAACAATTCTGGAATTGCTATTGGAGATACAATTACAGTAAAAAAGATTAAAGCTGTTCCAGCAGAAAAAGTGGTAGTTGCACCATTAGAGGCAATACCACCAATCGATGAGAGATATTTAGCAGATGCATTAGAAAGTGTACCTTTGATTAAAGGAGATAATGTGATGGTTCCATACTTTGGAGGAAGATTGACCTTCCAAGTGATAGGAGTTACACCAGCTGCAGATGCAGTTCTAGTTACACAAAAAACAACATTCCATATTGCTGAAAAGGGTGAGACACTAAGAGGAGTTCCTCAAGTTACATACGAAGACATTGGTGGAATTAGAGATGAGATAAAGAAAGTTCGTGAGATGATTGAATTACCATTAAGACATCCAGAAATATTTGAAAAATTAGGAATTGAAGCACCAAAGGGTGTTTTACTTTATGGTCCTCCAGGAACAGGTAAGACACTTTTGGCAAAAGCAGTAGCAAACGAGAGTAATGCACATTTCATTAGTATTTCAGGTCCAGAGATTATGAGTAAGTTTTACGGAGAGAGTGAAGCAAGGCTAAGAGAAATTTTCAAAGAGGCAAGAGAGAAAGCACCATCAATTATTTTCGTTGATGAAATTGATTCAATTGCACCAAAGAGAGAAGAAGTAACTGGCGAAGTAGAAAGAAGAGTTGTATCTCAAATGTTATCATTAATGGACGGATTAGAAGCAAGAGGAAAAGTAATTGTGATTTCTGCAACTAACAGACCAAACGCAATTGATCCTGCATTGAGAAGACCTGGAAGATTTGACAGAGAAATAGAGATCAAAGTTCCAGATAAGAAAGGCAGACAAGAGATTTTGCAAATTCACACTAGAAACATGCCTTTGTCTGCAGAGGATCAAGAATACCCAGTAAATATTGAAAAAATTGCTTCAGTAAGTCATGGTTATGTAGGCGCTGATCTAGAATACTTGTGTAAAGAAGCAGCAATGAAGTGTCTTCGAAGATTGCTTCCAGAATTGAATTTGGAAGAAGAAAAAATTCCCCCAGAGACATTAGATAAATTAATTGTAAACGCAGATGATTTCAAAAAGGCTCTAGTTGAAGTAACACCTTCAGGAATGAGAGAAGTATTCATTGAGAATCCTGACGTGCCATGGTCTAAAGTTGGCGGACTTGCAGAAGTTAAACGAGAATTAATGGAAGCAGTGGAATGGCCAATGAAATTCCCAGGATTATATGACAACCTTGGACATAAAATGCCAAGAGGAATTTTGTTACATGGACCAAGTGGAACAGGTAAAACACTAATGGCAAAAGCAGTAGCAACAGAAAGTGAAGCAAACTTTGTCTCAGTCAGAGGACCAGAACTGTTATCAAAATGGGTAGGTGAATCAGAAAGAGGAATTAGAGAAATATTCAAACGAGCAAGACAATCTGCTCCATGTGTAATCTTCTTTGATGAAATTGATTCAATTGCACCAATTAGAGGAGCAGGAGGAGAAACTGCAGTAACTGAAAGAGTTGTCAGCCAATTACTTACAGAATTAGACGGTATGGAAAATATGCATGGAGTAGTAGTACTTGCTGCAACCAACAGAGCAGACATGATTGATCCAGCATTATTAAGACCTGGAAGATTTGATAAGATTATTTCAATTCCATTACCAGACAAGGATAGTAGGAAAATGGTTATTGAGATTCACTCAGCAGATATTCCACTTGCAGATGGTGCAGATAAGGTTGACTTTGATAAGATTGCCGATTTAACAGATGGATTAAGCAGCGCCGATGTCGCATCAATTTCAAATACAGCAGTTTCACTAGTAGTCCATGAGCACTTGGATAGTGCAGTTCCAGACGATAATCTTAGTGACGATGAAAAGAAGAAGATTGTCGATGAGATTGAAAAGAAGGCGGCAGGTGCCAAAGTGAAAATGAGTCACTTTGAAGAAGCAGTTAGAAAAGTCAGAGAACAAAAAGATCTAAAGTTGAACGAGAAACTAGTTGCATCCTACTACAGGTAGTTTTAATAAAATACCCACGTTCTATTTTTCATAAATGTCAGAACTTAAAGGATACAAGGGTAAAATTCGTGATTTTTTAATTCAGAATCAAGTTGAAGTGGGTGATTTAATCAAAATTACTTCTGAATTGACATTTTCAGGAATTCTAATGCCACGATATGAGAGTGGAGATGAATCTCATATTGTTCTAAAACTAAAGAGTGGTTACAATATTGGAATCGAATTTGAAAAAATTGAGAAGATTGAGAAGATTGGACAAGCAGAATCAGGTGCTGAAAATTCACAAACAATAGAAAAAAATGAAAAATTACCAAAGATTTTGTTATTGTCAACTGGAGGAACTATTGCAAGTAAAGTAGATTATAGAACAGGTGCAGTAACTCCTGCACTATCGGCGTCAGAATTGTATGATGCAGTTCCAGAGATTGCAAAAATTGCGAATGTTGATGCAGAAGTATTATTTTCAGAATATTCAGAGAATTTACAGCCAGATCATTGGCTAGAGATTGCAAAAAAGGTGGATAGCGTTGCAGATTCAGATTATACAGGAATAATCATAGCGCATGGAACAGATACAATGCATTATAGTTCTGCATTTTTATCATTTGCATTATCTGGTTTTAAGAAACCAATTACGCTAGTTGGATCACAAAGATCATCGGATAGACCATCATCAGATGCTGCATTAAATTTGATTGCAGCAACAAAATTTCTAGTAAATACAGAATCGACAGGAATTTTTGTCGTTATGCATCAAAATGAGAGCGATGATGCCATAGCATGTCATTTTGGAACACGTGTAAGAAAAAACCACACAAGTAAAAGAAGTGCATTTCAAACAGTGGGGGCTGAACCAGCATTTGTTGTGTATGAGGATAAAATTCTGAAAAATGTAGAAAAAGAGTTCTTTAATGTGAATGAATATAATCCAAAAATTAATCTGGACACAAGAGTTGCACTTGTAAAATATCATCCAGGTTTTGATTCAAAGATTATTGAATCATTAATCAAATTACAGTATAGAGCAATAATTTTTGAAGGTACTGGATTGGGACATGTAGGGAAAACAATGTATGATTCAATCAAAAAGGCACAAGAAAATGGAATATTTCTTGGAATGACATCTCAATGCATTGATGGACGAGTGAGTATGACAGTATACGAGAGTGGACGAGATTTACTTGACATGGGAATCATCCCTCTAGAAAATTTGATCCCAGAAGTTGCATTAGTTAAAGCGATGTGGGTTTTAGGAAATTCTGATTCTTATGACGAGATAAAAAAAATGATGCTAGAAAACTACTCATCTGAATTTTCTTGAGTGCTAAAATGTCTGAATTTGATATCAAAAGCATTGGGTTAAAAGTTGGATTAGAAATTCACCAGCAGTTAGATACAAAAAAAAAGTTATTTTGTGATTGTACACCAATAGAAGAAGAAGAATTCTCGAGAAAGTTCTCAAGGAAGTTGAGGGCTGCAAAGAGTGAATTAGGCAAAATTGATCCTGCTGCACTATTTGAGAGTACTAAATCAAAGACAATCATGTACTATGCAAATCCAAACAGTAGTTGCCTAGTAGAAGAAGATGAAGAACCGCCACATGCATTAGATCCTGACGCAAAAAATATTGCGCTTTTAATTAGTTCTGCATTAGAATCAAAAATTTTCTCAGAGATACATGTGATGAGAAAGACGGTCATTGATGGATCAAACACAACAGGGTTTCAGAGAACAATGCTTGTAGCACAAGGTGGAAGCATTGAGATTGGTGGGAAAAAAGTAGGAGTTCAGTCTATTTGTCTCGAAGAAGATGCTGGAAAATTAATCAAAGATGAAGGGAATCATAGATTTTTTAGTCTGGATCGTCTTGGGGTTCCTTTAGTTGAGATTGCATTAGATCCTGTTGAAGGTGATCCAAAATTTGTAAAAGACATTGCACTAACCTTAGGCAGATTACTTCGAGTGACAAAAAGAGTAATGCGTGGAATTGGAAGTATTAGACAAGATGTGAATATTTCAATTGACGGAGGCGGGGTTATTGAAGTAAAAGGAGTACAGCAATTAGATCAATTAGAAAAGATCATTGAATTTGAAGCAAAACGACAACATGGATTAAAATTAATTTCTGAGAAGATCAATCAAACAGGGTTTACAGAGATTAGTAGACATGATGATGTTTTTGACATTACGGAATTAATGCACAAGTGTAATTCAAAAATTGTTAAAAAATCATTAGATAAACAAGAGAATATTTTTGCAGTAAGAATAAAAAAATTAAAAGGGATTATTGGATTTGAGCCTTATTCGGATATTAGATTAGGGAAAGAGATAGGTCAGCTGGTAAGGTTTTTTGGAATTGGTGGTGTTTTTCATTCTGATGAATTACCAAATTATGGAATTGAAAAAGATGATATCAAAAGAATTACAGAAAAAATGGACATACAAAGTGATGATGCATTCTTAATTATTGCAGGGGGGAAAATACCAGTTGGATTTGCTATTGAGTCAATTATCAATAGGATGAAACTTGCAAAAAATGGACCTCCAGCGGAGACTAGAGCTGCTACCCAAAATGGCGATACTGTTTTTCTTAGGCCAAGACCAGGTGCGTCAAGAATGTATCCAGAAACAGACATTCCCACAGTCAAAGTAACAAATGAAGAACTCAAAGAAGTAAAATCCAACATACCAAAATCATGGGAAGAATCAATCAAAGAGATAGAAGAAAAATACCAGATTAACAATCAGCTTACAGAACAAATATTTGATTCAAACTATTTTGAACTTTTTGAAAAAATCTGTTCAGAAAGACAAAATTCACCCAATTTTGTTGCATCAGTTCTTTGTTCCACCATAACTAATTTGGAAAGAAAGGGATTGGATTCTGCTTTGTTAGATGATGAACAAATCATGAATACATTTGAGTTATTAGAGAAAGAAGAGATAAACAAAGAATCGATTGAGATAATTTTTGAGCAGATAATGTCTAAAAAAGCAAATGATGTTGCACATGCATTAGAAAATGCATCAATCACTCAATTAACTGAAGATGAATTAGATAGAGTGTTAGATGGAATTATTCAAAAAAATGCAGAAAAGATACAACAAGAACAGATGCGTGCATTAAGCGGTCTAATGGGCATGGCTATGAAAGAAGTTAGAGGAAAAGCATCTGGAAAGGTGATTAATCAGAAACTAAAAGAGAAAATTCAGAAATTTTTAAATTAAAAATTACCGGCAGATGAATAAAAGAAAATAAGTTAAGGGGATTAACTTGTTGTTTTTCTACTACCAGTGCCTCTACCGGTTGAACGTGTTCTACCTTTAGTAGATGCTTTTTTTGTTGTTGGTGTTGAAGATAATTTTCTTTTACCAGTACCACGACCAGTTGAAACTGAACGATTGCCAGCTGCTTTCTTTTTAGCTTCCTGATAATCTTTGTAAGAATCTCCTGAGAATGTAGATTTCTTACTAGTGTCAGTCTTTCTACGAGTTGTACCTCTACCACCAACGCGGGTTACTTTTGCCATGGAAAATAGGCAAACTACAGGGTTTTAAAGTTGTTCATAATAATAATTTGAAATAATTTATGCGGGAAGTGGGATTTGAACCCACGAACTCCTAGGAGATAAGGATCTGAACCTTACGCCGTTGACCAGGCTGGGCGACTCCCGCATGAAAATTTTGAATTTCTAGAATAAGTTCGTTATTCACAAAATATTGAAATGAGAGAGGGATTGTGGAAGTTTATGCCATTTTGGGAAATCATTCGAGATGAGAATAAGGAGATTATTGGTAGATATAATCAAGAATATTTTTCTGAACAGAAGATTGGAGAGATTATCAAGAAATTATATGAGCAAGAGATCAGAGAGGGTCACAGATTAAAAATTAGATTATCGAAAGATGACTAATCTGAGTTTTGAAAGTCGTCTAACAGAGATTTTTGTTGTTTTGATAGTTTTTTTGGTATTTCTACCACAACGTGTACAAAGAGATCCCCACGTCGGTTGGAGTTTTGGCTAGGCAATCCTTGAGATTTAATTTTTAAAATTGAATTTGGTTGGGTGCCAGATTCAATTTTCAAATTTTGTGTTTTTTCTAGTGTCTTAACTGTAATTTCTGTACCTAGAGTAGCATCAATCATTGATATTTTTGCATCACAGTATAGATCTGTTCCATCACGTCTAAAGTACGAGTGAGATGCAACCCGGACACGGACAATTAAATCACCATTTTCTCCATCGGGAATTGATTCACCTTCGCCTTGGATAACATAATCACCATTATCAATTCCTGATGGAAGATTAAATGAGAGATGTTTTGTTCCCTTAACTTTTCCACGTTGGCATTTTTTACAGGGGCTTTCAATAATTTCTCCTCTACCTTGACATTTTCCACATGGTTGAACGGTAACAAATGTTGAGAAACCCATCTTTCTTCCAACTCGAACTTGACCATTACCATTGCAGTCTTTACAAGTTGATTTCGAGGTACCAGGATTACAGCCAGTGCCATTGCAATCAGGACAGTCTAAATATTTTTGTAGATCAAGTTCAATTTGTTTTCCATGCAATACATCTTCCAAAGTGACATAGCATTCATGTAAAAGATCGTTTCCACGTTGACGACCAAATCCTCTAAATCCGCCTCCACCTCCAAATAGATTTTCAAAGACGGATTCAAATCCTCCTCCACCTCTATTCTGTCTACCAAAGAGATCTTGAAAGATGTCATTGAAGTTTCCACCTGCACCTCTGAAGATGTCCTCAGTTGAATATCTTCCATCAACTCCTTCATGACCATGTTGATCATAGAGACTTCGTTTCTTTGAATCAGATAGAACCGCATATGCTTCAGAAATTTCTTTGAAATGTTCTTGTGCATCTGGAGATTTATTCCGGTCAGGATGAAATTTTAAAGCAAGTTTTCTATATTGAGATTTTATCTCATCCACATTGGAAGATTTTGTAACTCCCAATACTTCATAATAATCACGTTTTGCACTCATGAGTAATCTGAAAATTAATTATTAATTAACTAACTTGAGGCATTTTCTGATTTTTGTTCAGAATTAGAGTCAGATTGTTGTTGGTTAGAGTCAGATTGTTGTTGGTTAGAGTCAGATTGTTGTTGGTTAGAGTCAGATTGTTGTTCTCCTGGGGGCGGAGATGCATTTTTGTATAATTCAGTAGTAACTTCATTTACAATTGTTTTTAATGCTTCGAGTTTTTGTTTGATTTGTTCACTATCTTGAGATAATGAATCTTTTAGTTCTTTTATTGCATCGGTAATTTGAATTCCCTTCTCTTGAGGAATTTTATCTTTAAGATCTTGATTAACTAATTTTTCAGTAGTATAGATGAAACTTTCAGCCTCATTTTTAATATCAACTGCTTCTTTCTTCTTTTTATCTTCTTCAGCATGACCTTCAGCATCTTCTTGCATTTTTTTAATTTCATCATCTGACATTTTTGTTGTAGATTGAATAGTAATTTTTGCATCTTTGCCTGTACCCATGTCTTTTGCGGTAACATTCAAGATTCCATTTGCATCAATGTCAAATTTTACATTGATTTGAGGTACGCCTCGTGGTGCTGGTGGAATATCAGTAAGATTAAAGCTTCCTAAGGATACATTGTCTGCCACCATAGGTCTTTCACCTTGAACAACATTGATAGTAACTGCAGTTTGACTATCTGCAGCAGTTGTGAATGTTTTATCTTTAGATGTTGGTATAGTAGTATTTCGTTCTATGATAGGTTCTCTTACACCACCCAATGTTTCAATTCCCAAAGTTAATGGAGTAACATCAAGTAGAACAATATCACTAGTTACATCACCTGCAATGATTCCTGCTTGAACTGCGGCACCAAATGCTACAGCCTCCATAGGATCAACACCAGATTCAGCTTCTTTTCCAATAGCATCACTCACGAATTTTTTTACAATAGGCATACGTGTTGGACCACCTATCAAAACAATTTTTGTTATATCAGATGTGGAAAGTTTTGCATCTTCTAGTGATTTATCAATAGATGATTTGCATCTTTGGACAATTGGACCTACCAAATCATCTAGTTTTGCTCTTGTAATTTTTACTTCAAGATTTTTTGCACCAGATGAATCTTGAGCAATAAATGGGAGATTTACATCAGTTTCCATAACAGTTGATAATTCAATTTTTGCCTTCTCTGCACCTTCTTTAATTCTAGTTACAGCAGTACTGTCACTAGATAGATCAATTCCTTCTTTTTTCCTAAATTCGTCAACAACATAATCAATTATGGCTTGATCCATATCTGCACCTCCCAGTTTTGTATCACCAGATGTACTCATTACTTCAAAGACGCCTCCTCCCATCTCCATGATTGTAACATCAAGAGTACCACCACCAAAATCGAAGACAAGTATTTTCATGTCTTCTTTGTTTTTATCTAATCCAAATGCAAGTGATGCAGCAGTTGGTTCGTTGATAATTCTTACAACGTCCAATCCAGCAATTGTTCCAGCATCTTTTGTTGCTTGTCTTTGATTATCATTGAAATATGCAGGGACTGTAATTACGGCCTTGTTGATTGTATCTCCAGTAAATGCTTCAGCGTCACGTTTAATTTTTTGAAGTATGAATGCAGAGATTTGTTGAGGTTTGTACTCTTTTCCTTGTAATTTATACAAGAAATCTTCTCCCATCTTACGTTTTGCTTCACGAATAGTATTATCAGGATTTGTAACTGCTTGTCTTCTTGCAGGTTCACCTACCAAGAGCTCTCCATCTTTAGAAAATGCTACAACTGATGGGAATGCTTTTCCAGCTACAGTTGTACCTTCAGCTGCAGGAATTAGTGTTGGTTTTCCTCCTTGCATCACAGATGCAGCAGAGTTACTTGTTCCCAGATCAATTCCAATTATTTTTTCAGCCATATTTTACACCTTTTTTTCCATTTCTTTTTTCTTCGACACAATGACCTTTGATGGTTTTAAAATACCTTTCTCAGAAATGTATCCTTTTGCAACTTCTTGGATAATTGTTCCATCATCTAAAGTATCATCTTCAACCATAGAAACTGCTTCATGTATTTGAGGATCAAAGATTTCTCCAACTGCATCTATAGATTTAATATTATTTTCAGCAAGAAGATTTTCCATATTTTTGATGACGGCATTTATTCCATTAGTGTTAACATTTTCTTTAGATAATGCATTTTCAGCGCGAATAAAATCTTCATAGATATTAATGAAATTAAGTAAAAGACCATTTATTTTGTCAGATACTCTTTGAGAAATTTCAACTCTTGTTCGTCTTTCTAAATTTTGATAATCAGCTAATGCCAGTTGAAGTTTTTCGTCATAATCTGATAATTTTTTTTCGTAAGTTTTGATTATTTTATCTGATTCTGAAGATGTAGTTTGGTTTACTTCAATATCTATTGATTCAGGTTCCATTTCTTCTACATTTTTTTTATCTTCAGACATAATTTTTCATCAAGTTATGATAATATTATTTTTGTGATATTAATTGGCATAAAGGATTGGCTTTGAGCAGGATTAGTTCATCATCTTTGTTGTGTTTCATTATATAATCAAAATCATGTTTTGAGCAAACAACTACAATCGTAGTTTTATCATTTTGGAAAATATCAGTTGGTTGACTGATTGATTCAACATCCCCTATGTAGTCTTTAAGCTTAGTCTCTAATTCTTGGAGTTTTTCAATTTTTTCTCCTTTCATTTCATGTTGGTCCAGAGTCCATAAGAGTAGAATTTTTGTTCTACTTGCCTTTAATTCATTTTTCTTTAAAATTAACCTAGTTTCATCAATCAATCGTTTGATGTATCCATCGATTCCTTTCATACTTCCATTAATCAGATACATCAAACTACTTGCACCTTCAAATGAACTACTTAGAGATCTTAAGTCAAACAGACCTTCAATTATATCGTCAAGAAAGATTTCTCCTAATCTTTCAGAATTCAAATCTGATTTAGTTGCAGAATCTTTAGCAAATTTACAAACTTCAAGAATACTTGTTTGACCAGAAAATTGCTTCAAGATATCTATAGCGTGAAAATATTCTGATGAATTTAATGTTAAAAAATTAAATGTTTTATCACTAGAAAGTAATTTTTTCAAAATTTCATTTTCTTTTCCATTGGATGAACCTATGTATGATTTTTGAATAATTTCTTTAGATAATGGATAGTAAAAATATGAGATATTTTTGCCTACTTTCAATCCCGTAACATGTTCTAATAATGAAATATTCTCAGAATTTCCACCAAATCCAGTAGCTAGCCCATAAACAACCATACAGCCTTTTTTGACATTTGAAACTGCATCTTTGAATTTGGAATTAATCTCAATTTTGATGTCTTGTCCGGTTTTTCTAATTCTTGGTGCAAAGATTAGTACTTGCGCTTTAGATATTGCAGCATCAATTGATGTCATGGCAAGTAATGGTTCATCATCTTTTAGTGCTTGAACAGAGGGATATGACTTGGCAATATCTTGTTTGATCGATATGGCAGAAGGAGTAGATTCATCAATAATTTGTACGTCACCTCCATTAAGAGCAATTTGACATGCAACAGAGTAACCTTCAGTACTTAATCCATAGATTACAACTTTTGTTGCCATTAGAGGTTAGTAATATCAAGACTAAGAAATACTTATTGCAGTTATCCATCAAATGTTAGTACTTGAAGATCTGGTTTGACATACTAACACCAAAACAATACTTGTTTTTTGAGTATTTTATTCAAAAACTTAGGAAACAGCATAAGATTTTTTGTACATCTAGAAAATATGAGCAAGTGAATGGAATCAGAAAGTTCGGTTCAATCAATCCAGTCATAGTTGGCAAACACGGTGGAAAAAGTAATGTTAACAAATTACTTGCAAGTCTGGAAAGAAGTAAATTACTAACAAAGAGAATTGAGAGATCTGACCCAGATCTATTAGTTAGTTTTTGCTCTCCTGAAGCATCAAGAGTTGCATTTGGATTAGGAATTCCACATATTGCATTCTCTGATTCACCTCATGCAAAAGCAGTAATGAAATTATCACTTCCTTATGCTACAAAATTACTAACCCCATGGATTATTCCAAAGAGAGATTTTGCAGAATTTGGAATAGATGATCGAAATATCATAAAATATAGAGCAATTGATGCTGCAGTAATTATTAAAAATTATAAAAAAAGCAAACAGAAGAAATCAAATGCGAAAAAGATAATTCTTATTCGGCCTGAAGAAACTGAAGCTGCATATATTACAAAAAAGAGTAAGACTGTGAAAATTATTAAAAAAATTGTTGAAAAGTTCCCAGATGAACAGAAAATTGTATTATCTAGATATAAAGATCAATCTAATAATCTGAAAAAAATTTTTGGGGTAGATATTTCTCTTTTGTCAAAGCCAGTAAATGGAAAAGAATTGTTAAGTAAGGTAGATTGTTTTGTCGGCTCAGGAGGAACAATGACTGCAGAATCAGGATTGTTAGGAATTCCAACAATTTCACTCAATGCCATACCAAATAGAATAGAAGATTATTTGGTTAAAAAAAAGATAATTGTTAGAAGTGATAATCCAGATAAGATTTCTAAAGAAATTTTCCAGTCAATAAATAATGCCCAAATTTCAAGTAAAAGAAAGAAAAATGCGAAAAAATTGGTTGCAACCTTTGAGGATCCCTATCAAGTTCTTTTAAAAACGATAAGAACATTATAAAATAATATTATAGGGGTGAATTGTTTTTTATTCAGAAGCCCAGTAGTGTAGCGGCAAGCATAGGGGCCCTTGGAGCCTTTGACCTCGGTTCGAGTCCGGGCTGGGCTATTCTTTTTTTAAAAATCTAACTTTGTCAGTAATTTTGTAGCAATGACAAAGAAAATAGATGCTAAAGCAATCAAAAGTAACATTTCAGTTATGACAAAATCTGTAACTTGGCCAAAAATTCCTGCTCGTATAACATCAACCAAGTAAGATAATGGATTTAGATAGAATATAGTTGCTAATGGTTGTGGTGCACCTTGAACAGGATAAAATGCGGTACTTGCAAATGCAAAGAAAAGAAATACTGTGTTTATGATTACATTAAATCCTTCACTTGAACGTAGTCTTGTTGAAATGATTGATGCAATTGAACCAAACAATATTGCACCGACTACTGAGCCAAAGATTATCAATGGAATTGTAACAATACTAAATTCGACAGAATCAAAAAATACAGGATAACCAACTGCTGTTATTAATGCTGCACTAAATAGTCCAATGATTCCAATTGTTACAATATTACTTAGTATGTAATCAGATCTTGTGAATGGACCAGACATGATTTGTTCAAACATACCATGGCGTCTATCATTCCAAATGATTATTCCAGAGATTAGTGTACTATTCATGATGTTAAAACCAATCATGCCAGATGCAAGAAATGCAGGATAATCAATATTTTTTCCTCCAAATGGGACATTATCAATCAATGCAGTATAAGCAAAACCTGCAACAAAAATATAGATTAATGGAAAAAGTATTTGCCAGATTATAAATCCAGGATTAATAGAAATTGTTAGATTTCTATTGACTAGTCTAATTATCGGATGCATCTTGATCACTCACAACTTTTAGAAATATTTCTTCAAGATTAGTTGGAATTGCAGATAAATCATTGATTTTAATCTCAGATTCGTTTAATATTTTTAAGATATTCATGAGTATGATCTCAGATTCTGTTGAATTTACTATGATTGTAGGTTCTGGTTCAAGAATAATTTTACATTCAGAGATTTCTGATAGTTTAGATTTCAGTTGTTCTGATGCATGGGAAATATGAATTTTAAGAGTTTTTTCATGACCAAATCTATTTTTTAATTCAGAAGGAGAATCGACTGCCATAATTTTTCCATTATTTATGATTGCAATATTGTCGCACAGATATTCAGCTTCTGATAAAACATGAGTTGTGTAAAAAATTGTAAGCCCTGATTTTTTGACTTGGTCTCTCAGAAAGTCCAACAATTTTCGTCTTGCACTTGGATCTAAACCAACAGTAGGTTCATCAAGGAATAGTAAATCCATATCATGCATGAATTCTCTTGCAACCTGAACCCTTCTGCGTTGACCTATTGATAGATCCTCATTTTTCTTTTTTCTTATTTCTTCTAAACCAAAGGCAGAGAGTAATTTTTCTGTTCTTTCATTTCTGGTTTTTTTATCAATATTCCACATCATTCCATATTTATCAAGAGATTTTTCGACTGAAAGGGTTGGTTCATAGCTAGGTTGCTGTAAGATTACTCCAATTTTTTTTCGTATTTCAAGAGGAGATTTTGTAGTATCTAGTCCTAATACGGATATTTCTCCGTCTGATGGAGCTATAAGGGTAGTTAGAAGTTTGATTACAGTTGATTTTCCTGCGCCATTAGGTCCTAAAAAGCCAAATACTTGACCAGATTGTATTTGAAGATCTATCCCATCAACTGCAACGGTGGAAGCATATTTTTTTTTTAAATTTTTTGTTTCAATACATAACACAAAAGAGATTTGTGTAAACCACTAATGTATTTAGTGATAATTTTATTAAGAATCGTTTTGTTCTAGTTATAATTGTCTGAATTTGAAGAATTAATATCAAAATTACTAGAAAAAGTTCCAGAATTATCTAGAACAGTAATAGAAGATAGGATTAATGAGAAAAAAGAGAAGGTTGGTGCAGGATATCTAACAGATCAGGGGGCAATTTTCTTAGTTGCAGCAGATTTGGGAGTGACATTAGAACAGTCACAGAAGTCAGAAGTAGCGATAAAGGATCTCTATATTGGTGCAAAAGAAGTAACGCTAGAAAGCCGAGTTTTGAATATTTCGCCTACAAAGCAATTTACAAAGAAGGATGGTTCATCATTTTCTCTGAGAACAATTACAGTTTATGATAACAATTCTACAGCAAGTGTCAAACTTTGGGACGAAAAAGCAAGCCTTCCAGGAATTGATGAATTAAAACCTGGGGACTTGATTAAGATAATCAAGGCTTATGTAAAATCTGATCTAACAGGAGCGCCAACAATTAACATTGGCTCTGGTGCATCAATAGAAGCATCACAATCAGATAGTGACATTGTCTCAATTGATTCAAAGATTTGTGATGTTAGTGATGTTAAAGAAGATCAGAGAGACATAATTGTTTCAGGAACATTAGGCAGTGCAATGAGTGTTCTCGAATTTACAAACTCAAAAGGTAAACCTTCAAAGGCTTTGAAATTTAGACTTAAAGGTGAAAATAAAAATTTGGTGAACGTAGTACTTTGGGGAAAAGATGAATCAATTTTGCCAAAGATGATTACACAAGATGCCAAAGTCAAATTGTTCGGAGTAAGGACAAAAACAGGCATGCAGGGATTGGAAATTCATGGAAATGATGCGACATTGATTGATGTTGAAGGAGATGTTGAGATACAGCCAGTGATAGTAAGGTTACTGGCAGTTGAAAAAAATCAATCAGGTAATCTAGTAGGATTAGCCATAGATAAATCAAAAAAATTGGTTAGAATAACGGATGTTACAAATACAATAAGCAATTTTGTTAAAGACGATATTTTAGAATGTATGCCATCAAAAATTTTTGGGAATACAATACAGATTGATCAGGATTCATTTGTAAGAAAAATTGATGATGAGACTGTTCCAACAACTTCGGAGATCAGAACAAAGATTACAGATGTTAGTGAAGGTAATGATTATTCAGTAGAAGCAATTGTTCTAAAAGCACCAGAACGAAAAGATATTCAAACAAAAAAGGGCGACAACATACAACTATCCGAAATGTTTGTTGAAGATGACAGTGGACAAGTTTGGATTAAAGGATGGAGACAGCAAGCTGATTTGATGGATGGATTTACTCTTGGAGATATAATTACAATTTTGGGAGTTAATGCAAGACCGGGACTAGAAGGAAAATTAGATTTGGTATTGACATCCTATTCAAAAATAATCAAGAAGAATTAAGAATCCCAAAATCCCCTTGTTAAGGTATAGGTTTTTTCTGCAATAATGATTTGTTTTATCAAATAGTCATCGTCACCTTCTACTCTATTTTTAAGAATTCTAGCTCCAGTATCAGGACCAACTCCATAAGCAGCCATAACTATCAAAGCAGTTTTCCCAAAACTAGCCAATAATGATGATACTTTCCATGCTCGTTTGAAATTTTTATTTTCTTCAGGCGTTAGTTTTTTTCCTTGGTGCTTTTTTTGGATTGTTTTTACAAGTTCATGATCGTATTCATAAGTACAGGTAATCTGTTGACCCTTACAATATTTGCATTTAAGTGGATGTGTTTCATTGGCAGTCATAACTCGTTGCCAGAGTCCACATCGTACACAAATTAATCTCTGTTTTGTTTCCAAAAGGCGTTTTCTAACCTTTAACAACATCTCTTTATCTATACTTGCAGGATTTGTATACGACATTACAGTTTGATCTAATATCGGTTCTGCCAGTTCAGAGAATTTGTCAACATCAATCCAATCAAATTTTATTTCATTTTGTTTAATTAACTCAATAATTCTTTGAGTGCCTTCAAGATCAAATTTTTCATGAAATAATTCTCTAAATGCTTCTTTTACAAGAGGTGTGTCAATATTTCGTTCAAAATCGTATCTAACTTCATTCTTTACATAGACATCACTTCTGTCATAAAAACCAAATTTCTTTCCTACACAGAATGTTTTCCAAGTAACATCATTCTTGCCTTTTAATGCTACAGACATTATATCATTAATATCAAAATCAGCAGAAAATACATCAGTAATGTGTTTTTTTATAAATCTAGATTCAACAGATAAGAGAATCCTATATGCATCAGAACTAGATTTAACTCTAGAAGCTAAAGAAGCATCTAACAATGTTTCCAGGATAACTTTCAATGTTGAATTAATTTTTGTTCCAAAACATGCATGTAAGATTAATACACTTTTTTGTGGAAGACGGTGTGATTCTATGACAATTGTTTTTTCATCTGGTACTTTGCTAAGATCTAAATTAGAAATGACATCATTCATCATTTTTACTGAACCATTACAAACTTTGGTTCTAAGAGTTCCAACTTTGTTAGCAGTTTTGAAATCAACAGGTATGTTTACACCTTCCCATTTAGGAACCGGTATTTCTTGTGAGAACCTAATGGGTATAACATTCACTTTGAAGGATTTTTCATCTATATTTAGAACTCTCCATTGTGAACCACGTAAAACAAAAATTTGATCTTTATCAAGATCACCAACAAATCTTTGATCTAATGTACCAATAAATTTATTCTCTATAGTATCAATTACCTTAAATTTTAGAATATCTGGAATTGTTGATAGATTCTGAAAGTGATATTTTGTTGCAGAGAAAGCACTGTTTTTTTTATATTCAGTTTTTTCCTGATTAAAAAATATTAGTTCTCGTAAAGCAAGAATTTCTAAGACATCAAAAAATTCTTCAAGCGGTATGTTTTGAAATGGGTATGCACATTTTGTCAACTTAAAAGCAGATTCAATAGAAACAGTTCCTATTTGCATAGATAATCCAACTAAATGGTGTGCAAGAACATCTAAAGAACTATGATGGATTTTTTGTTCTTCGATTGAACCCTCTTTGATTCGTTCAATTATTGCTTTAGTCTCAAATTCATCGTCAGCATTTTCAGTAATTATTAATCCTCTAGCGGAATCACCTCGATTATGTTTACTTCTTCCAATTCTTTGCATAAATTTTGAAACTTGCCTGGGAGATCCATAATGAATGACTAATTCCACAGAGCCAATATCAAGTCCTAATTCCAATGACGAAGTACAAACAACTATACCAGATTTTCCTTCTCGAAGAATATCCTCAGTTTCCTCTCGAACTTGTCTTGAAAGTGAACCATGGTGTAATTCAACATTGAGCAACGTTTTTTGTTTTAAAATAGATGATAAACGCTCAGATTCTCCTCGTGAGTTTGTAAATAACAAAACAGGAGAAGTGATATTTTGTTTTTTTATATATTGAATAATTTCAACTGCAACGTCATCCATTATCCCATCAACAAATACTACATCTACATCATAATTCCTGAGAGATGTATCATGTATTAGTTGGAATTTTCTTTCTGAACCAACTAAAAAGTATCCAGCTTCCTCAGGATTACCAACTGTAGCAGATAATCCAATTCTGTGAATTTCATTTTTTGTGTTTAATTGTAAACGTTCAAGACTAAGAGATAACTGTGATCCTCTTTCACTTGCAAGTAATTCATGTACCTCATCAATAATTACCCATTCCAAATCTGATAATGCTTCAAGATGTTTTTTTTGTGAGAGTAGATTTACAAGTGTTTCAGGGGTTGTAATCAGAATATCAGGAGGAGAATCTGCAATTCGTTTTCGATTTGCTTGAGATGTATCACCATGTCTAATTTCAATTTTTAATTCTTCATCTTCAGCATATTTGATTATTCTTTTGAAAACATCACGGTTTAGTGCTCTTAATGGGGTAATGTAAAGAGCTTTTATTTTGTTTTGAATTTTTCTAGTTTTTAATTTAGAAAATATCGGTATAGTTGCACATTCAGTTTTTCCAGAACCAGTTGGTGCTATGATTAAACAATTTTTTTCTTGTAATATTTCTGGTATTGCTTGTTTTTGAATTTCAGTAACTGAATCAAATCCCAAAGATTTGAATTTTTTTGAAATTACAGAATCAATTATCTTGTTTCTTTTCTTCTCTAAGTCTAGTTCGCTCATAAACCATTACACCTACAATACCTAATGCTAACAAAATTACAGTAATTGTAGGAATAGAATCAAGGATATCTGACATGTTATAATCAATTTAATGCATATTAAATAGATTAAGTTTCTTCTATTCCAGAATTTGTTATTTTATAATCAAATTTTGTCTCTTGAATAAAAGGAGATAGAACTTTACAAGTATAATTATTTTTGATTTTTCGAAGTTGAATTTTTTGATGTACATAATTTTCAAGTTGTGTGTGCATTCTTTCATAATTCGTTTCATCATAAGATAAGATTTGATTTGTAATTATTATTGGCAAATTTTTTGAAATGGCTAATTTTGAGAGATTAATCATGTAATTACCAAAATTAATGTTTTTTTCAATAACATGTTCTTTTTTTGGGTATTCAAAAGAAAATAGATCAGCTATATTATCAATTATTAATAAGGAGAAATCTTCATTGTTAAAATTTGTCAATAGTTCAATTTGCTTTTGAGTATTTGTAACTCGTGAAACATGCAAATTCTCAAGTAAAGATGGCGATAGATTTCTGGATTGTAATATTTGATGAAATCTTTCAGGTCTAAATTCAACAGTGGTATCAATGAATAAAATTTTTTTATTATTTACTAAAGGCTCAATTGCAAATTGTAAAGCAAGTTGAGTTTTCCCAGTTCCTCGTAAACCAGAAATTTCTGTAATTATTCCATTTTGTAGTCCACCAGAAAATACTTTATCTAAAAAACCGATCTGAGAAGATATCATGCAATAGATGAGAAAAATAAAAATAAAAAGTTCTTCCTAATCTAAGCAAGACTTTATATTCTCTAAAAATTCGATTCATCACAAGAGAAAATTTATGTCACAAACAACAGCTGCTAAAAGACCACTTACAACTTTACAAAAGAACGTAAAGAAAACTGTAATTGTAAGACTAAAAAATGAGGTTGAGTATAAAGGTAAAATGAAAAATGTTGATTCTTACATGAATTTGATTATGACAGAAGCTGAAGAACTTGTTGGTGGTAAAACAGTTGGTAAATTTGCCAGAGCAATATTGAGAGGCAACAACGTACTATTCATAAAATTAGAAGATGAAATCTAATTTTTAAAAATGGCTAAAAATTATCTGTTCACATCTGAATCTGTTACTGAAGGTCATCCAGACAAAGTTTGTGATATGATATCAGATTCGATCTTAGATGAATATCTTAGAGGAGATCCAGAATCAAGAGTTGCCGTTGAAACAATCACAACTACTGACTTTGTGGGAGTAGCTGGAGAAGTTACATCAAAAGCAAGTTTTGATATTGAGAGTGTTATACGAAAAACAATTGCAGATATTGGTTATGATAATCCAGACCTAAAATTTGATTCACATTCTTGTGAGGTAATGATAAAATTGGATCCACAAAGCCCACATATTTCACAAGGAGTTACAGCTAATGACGAGAAAGAGCAAGGAGCTGGAGATCAAGGATTAATGTTTGGTTATGCTACAAATGAAACTGAGGAATTAATGCCATTACCAATACTTTTGGCACACAAGTTGACAAAAAAACTTACAGATGTCAGAAAAAGTAATCAATTGACATGGGTCAGACCAGATGGAAAGTCTCAAGTGTCAATCAGATATGAAGATGACAAACCTAAAGCAATAGAAGCAATTGTTGTTTCAACACAACATTCTCCAGAAATAACAAACGAAGAGATTACTGCACAATTAGTTGAACATGTAATCAAACCTGTTTGTGGAGACCTTTGGAATGAAAGTATCAAAATTCATGTAAACCCAACTGGAAAATTTGAGATTGGAGGACCACATGGAGATGCAGGACTAACTGGTAGAAAGATCATTGTTGATAGTTATGGAGGAATGGGTCGACATGGAGGCGGAGCGTTTTCAGGAAAAGACCCATCAAAAGTAGATAGATCAGCATGTTACATGTGCAGATATGTTGCAAAAAATATTGTTGCAGCAGGATTGGCAGATAGATGTGAAGTACAAGTTGCATATGCAATTGGAGTTGCAGAGCCAGTTTCTTTAATGGTAAATACATTTGGTACAAATAAAATTGAAGAAAATAAAATTGAAGAACTAGTTAGAAATAATTTTGATATGAGACCAGCAGGGATTGTATCAGAATTAGATTTGAAGAGACCAATTTACAAAAAAACTGCAGCGTATGGTCATTTTGGTAGAAATGAGCCTGAATTTAACTGGGAAAAAACAGATAAAGCTGAGAAATTAAAAACAGAATCAGGTATTTAATGATTCAATTTTTTTAAAAGTGAAATTACATAATTTTTGTAACTTGTTATGATTTCCAGTATAATTACCAACTAGTATATTTAGATCTTCAACACCATATTCAAAATTAATATCATTTAGTGCTTTTTTATATGCTAATTCAAGATTGATTTTTTTGATTTTCATATGAGAGGGTATGGATTTTTTGATGAGACTTTGAAATGAAATTTTTCTTGGTCCAACTAAATCAATTATTTTGTTTGAAAAATTTGGAGAGTTTAATGCAATAGTTATGCAAGAGCAGACATCATCAATAGATATTGGTTGTATGATAAATTTTCCTGAGCCTGGTACAAGAATTTGTTTTTTTGATATTTGTTTTGAGATATTTTTTGTCAGATAATCATCATTTCCTATAATATATGATGGACGGAAAATTGTATATCGCAGCCCAGACTTTTTTATTAATTGTTCAGCATTAAATTTAGAAATAAAATAAGAAGAACGTGAATTTTTGGAGACCCCAAGACCACTAAGATAGATAATATTTTTTATGTTGTTTTGTTTACACAGATTAATTACAGCTTTTGTCGTTTCAATGTTTACTTTTTCAAATTTTTGATCGATGGATTCTGAACCAATTCCAGCAAGATGTACAAAGTGAGATGTATTGCTTAATGATGGGAATTGATTTTTCTTAAAGTGATTTCTAGATATGGAGATTGAACGTATCTTGTTTTTAGATAAGAAATTTCTTAGGTTTTTTCCTACAAATCCCTTTGCACCAGAGATAGATACATGATTAATCATTTTGGCATACATGATGAGATGATAAAATATTTTATTTTAAAGATATCCAGAGAAAGATGAATGACAACAAAAATTCATATAAAATTTGGCAAGAATGCACAAGAATGTAGGGAAATTTTAGGAGTGGATAAAGATTCTAGCCATAAGGAGATCAAACAAGCCTATAGAAAATTGTCATTAAAATACCATCCAGATAAAAATGCAGAAAGTAATGACGGGAAAAAATTCAAAGAGATTACAGAAGCATATCAATATCTAAAATCTCACAGAAAGAGTCAATCAAATAAGGATGAACATGTTTCGGGAGAGGATTATCACAGTTTTTGGAAAGCACAAGGAGAAAAGATGGGAGATGAGATGAGATTTAATTTTGAGGAATTGAGGCGAGAAAATCAGAAATTTGGAGGAGATTATAATCAAGAGACACATAATAGAGAAAAACCAATATCACAAAAAACAACACATTTTTTGCTTTATGGAGGATTAGGTGTTGTTGCATTATGGATCATTCTCAACGAAATTCTTCACTTTTAACAAAAGTTATTACGTAAAAAATTAAAAATTTCACGTGGATGCAGATACAGAAAAGAAAACAAAATTACGCACAGGATTTACAACTGGTAGTTGTGCTACTGCATCATCGAAGGCAGGAATTTTATCAATAATTAATCAGAAGAAGATTGAAAGTGCAGATATTTTACTACCAAAACGTTCAAGACTAAAAATTCAGATTAATTCATGTGAATTTACAAAAGATTCAGCAAGATGTTCTGTGATAAAAGATGGTGGAGATGATCCGGATGTTACTCATGGTGCAGAGATTTTTGTTGATGTTAAATTAACAGATGACATTGGTAAAATTGAGATTGATGGCGGAGAAGGTGTTGGAAGAGTTACAAAACCAGGATTAGGATTAGAGATTGGTAGTGCAGCAATTAATCCTACTCCAAAAAAAATGATTTTAGAAAATGTCAAGGAAGCAGGAGAAGAATTGCTTGAAAAAAATGGAATTATGATAACAGTGTCTGTACCAAAAGGAAAAGAACTTGGACCTAAAACAGATAATCCAAGAATTGGAATCATGGGAGGAATTTCTATTTTAGGAACTAGTGGAATCGTAATTCCATATTCTACTGCATCTTTTGCAGCAGCGATTAGACAGAATTTGGATGTTGTTGTAGCAATGGGAGATGATACAGTTATTCTAACAACTGGTGGTAGGAGTGAAGATTTTTGTAAAAAAATAATTGAGTTACCAGATCACTGTTTTGTTCAAATGGGTGATTTTTCAGGTTATGCTATACAACAATGTGCAAAAAAGGGATTGAAGAAAGCATTTGTTGCAGGTTTTATTGGAAAATTAGCAAAAATGGCAGCAGGTGTAAAACAGACTCATGTTAAAGGTACGAAAGTAGATATGAAATTTCTTTCAGAGATTGCAGGAAAATGTGGTGCTAATTCAGATACAATTAGAAAAATTCTTGGTGCTAATACTGCAAGAAATGTTCAAGAGATCATTATGGAAGATAAAGTAGATGGATTTTTTGATGAGATCACAAAAGAGGCATATAATCACATGAGACAGCATTCGGAAGAAAAGGTTCCAGTAGAGGTAATACTGTTTGATTTTGATGGTAAAGTATTGTCTAGGGATAAAAAAGAGTAAGGCATTTAATTAATTCTAAATTTTTAACATTATGAAGAAAATAGCTGTTTTAGCAATTACAAAAAATGGTATTGAGATGAGTTTGGGATTAAAAGAACATTTTTCTAATTTTGAGGTATTTGCTCCAATAAAGTTCTCAGATAATAATGAGAAGATTCAATGGTATGATGAATCGACAAGTGACAAGATAGTCAAACTATTCAAAAATAATGACGGTTTAATTTGCTTGTTTTCATTGGGTGCAGTAATTCGATTGCTATCATCACACATCAAAGATAAAAAAACAGATCCTGCTGTAATTGTAATTGATGATAATGCAAATTTTGTAATTAGTGTGTTATCAGGACATCTAGGAGGAGCAAATGAACTTTCGAATGAAATTGCAGATAAAATAGGAGCTACACCAGTCATTACAACTGCTGCAGACGTAAACAAAACTATCGCAGTTGATCTTGTTGGAAGAGAATTTGGTTGGAGAATTGAAGATGAAAGTAATGTGACTAGAATTAGTGCATTTATGGTTAACAAAGAAAAGATTGGTATTTTTCAGAACATAGGTAAAAAAGAATGGTGGAAAGGAAAACTTCCAGAAAATATTACATTTTTTTCAAATATAGAAGATTTGAAGAATTCTGATTGTAAGGGGTATTTGTTGATTACAAATGATCAAATAAATGACGAGGATGTGATGAAGAATTCTGTAATTTACAGAGTACCAAGTTTGGTTATTGGTATAGGATTACACTGGGATACTCCGAAGGAGACAATATTGAACGGAGTGAATGAGACTTTGGAAAAATTTGGATTAAACCAGAATGAAATAGCTAGGTTTGTATCCATTAAAAAAGACAAAGATGTCGTAGGATTGATTGAATTAAGTGAAGAGATGAATGTACCACTAGAATACATTGACAGAGAAGAATTAGCAACAATAACTACACCAAACCCTTCAAACACTGTTCAAGCATTTGAAGGAACAGCAAGTGTTTCAGAAGCTGCTGCAATGAAATCATCTAATGGTGAATTAATAGTTGAAAAACAAAAATTTCCTCCTAATTTGACGGTGGCTATAGCGAGGATCACATAATGAAGAGAGGATTACTGTTAATTGATAGAGGAAGTAGAGAGAGAGAAGCTGGGGAAGAATTAGAAATCATTTGTGAAAAAGTTAAGGAAAAAGGAAATTATGATTTTTCAGAATTTTGCTTTTTAGAGGTAGTTCCACCATTTATTGAAGATGGAATGGAGAAATGTTTGAAAAAAGAGATTGATGTTATGACTATAATTCCATACTTCCTATATCCAGGAAAAAAAGTCAAGATTGCAGTAGCTAACGCAATGAAATATCAAAAAGATACAAAGATCAAATTTCTTGTTTCAAAACCAATGACTATGCATAAAACACTAGTAGATTTAGTAGATAATCGAGTAACCACTACATTAAAAGAAAATTCAATTGATTTAGAGAAGAGTAAAGTCGATGTTATGATAATTGGACATGGAAGTAAGGATCCAAATTCAGGTATTTCCATTGATTATATTGTAGATCAACTAAAGCCTTCATATAGAAATGTTAGTCGCTGTTATTTAGAAATTGAAGAACCAAATATTGAACAAGGTATACAAAAATGCCAAGATGGCAAGCCAGAAGTCTTGGTGATTGTATTTTATTTCTTACATGAAGGGGCACATGTAAAGATTGATATCAATAATGATCTTTTACCGGCTTTGGAAAATGCCAATTTGAAAAAAGTTTGTATTACAAAACACTTAGGTGCAGATGAAAAGATGATTGATCTAATTTTAGATAGAGCAAGAGAGGTAGAAAATGCAAACTAGAAAGGGACAAGAGATAGAAGATGAGAGTATGCAGATCATTGAAAGTGAAATTGGTTCTCATTCATATGACGAGATGGAATGGCCAATTGTTAGAAGAATAATTCATTCAACTGCAGATTTTGATTTTGCTCGAGAAAATAAACTTCTATTTCACAAAGATGCAATTTCAAATGGAATTAATGCACTGAAAAATGGATGTAGTATTGTTGCAGATGTAAATGGTGTTATTGGATTAATGAACAAACAAAATCCAAAAGATTTTGGAAATGACTTAATTTGTAATATTTCAGAACCATCTTTAATGGAATCTGCAAAAAAAGTAGGAAAAACTAGAGCACAAATGTCTATGAGAGTAGCTGAAAAAGAGATTGATGGCGGAATTGTTGTTGTAGGGAATGCTCCTACTGCGCTTTTAGAAGTAATGGAAATGGTTAGAGAAGGATTAGTAAAACCTGCATTGGTGATTGGTATGCCAGTAGGTTTTGTTTCTGCGGTAGAATCAAAAGACGAATTATCAAAAACAGATATACCATTTATCACAAATATTGGTCGTAAAGGTGGTAGTCCTTGTGCATCTGCAATAATTAATGCATTATACAAATTGTTAAGACAAGGAAATAACTAGATCTTTAGAGTGTTTTCAATTAAATTTGAAGCAAATTTTGCACTATCGAAATAAAGATGGCAGTATGATGCCAATGTATTATATTCACTTAATGCATCCTTATGAGATGAAATTCCTTCGCCAATTTTCAAATCATAAAGAAATTTTGAATCTTTTGGAACATTAATTATTTTTGAATAATGAAATTCATGTGCACGAAAATTACGTGGTTTTGAGATTATACAATTTGAATTAATTTTTCCTTCAGTGTAATTCAATGTCATTTTCTTTGTCATCATAGTATCTACATCAAACAATCCAACCATTTTGGATTTTTTATTTCCATAAGTAATAGAGTTTGTAAGATACATGAGCCCACCACATTCAGCATAAATGGGCATACCATCTTCAGCATTACTCTTTATGGATTTCTTCATTGACAGATTTTTTGCTAGAGATGATGCCAAAATTTCAGGAAACCCACCACCAAGATAAATCAGATCACAGTTTGGTATTTTTTTATCATTAATTGGACTGAAAAATTTTATTTTTGCACCTTCACGTCTTAATGCCTCAATATTATCATGATAGTAGAAATTAAATGAATTATCAAGAGCAATAGCAATAGAAATTTTTGATTTTTTAGTTTTGAGGGGTTTTATTTTTTCTAAAGAAGAGGTTGATTTACAAATTTTTTCAATTATATTAAAATCAAGATAATCTGAAATGTCTTTTGAAAGTTGTCTAATTTTATTATGAAGTTGTTTTTGTTCTCCTACAGGAATTAGTCCCAAGTGTCTTGATTCTAAATTAACTGATGGGTTTTTTGGAATAACTCCAATGATTGGAATTTTGAGGTTTTGTAGTGCAGTTCTGCATAGAATTTCATGTTTTCTACTTCCAATTTTATTAAGAATAATTCCTGATATTCGTGAATTTTTATGAAACTTTGTAAAACCTAATGCGGTTGCTGCAATTGAACGGGAAGTTTTACTTGCATCTAGTATTAGAATCACAGGAGAATCTAGTAATGTTGCAACATGATGTGTGCTTGCAAGATTTGTTTTTCCTCCAAATCCATCATAATAACCCATTACACCTTCGATGATTGATATATCAGATTTTGAGTTTCTTGTAAAACTTTGAATTA
Source organism: uncultured Candidatus Nitrosopelagicus sp. (assembly GCA_964511265.1). GTDB lineage: Archaea > Thermoproteota > Nitrososphaeria > Nitrososphaerales > Nitrosopumilaceae > Nitrosopelagicus. Next base: position 2,079 of record CAZEES010000010.1, on the reverse strand, counting down.
ATTCTTGTTTTCCCATTAACCAAACATCAAGATTTTTTGTTTCGTTTTTCGATATTGAACTAAGATAACTAGGATCTATGTAATCAGGTCCAACTTTGAATGGTTGAACTGTATAACCTCTTTTTTTAAGACCAAATATGATTGCGCTAGTGATTGATGTTTTTCCAACACCGCTAGTAGAACCTGCAATTACTAATCTGGGAAGTTTCAATTTCTTTTTGTAAAGTTGTTTTTTATTTAAATGGATTTAATTTAAAAATTACAATCTTTTTACTGGATGATATTCTTGTGTTCTTATGAGTAATGGAGATGGGTTGGTTATTGTTTATACAGGAAATGGAAAAGGGAAAACAACAGCAGCATTAGGTATGGCACTGAGAGCAATTGGATATGAACACAAGGTGTGTATGTTGCAATTCATTAAAGGATCGTGGCATTATGGAGAGATGGATTCTTCAAAAAAGTTAGAACCATATTTGGAATTAATCGCCATAGGAAAAGGATTTGTAGGAATTTTAGATGATAACAGTCCAAGAGAAGAACATGAGAGATATGCTGTAGAAGCCTTGAAAATTTGTAGAGAGAAGATTTTGTCAAAAGAATATGATGTTGTCATTCTTGATGAAGTGAACTATGCAGTTGACTTAGGTTTGATAGATGTGAAAGAAATTATAAAACTAATCAAAGAAAAACCTGAAAAGCTAGATCTTGTTTTAACAGGTAATCATGCAAAAGAAGAGATAATTGAATTAGCTGATTTAGTTACAGAGATGAAAGAGATCAAACACCCATTCAAATCAGGAATAAAGGCAAAGAAAGGAATTGATTTTTAACCTTAACCAATAGAGAAAAATTAGATTGTCATCAAATGTACAAGAATTACCAGAAATAGGAGAGATTGTTATTGCAACAATTACAAAAATCAGTGATCATGGTGCATATGTTACACTAGATGAATATAATAAAATTCAAGGCTTTTTACATGTATCAGAAATTGCGCCAGGATGGGTTCGCAAAGTAAACAAGTATGTAAAAGAAGGAGAGAAAAAAGTCCTTCTAGTAAAAAAAGTTGGGACCGAAAGAAAAGAGATTGATCTTTCTTTAAAACAAATTTCTAAAGACCAAAGAAAGAAGAAACTACTAGACGTTAAACGATTTGAGAAAGAACAAGGAATCTTGAAGAATATTCAGGAAAAAGCAAAATTAACTACAAAACAAATTGAAGGATTAGAGGATAAATTTTTATCAAAATATGATTCTGTTTATGACGCTATGCTTAACATAGCGATTAAGGGCAACGATGAGATAAACGATTTGAAATTAGGGGAAAAAGTTCTTACAACAATTGAAGACATTTGTTCAAAAATGAAACTTCCATCAGTTGAATTAAGAGGGATTTTGGAGATTTCAAACAATCAATCTAATGGAGTGGAATTAATTAAAAAAACACTATCAGATGCTGAGGATGCGGAAGATGTGAAAATAGAGATTACGTATTTGGGTGCACCAAAATATAGGTTAAGTTTAGTTTCTCAAGATTTCAAGACGGCAGAAAAGTCTTTGAGACCAATTTTAGAAAAAATTGAGAAGAATGTGAAAAAACAAAATGGCTCTTACAACTTTACACGAGAAGAATCAATAAAAATAGGAGAAGGATAATTGCGTTTTCAACTTAGGAAATGTACTGAGTGCTTAACATATACACTCAAAGATGAATGTAAAAAGTGTAAGGAGATTACAAAGAGTGTTCATCCTGCAAAATTTTCACCTGATGATAGATATCTCAGGTATAGAATTGCCGAAAAGTGATCATGGAATATAATTTGGATTGATTTTGTAGATCAGGACTGTGGACATTGGACCTGGAATTTCACTGTAGAAGCTAGGTGATGCATAGACTAGATAGAATGGATCATTTTCAGAATCTAGATATTTTATATCCTTAATGTAAACAGGTATCAATCCATCTCTATGTTCATCATAGGCTCTGTTAGTATTTGGGTCAACATATTTAAAAACAGAAAATGGGATTAATTTTCCCAATGTGGAATTTTCCATGAAATATGGAGTAGGAGTCAT